>JAFZJT010000241.1 GCA_017553815.1 Clostridia bacterium
CCCTATATCGGCGACACCGGCGCTTACATAAGAAAAGCCGCGCGCGAGGGCAAAAAGATACTCTACGAGGCACAGCTCGGCGCGCTTCGCGATATCGATTTCGGCATCTATCCCTACACCTCCTCGAGTTCGCCACTTGCGGCGTATGCGCCCATCGGCTCCGGCACGCCCGACATTCCCGTTAATCGCGTTATCGGCATAGTTAAGGCGTATTCAAGCTGTGTTGGCGAAGGCCCGTTCACCTGCGAATGGTTCGGGAAGGAAGCCGAGGAGCTTCGCGAAGCGGGCGGTGAGTACGGCGCGGCGACGGGGAGACCCAGAAGGGTCGGCCCCATCGACATAGTTGCCACGCGCTACGGCGTTATCGCGCAGGGCGCGACCGAGATAGCGCTCACAAAGCTCGACGTGCTCTCCTATATGAAGGAGATCCCGATCTGCATTGAATACGAGGTGAACGGCGAGAGAACGGGCGATTTCCCGTTCCCCTCCAGGCTCCCCGCGGCCAAGCCCGTGTTCATCACGATGCCGGGCTGGGGCGTGGATATCAGCCATATAAGAAAATATGAGAACCTTCCCGAAGCGGCGAGGAACTACGTTGAGTTCGTGGAGCATCAGCTCGGCTGCCGCATCAGCTTCGTTTCGGTCGGCCCCGGCAGGGAAGAGATAATCCTGAGATGATCCCGCTTTTGTTTCGCTCAAACGCATATGCTTTGGGCGAATTCTTTTCAAACGATAATAAAAATCGCTCAAACAGGAAAGGTAAAATAATATGAAACCCTATTACGAAAGCCCGCTATCCTCGCGCTATGCGTCCGACTATATGCTCCGCCTCTTTTCGCCCGACAAGAGGTATCAAACCTGGAGAAAGCTCTGGGTCGCGCTTGCCCGCGCCGAGCATAAGCTCGGGCTGCCCGTGAGCGCGGAGCAGGTTGCGGAGCTTGAAGCGCACGTGGACGACGAGATAGATTATCAGGCGGTCGCGGAGAAGGAAAAGCTGCTCAGGCACGACGTTATGGCGCATATCCACGTTTACGGCGAAAGCTGTCCGAACGCCGCGGGCATAATCCACCTCGGCGCAACGAGCTGCTATGTTACCGACAACGCCGATTTGATGCTCTACCGCGATGCGCTCAATTACATTCGCGGCGAGCTTTGCGCGGTGATAAAGGCGCTCTGCGATTTCGCTATGGAATACCGCGATATGCCGACGCTTGGGTACACGCATTTCCAGCCCGCCCAGCTTGTGACGGTCGGAAAGCGCGCCACGCTCTGGGCGCAGGACTTTTTGCTCGACCTTGAGGAGCTGGATTTTGTTATAGAAAACCTGCATTTCCACGGTTGCCGCGGTACCACCGGCACCGACGCGAGCTTCCTCTCCCTGCTCGAGGGCGACGAGGAGAAGGTCAAAAGGCTCAGTATGCTTATCGCCGAGGAATGCGGCTTCTCCACCATCTTCCCCGTTGCGGGGCAGACCTACCCGAGAAAGTACGACAGCCGCATTCTGAACGCGCTTTCCTCGATCGCTCAGAGCGCATACAGGTTTGCAAATGATATGCGCCTTTTGCAGCATCTGCGCCAGGTCGAAGAGCCGTTTGAAAAGAATCAGGTCGGCTCAAGCGCGATGGCCTATAAGCGCAACCCGATGCGCTGCGAGCGTATATGCTCACTCTCGCGCTACATAATGGCGGACGCGCTGAACGCACCGATGACCGCTTCGACCCAATGGTTCGAGCGCACGCTCGACGACTCCGCGAACCGACGCATCTCGCTGCCCGAGGGCTTCCTCGCCTGCGACGCGGTGCTGAGGCTCATGCGCAACGTCACCGCGGGCATCCACGTCAACGAAAAGATCGTGGAGAAGACCGTGCTCGAGTATCTGCCCTTCATTGCGACCGAGAACCTTCTTATGAGCGCAGTCAAAAAGGGCGGCGACCGTCAGGAGCTTCACGAAGTGATAAGAAGAAACTCGATGGAGGCGACCGCGCGCATGAAGGAGGGGGAGAGCTGCGACCTGCTCGATCGGCTCTCAAACGACCCCGAATTCCCGCTTTCAAGGGAGGAGATAACCGCCACGCTCGACCCGAGGGCGTTCACCGGAAGGAGCGCGCATCAGGTGGAGGAATTCGTTGCCTCGGTGAAGCTTGAGAGCGTCAGCACCGACGAAGTGAGCATCAACGTGTAATCGCTGCAAAATAGGCGTAAATCCAACTTGTCTTTTAGGGGTTACAAAATGAAAAAACTTTTAACTCTCTTACTCGCATCGGCTCTTGCTTTTACTTCGCTTGCCTGCAATAAGGCGGGCGATAATGCCGCGAGCGCTGCGCCGAGCACGCATATAGAGACCAACGCGCCCGGCGGATTGATACCGCCTGCGAGCGAAGCGGGCGCGGCGCTTTCGGGCGAGCTCATGCCCGGTATGTTCACGCTTTTCAAGAGCGTCGGTGGCTTCAAGCTGAACGGGGTGAGCCTCTCCGCAGAGCGCACCGGCACCCCGGGCGGCATAAACAACTGGGAGCCCTCGCTGACGAAGGTGCGCACCGTTTTCGAGCTCGATGAATGGATAGCCTACACATTGGAATATGAATACGGCAATGAGTACGCAAAGCTCGGCGTTTGGCTCTTCCCACACCGCGAGCTGAGCGAGTATAAGGATATCTCCGAGATGGAGGGCGACGTGTTCTTCTGCGAATACGAGCTCCCATACGAGACTTATCCGCTGCCAATCGACGATATGTTCGATCTTCAAACGAAGTACCACGCAATCGGCGATTACGACCTGCTTCTGACACTCAACGGCGAGATCGTTGCGGGTACGCTTCTAAGCTTCGTTGAAAATGGCGCGCTCGAAGGCAAGAGCGACGATCAGATCGCCTCGCTGATGGCGGTGGGATGAGAAAATGCGATAAACAAACCCGCTTCGGAAGCAGTTTCCGAAGCGGGTTTTCTTCATCACGGCTCAAACAGCGCCGACAGTCTATCATAGAATGCGCGGTCGGTCTTCATATACCAAACATCGTTTCTGCTTTCATCAAAGATTATGCAATCGCCGCTTTCCTTGCCGAGCGTCACCCAAAACGTGACCGAGTCCCAATGCGTAACGTGCCCACTGCGGCTTTCGTATACGGTCGTTATAGTGAAAAGGTCGGAATAAGTCTGCCCATGCGCTTCGGTATCCTCGATAAGCTCTGCGGAATCGATGGTTTTTAGTATCTCAAAAACCTCGCTCCGCTCGTCGATATCCATATCCGCAACAAACGAGTGCGAAGAACTTCCGATATACCCGTCTGAGCTGTGTTTCCCGATATGGAGCTTATCGGGCAGGAAGAGGTCGCCGCTGAGCTCGACCTTGGAATAATCGGGAACTATATAGAGCACGCTTGGGTTGTAGTCCACAACGCTTATCTCAACGGGAAGCGCGACAGCACTTATGATGGCTTTGAACTTATCCGGCTCGTTTCCCGAAAGCGAGAAGGAATACAGCGTATAATCATTGTAGTATCCGCCGCTCGGCTGTGCATCTATTCTAAGTGTGGACGCAAAAAGTCCGTCCACGACCTCGGTTTTTATTTGGGAAGAGCGACCCGTGCAGGGAAGCGCCGCAAGATAGAAGCGGCGGGGTTCGCCTCTGTATTCGGAGTCATAGCGAAGCATGTGTACGGGCGGCCTGGCCGCGCCGTAGACTTTGGGGAGCGTATCGAGCCAACTGCGCACCTTTTCGGAGGTCGCCGCGTCCTTTTCCTCGCAGTATTCTTCAAAGGTGAGAGCCGTTTTCGTGACCGTTTTGATTCGAATTCCGCTGTCGCGGTTTTTCAAAAGGCTTGCAAAATACAGCAGTAAAAAGGGTATAACGATTAGCGAAACGATAACGATGCCAATGCCGCTTGAGCCGCTCTTGCCGTCCGTGCGAGGGGTGCGGGTGAGCAGATAGATGATAAAGCCCATCAGCGCGGGGGCGAGCGCGGCGATGAGCGCCCAGCGCAGGGCGTACATACCGCGGCGCTTTGCGTCACGATAGACGAACACGCCGATTATCAGCGCGGCGCAGATAAGAAGCGCCGCTATTGCCACAAGCAGCAGGGTATTATTTATTGCCATTGAAGGTATTGCACTCATGCTTTTTATCCTCCTTTATTGAAAATGCGGCGGCGCATAATAGACTTCCGAGCGCAGAAAACGCTATGAACGCTATACAGATATGGGCGAGCACGGGGTTGGTTTTATATGCCCTAACCGCGAGCAGAGCGGCAGAAGCGTATACGGGAAGATACGCGAAAACAAGCAATAGCGCAAGGCGCTTGGTGCGCTTTTTTTCGAGCCTCTCCAGAAGCATATTTTCATTCAGAACGGGCGGGTTTTCGGCTTCAAAATCATAGATATTCCTCACCCTTGAGCACCTCCTTGAGCAGTTTTCGAGCCTTGTTCAGGCGGGATTTGACGGTACCAACGGGCACCGAGAGCGCCTTGGCGGTCTCCTTGATATCAAATCCGCGGAAATAATAGAGTATCACGGTCAGCCGAAGCTTTTCATCAAGCGCATCCACCGCGCGGCGAACCTCGGCATCACCGCCATTATCGGGCGTGGGTGCGGCGTTCATAAGCCTTTGCTTCTTCTCCGCATCCGAAAAATCGACTATCGGGCTTTTGAGAAGGCGGCGCAGGGAGCTTCGGTAGGTGTTCAGGCATATCGCCGTGAGCCAAGGCTCGAAGGGAAGGGAAGCGTCATAGCTTTTGATGCTCTTGAGCACTCGGAGCCAAGTGTCCTGATAAAGGTCGTCCGCCTCGTGATGATTCCTCGTGAGCGTCAGGCAAAGCCCGTACAGGCGCTTGCCGTGCGCTTCTATGTATTCGTTTATCAACGCTGCACCTCCCTTCATAAACAGATACCGCAAAAACCCCGAAAAGGTTCACGGCTCGGTGCGCAAAACTAAATATATTCGGGTTTGGCGCATAAAAACGCGCGGAAGAAAGCATATCCTATGAGGATGCGCCCTTTTCCGCGCTAAAAAAATCGGCATCAGAACGACGACGGCCCGCTCGTTTCCCTCTCAAAGGTTATTAAGAGACTCATGCTGTTTGCCAAACTCGTAACAGCGACCACGCGCCAACCCTCGCGGGCAAGCGCATTCATCTCCTCCTCATACTTCGCTTCTGCCTTTTCGGTTTTGAAATGCCAATCCGTAATGATCTTTACCTTGTATTCAAGCATAAGAATCCCATTGATTTCATTTGCTATTTGCGTACATCTTGCCCACTATCCAATTCGTCAGCCTTGCGGGAAGCAGCTTCGCGAGCACGAGGAAAAGCTTATACTGCAAGCCAGCCGTGGAGAGCGGCTTGGGGTTCTTCTTTTTTGAAAGTGAAAGCATCCTCTTGGCAATCGCGGAGGGGGGCATGCCGTTCTGCTCGTCCTTCTCCATCGAGGCAACGGAATTTTTCAGTGCGCCGTAGGTCTTTTCGCCCGCGGAGCTCTTCTCGCGCGCGCCCGTGAAGCCCGTTTTGATATCGCCCGGGAGCACCGCGCAAATCTTTATGCCGTAGGGGCGAACCTCGTTCGCGGTGGCGAGCACGAGCGCGTTTATCGCGGCTTTAGTCGAAGAATAATAGGTTTGAAACGGTATCGGGATGCTTCCCGCGACCGAGCTTGTGACGATTATATGCCCGCGCCCCTTTTCGCGCATATGGGGGAGCGCCGCTTTGATACAGACCGCCGTGCCGAAGAAATTTACCTCAAATTGCTTCTTCGCCTCGCTCATCCCGGTGAACTCCACAGCGCCCGAGATGCCGAAGCCCGCGTTGCAAACGAGCACGTCCATGCGCCCCTCGGCCTTGATGATACGTTCAAGCGCGGCCGTAACGGCGGCTTCGTCGGTCACGTCGCAGGGGATGCTGAAGGCGCCCGGCTCGGGGCACTCCCTGCGGCTTAGACCGTATACGCGGTCGCCGTTTGCGAGGAATTCCTTCACCGCGGCAAGCCCTATGCCGCTCGATGCGCCCGTAATGATTACTATGCGTTTTTTCATGCTTCTGCCTCAAAACGAAATATTTATTTGAAGAAATCCCAAAGGGATTTCAACCGCAACTATTCACTATTCACTAACAAAGAAGGGCGGAGTTCTCCGCCAGAAATATCAGTCCTCTTTGATAACTTTTTCGATTATGCCGAGTGCCTCGTCGAGCAGTTCGGTGGTGAGGTTCGCCATATAGCTCGTTCTGAGCAAGCACTCTCCGGGAGGGGTGGCGGGAGGCAGAACGGGGTTGACGTAAACGCCGCCGTCGTATAGCTCCTTCGCCTTTTTGAAGGTGCGCATCTCATCGTAGGTGTAAATGGGGATGATGGGGGTGATGCTGTCCCTGATCTTGATGCCGCGCTCGACAAGCCCCTTGCGCATATAAGCGGCAAGCTCCATCAGCCTTGTAACGTGCTCTGGCTCGGTTTTGAGGATATGGAGCGCCGCAAGCGTTGTGGCGCAGTTTGCGGGCGGGATGCTTGCGCAGAAGATGAACGGGCGCGAGGTGTGGCGAACGTAGTCCACAACGCGCTTATCCGCAACCATGTAGCCGCCAAGGGAGGCGAGGGACTTGGAGAAGGTGCCCATGATGATATCCACCCTGTCGGTAAGGCCGAAATGATCCGCGGTGCCCCTGCCGCCTCTGCCGAGAACGCCGAGGCCGTGCGCATCGTCCACCATAACGCGGGCGTTGTATTTTTCCGCAAGCGCACATATCTCGGGGAGCTTGCAGATATCGCCGCCCATCGAGAAAACGCCGTCGGTCACGATCAGCTTGCCGCTGCCAAGAGGAACGCTTTGAAGCGCCGTTTCAAGATGCTCCATATCGCTGTGGTTGAAGCGGATGGTCTTCGCCCAGCTCAGCTTGCAGCCGTCGTAGATGCTGGCGTGATTCTCCTTATCGCAGAAGATGTAATCGCCTCTGCCGGCGATCGCGGAGATTATGCCGAGATTGCTCTGAAAGCCCGTGGAGAAGGTCATGCAGGCCTCCTTGCCGATGAATTCGGCGAGCTCCGCTTCGAGCTGAACATGCAGATCAAGCGTGCCGTTCAAAAAGCGAGAGCCGGAGCAGCCCGAGCCGTATTTTTCAATGGCCTTTACGCCAGCCTCAATAACGCGAGGGTCGCTCGTGAGGCCGAGATAGTTGTTCGATCCGAGCATGATGCGGCGCTTGCCTTCCATCATAACCGTCGGCGCCTGGCGCGATTCAAGCTTGTGAAAATAGGGGTAGATGCCCGACTCGATAGCCTGCTCAACAAAGTCGTTCTTACACTTATCGAAAAGATCCATACCGTTCTCCAAATCTATAGTAAAAAACTCGGGTGCAAAATGATAGCATGCAAATGCACACACTACGCCATTCTACACCCTATAATATACTACATTTTCAGCCGTTTGTCAATACGAATAGCGTCAGCACTTCGGCTCGGAGTGCCTGCTGATGCGGAAATCGACCGAGCGCTTGAGGTATTCAAGATACTCGCCATCGCGGCACATGGCCTTTCCGGTAGCGTCCGAGAGCTTTGCAACGGGAAGACCGTTCACATACTGGAGCTTGATAACGATATTCAGCGGGGCAGCGCCCGTGTCGTTGGAGCAGAAGGTGCCGATGCCGAAGCTGACTTTGACCCTGTCCTTGAAATGCTCGTAAAGCTTTTGCGCGCGGTCGAAATCGAGGCTGTCGCTGAAAAGAAGGATCTTGGATTTCGGATCGACGCCGTATTTTTCGTAGTGCGCGATCATCTTCTCGCCCCATTCGTAGGGGTCGCCGCTGTCATGCCGAACGCCCGTGTAGTTGTTTACCATCGAGCGGTCGAAATCCATAAGGAAGAGGTCGGTGGTCAGCGTGTCGGTAAGCGCGGTTCCGTTGTCGCCCTTGTACTCGTTGTACCAATCCTGCATGGCGTAGTGGTTAGTGTATGCAAGCGGGATCATATCGATACCCTGATACATCTGAACGAACTCATGCGCATAGGTGCCGACCGGGGTGAGGTCGTATTTTTTGGCAAGATAAACGTTTGAAGTGCCGACGCAGTTCTTCGTTTCGGCGGCAAACCTTCGCACCACCGTATCCTGCCATTCCCTCGAAAGGCGGCGGCGGCAGCCAAACTCGGCGAAGCCGAAGGTGTAGGTGCCGTCGTTCATCGCGTTTATCTTGGCGTTCAGCCTCTCCTCGGCGCCCTTGAGCAGTTCGCCGTAGCTGTAGCTGAAGCGGAAATAGACCTCGTTTATTATCTCAAGCAGGTAGATCTCAAACTGCATCGCGGAAAACAGCGGGCCGTCCACAACTACCGAAAGCTCGCCCTTTTTAGAGAGCGAAACCGAAACGTAATCGCGGATCGGATGCCAGAGCCGCAGGAATTCAATATAGTCGTTTTTGATGAAGCGGATGGAACGCAGGTATTCGAGCTCATCCTTTTTGAAGCTCAGGCCGCAGAGATGGTCGATCTGTTCTTCGATCTCCTTCACCATTTCGGGGGTGAATACGACGCCCTCGTTGCGGCATTTGAAATAGTATTGCCCGCAAAGGTCGGTGTGCTTGTGGAAGATGACCTGATCCATGTTGAATTTGTAAAGATCCGTGTCCAAAAGAGAGATGATAATGGGGTCAAGCTTCATTTTTTGAGCTCCTTTCGGTGTTTTTCCTTTTCCGAAGACTGTTTTTGTGTGTGCAGAGGATTGAAACCGCTTTATCGGGTGATGCGCTCGATATCGGCGTTTTTGCCGAAGACCATGAGATGATCCGTCGCATTGAAAACGTATTCCGCGCCGGGGAGGAACATCCTGCCATCGGGGGTCTTGACCGCGATGATGTTCACGTTGTATTTTCTGCGAACGTCCACCGCGAGCACACTCTGAGAATGCCAGCGCTTGGGCGGGGTGATCTCGTAGATGCCGTGGTCTTCCGAAAGCTTCATAAAGTCGAAGATGCTGTCATTGGAGATGGCGACCGCAAGGCGCTCGCTCATATCGCGGTCGGGGAATACTATGTGATCCGCGCCGTTTTTAAGAAGGAATTTCGCCTGTATCTCGGTGGACGCAACGGCCGTCACGTTCTTTGCGCCGCACTCCTTCAAAAGATCGACTATCTGAAGGCTGTTTTGGAAGCTCTCGGGAACGCAGACCACAGCCTCGTCGAAATCCTCAACGCCGAGACTCTTCACAACGTCCCTGCGCGTGCAGTCGCCGACCTTAGCACTTGAAACGTAGGAAAGCATGTCGGAAAGCTTATCCTCCTCGCCGTCCACTATCATTATCTCCGCATCCTCGTGGGAGAGGAATTTGCAGAAGTAATGCCCGAATTTTCCCGCTCCTATAACTATAAAGCTTTTCATCTTTGCCTCCTTAAGTAAGGGAATAGGGTCGTTGACCGTTATTTTATCAAATAATCACGGAAATAGCAAAGCTTATCCGATAAGTATTTTTTCAACGGGATCCACGAGCCGCACGCTCTCGCGCCTTTCGGCGAGCGCAAGCCCGAAGCTCAAACTGCCCACGCGCCCGAGGAACATCAGCATTATTATGATAACGCGCGAAGCCTCGGAAAGGCTCCTCGTTATGCCCGTGCTCATGCCGACGGTCGCGACCGCAGACGTGGTCTCAAAAAGCGTGTCCACGAGCGGAAGCTTATCGATCGAAACTATCAGAAGCGTCGCGGTCAGCATAAGCATAAGGTTTGAGAAAAACACGGTCGCCGCCTTGTCGAGCGCGCCGTCCTCAAGCCGTCTTCCGAAAACGCCGAAGGTGCGGCTGTGCCTTATATAGCTGAACATATAGATGAGAAGCGTGAATACGGTCGTGGTTTTGATGCCGCCGGCGGTGGAGCCGGGGGAGCCGCCGATGAACATAAGGATTATCGTTGAAAGCTTGCCGCCATCGCTCATCGCGGCGATATCGATCGTGTTGAAGCCGGCCGTGCGCGCCGTGACGGAGCCAAAGAGCGCGGTCAGTATCCTTTCGCAAGGGGGCATATTCGCGCAGGCGGCGTTTCCCTCGGTGAAGAAAAGGATAACTGCGCCGAAAAAGAGCAGAACACCGGTCGCCGTAAGCACTATCTTGGAATGCAGACGGTATTTTTTGAGGCGCAGCCCGCGGCTCAGCATATCGTCCCAAACGAGGAAACCGAGACCGCCTGTCACGATGAGGAAGATGAGCGTCAGGTTCACGAGCACGTCGCTATAATACGGCACGAACGAGCCGAACTTCTCAAAGCCGCCGAGAAGGTCGAAGCCGGCGTTGCAGAAGGCGGAGACCGAGTGGAAAATGCCCATAAATATGCCCTTCAGAGTGCCGAACTGCGGGCAGAAGCGCAGGGACAGAAGCGCCGCGCCCGATAATTCAACAACCGCCGTAACGGCGATTATCTTCTTTGCAAGCCCCATGATGCCGCCGAGCTCGAGCGTGCTGATGCTCTCCGAAAGAAGCTCCCTTCCGCGAAGCCCCATGCGGCGGTTTATCAGAAGGAAAAAGAAGGTGGCGATCGTCATAAAGCCGAGACCGCCGAGCTGTATCATAACGAGGATGACGCATTTGCCGAAGATCGACCAATGCGTCGCGGTGTCGACCGTGACGAGCCCCGTAACGCAGCTCGCGCTTGTCGCGGTGAATAACGCATCGAGAAACGGCGTCGGCTTTCCGCTCTGCGACGAGACGGGAAGCATCAAAAGCAGGGTGCCGACCGTTATTATTATGAAAAAGCCGAGAGATATGACCTGCGTGCGGCTCATCCTCGGCTTGGGAGCGCCGATGCCGTCCGACCCGCGCTTTTTATCGCCGCCGGATGCTTTTATGACCTTGATCCCGTTGTTGTTTGTTTCGCTCATAAAGTCTGCTTTTTGAATGGTGAGGCAATCAAATCAAAGAAACGCTTGCGTTTCAACCTCAACTATTCACTATTCACTAAGAATCAGTACTGCGCTCTCTCGCCGCCGATAAGCTTGGGGCGGGTGCGCGCCATCGTGACGTTTGCGCAGCCGATCTTGGTGTTTTCATTGTGTATCGGAACCACGACGGGGCGCATGTGCATCCCGATGAAAACGCCGCCGATATCGATTCCAGCACGGGCGCGGGCGCGAAGATCCTCCACCACGACGGGCGAGGCGAAGTGCTTCATCGCCTGAACGCTCCACGCGCCGCCGGCATGAAGCGCGGGCTTGACAGAAACCTCGGTAAGCTCGTATTTTTCCATGCATTCGCGCTCAACGACCAATGCACGGTTGAGATGCTCGCAGCACTGGCAGGCGAGGAACAGCACCTTTTCGCGAACGAGAGGGAGCACCGTTTCCATAATAGCGGCGGCGGCCTCCTCGGTGGAGTGCTGCCCCATGTGGTAGCCCATGACGCGGCTGGTGCTGCAGCCTATGATGATTATATCGCCCGCACGAAGCGCGTAATGCCCCTCGGAGCAATTTGTAAAAAGCTCGTTCATCACGGCTCCTACTTCGGCTTTTATAGTTTCAAGCGTCATTGCGCCGTTCAATTCTTCCATTTTGACCCTCCAAACAGGTGAAAAGCTTTTTCTCATTATATAATACAGCGGAAGCATGAAAACTTATCCATGCTTCCACAGCATAATTATACTACTCTTTCATCGGTTTTTCAAGAAGCCCGCGGAGCGCTCTCAAGGGAGGCTGTCCGGCTTGTCCTCTCCCTTGTTTTCATCGCCGTTTTCTTCCTTCGCCGCACCGCCGAGCACGGGGGTAAGCGTTTTATGTATTGCTCGCGCCCGCTTTATCGCCGCCGTGCCGACGAGCGCCCCGACCGATACGACCGCCGCTGCGCCGCCCACGATGTACGGAAGCTTCGAGGCATTGGCGGTAGCCGTGATCAGGGCTTTTTCGGCTGTTTCGCTGTCCACAGCCCAGAATTCGGCGGTATCATTCGATCCTTGATCCTCAAAGAGGAGCGCGGGAACGGAATGAAGCGGAACGCTTTTCAGCGGAGCCAAACCAATGCATATCCTCAGCCTTGCGGCCTCAAGCTCGTCTATCTTGCGCTGAACGCAGGCGCGGTAGATCTCCGAGCCGAGGTAATTCGGATGGAGCGAGCCCGAATACGCCGTCTTGCTCGCGTCTATATCGTTCGCGTCCGCGCCGAAGGAGATGCGGTGGATGTATTCGGTGCAGTTAATGGCATCGGGGTCGTCGGAGAACGCCGAGTAAGCGCCGTGCGCTTCAAACTCCTTTTCCACCGAAACGAAATGTATGGGAAAGCCGCTTACGCGAAGCATTCCGATAAGGTATTCGAGATGCTTGTTGAGATCGGAGACAGCGTCGTTCATAAGTGAAGCGGCCTGCTTGCTGAAAAGCGTTCGGCTCCCGTATGGCGAAAAAAGCCGAGGATAACCCGCAACGATGATCTGTGCCTGCGGCCCGGCCGCTTCGGCGATGAGCCTATAGGCCTTCAAAAGGCTGTCCCTTATTCCGCCCGAAGCGTAAAATTGCCGCCAGAGCGAAGCGAGCTTGAGCTTCAAAAAGCTCCTGCCAACGTAAGTATGACCCGCTATCGCATGGGTTATCACCTCGCCGAAGCCCGCGTCGTTCCCGCCGAGCGTAAGCGTAACATAATCCGCCTTCTTATCGCCGAGAGCTTTGAAAATATCGAGCTGAGGCGGGAGCTTCTGCGTTGGATAGGTGCGGTAAAGCGGCGTGTTGTCGGTGGCTCTTGAAACGCGCGTTCTGCCGGTCTTGCTCTGCTTTTCCCAGATATGCATAGCCTTTGCACCGGAGGCAGCCGCAAAGTACCAGTTTTCATCGCGGTGCTCCGCCATCATGCCGCAAACTCCCGGAAGCGTCAGCCGCGCAGGCCAGCTTCTTTCGGAGCGGTGGGCAAGAAAGTCGGGATCGGTATACCTTTTAGCTGCTCCCTGCCTGTAATAGGGCTCGATGCCCTCGCCGGATGAATACGAATCGCCGAGCGAAACGATAACGAGCGAGCGCTCCGCTTGGCTCGCACGGTATTGATCGATATTCATCATGGCTTTGATCCTGTCCAATTTCTCCTCCGTGGGTGAGTGCTTGCATACGATTCTGTCCGTATAAATCCATATAATTGTAGACTTTTAGCGGAGCATTGTCAATATCGAAAGACTAACTATTAAAAGTCAAGTCTGAATTTGGCAATTGTGTCGGTGTCGTCTTACGGTCATCGCCGCCCTTGACAAACAGCACTCAAATGCTGAAAGAAAAGGATGCGAGGGCGACGGGAGAACAGGAAACAAAGCTCAGCATCGCCCTCGCAAAAAAGGATAGCATTTGAATGCTTCGGTTTGTCAAGGGTACGCTGCGCCGGCTGGTTGGTAAGCGGTGCTCAGGCTCCGAGAGAACAGGACAGCCTTCGCGGGTCGTAAGCCTCTCCGGATTTTAGGAGTGCGAAGATCACGCGAACGAGCTTCTTTACGGCGTGCGAAACGGCAACGTAGTAGTGTTTGCCCTCTGCCCGTTTTCGGGCAAGGTATGCGGCAAAGGAATCATCCCAAGTGCAAGCAAGTCGCGCGGCATTGAAAAGCGCATAGCGCAGATACCGCGAGCCGCGTTTCTCCATGTGAGCGTATGCGTTGCTGAGCTTTCCGGATTGATAGGTCGAAGGAGATATTCCCGAATAGGCTAAGAGCTTGTCCGGTGAATCAAAACGGGATATATCGCCTATCTCGGCAAGGATCATGGCGCCCATCCGATTGCCGATACCGGGTATGGTGGTGATAGGAGAATCGATCTCGGCCATAATACGGTCGATCTCCGCTTCTACCTCGGCGATCTCGGCGTCGAAGACACGAATGAGCTGAATGGTATGCTTGAGCTCCATGGATTTGGCGGGCATTACCGAACCAATGGAACGGCGCGCTGCTTCACGAAGCTCTACTGCACGGTCTTTGCCGTAGCGACCTTTTGAGGCGCGGTAAAGGACGTTCTTCAGATGAGTGAGATTCGCTTCCGCAATCTGCTTGGCTCCGGGAAACTCCGAAAGAAGGGCGTATACGGTCGCCATGTGGAGCGTAGGCACGAGCTTTTCAAGCTCCGGGAAGAGGATCGTCACCAGCCGTGATAAGGACTGTTTGAGCTTTGCACGCTCCCGAACCTTGTAAAAACGGTATCTCGTTAGTGACTTTAGCTCCTCGTTGTGGTATGATGTGTCCGTGTAGGGCGTGAGGCCTACATCGGACAGCAGCATAGCCGCAATAGTGCGGGCATCAACACGATCGGTTTTAGTCTTACGAAGACTTTTAGCCTTTCGGTATTGGTTGGTGAGCAAAGGATTGATAACGTAGGTTGTCAGGCCGCAGTTTATCAGGAATCCGAGTATGTTCAAGCTATAGTGTCCGGTTGCCTCAAGCCCTACTTTTATTTTGTCATTGCAGGGGGAACAAGACCGGATTCGCTCGAGCAAAAGCTTAAAGCCGTCCATGTTGTTGGGGATGGTGAAAACATCCGCGAGGATCTCACCCTCCGAGCTAATGATGAAGCAGTCATGTTTGTCCTTCGCTACATCGATACCGACACAAACCATACGGATACCTCCGAAAAGAATTATTGACGCTGTTTGGGACCACAGACACTTTGCTCTTGTAACCTCGTTCCAAATAAACCGTCGGGCGGTATCTAACTGATCAACAATACTGCAAAGGGCTGTGGTCGGAGCCTTTCTTAAACCGTCGAGCGGTAGGAGACAAAAACCGATCCACAGCATCCCAAACAGTGTAGCACATGTCCTTGGAGAGGGACAATAAAAACTACTACATCATTATACGAGGATATTGACAGCAAGTATACTTATTGACATAATGACGTTAAAGTAACCGGTTATTAAGGAGGATGCTATGCCACCAAGAACAATTAAGGGGAGCAAAGAACTCGGCGATATGATTAAGAGCCGCCGCAACGAATTGAAGTTAACGATAGAGGAAGCAGCAGTCGGCGCCAGTGTCGGCGCAAAAACCTGGAGCAGGTATGAATCAGGTGAATCAATACGCCGAGATAAATACAAAGGCATCTGCAAAGTATTGAATTGGGTTCGTTTTCCTTTGCAGGATAACGACAGAAGTCTATCTTCGATTATTGAGGAATACAAGGCTAAAAAAGAATGGTCAACTTTTTTAGAAGAAGAATTTGGAGTTGAGGCGGCTCTGTCTTTTACAGCTGGGAGTGAAATACTCCTGGATATGATTAATGAAGATTTGTCAGGCTTGGCATCTATGCCACCTCATTCTCATGTTGGTCAGCTATGCGCATCAGCATTAGCAGTTTTGTTACCCGAGCAATTCTTGACACTGTATGACTATGATTTCTTATTCAGAATGAAATGCACACTGAGCCAGCTTAGATCATGTGCCTTCAAAAGCAACGGGCTGATAGCGCATAGCGTAATAGAAGAACTCTTGATCTATCTTTGCAACGAGGAGGGAAAAGACTATATTGAGAATTGTATTGAATCCGACGAGCAGGGAAGCCTGCTGGATTCAGAGGGACAGGATGAATGGCCTTTCGAGCTGTTTGATGATTGTGATCTAATAACATTATTATATTCAGATCTCTATTATCTAACAGAGGATGTTTCTTATCATTTCATTCATTGGTTTGAGAACCAGTTTTACGTAGAATCATAATAAATCGATCAAGGTTTTTGCCCGCAATACGATCGCTTAGCGACCTTTGATGATAAATGGTCAGCAATGCACGATCCCGAAAAAATGATGAGTGCATATGATGTGAAAAGAGCAAACATACAAAAAGGGGCTGTTGCACAAGCAAGCAAAATGCATGCAACAGTCCCTTTCTTTTTGCTGTTTTTGGGTTTACATGCGAAACACATCTTGCAATGTGCGGAAATCAGGGGTGTTTTTTGTGTTTGACCTGTTTTTGGGTACA
>JAFZJT010000242.1 GCA_017553815.1 Clostridia bacterium
GAGAAGTCCTTCGTTCTTTATTGCGTCGGGAGTGAAATATTCCTTAAGCCACGGTACCTTCCCGGACCTGTCGGATTTAATGTTAAATGAATAAGTCATATCAACCTCACAATACGTGGCACGCCGCGTAATGGTCGTGCGTGATCTTTTTAAGCTCGGGCGTCTCCGTCCTGCACTTTTCCGTGGCATACGGGCAGCGATTCGCAAAGAGACAGCCGGGCTTGGTGTCGATGGGGCTCGAGACCTCCCCGGGGAGCTTTGTGTACTGCTTCGCCTTTTCGACCTCCGGGTCGGTCACGGGAACTGCGTTCATGAGCCCGACCGTGTACGGATGCGCCGGATGGGAGTAGACCTCCTCCGAGGCTCCGTATTCGACTATCCTTCCGAGGTACATGACCGCAACTCGGTGGGAGATGTAACGAACGACGGACAGGTCGTGTGAAATGAACAGATAGCTGAGGTCGCGCTCATCGCGAAGGTCGAGCAAAAGGTTCACTATCTGCGCCTGAACGGAAACGTCGAGCGCGGAGATCGCCTCGTCGCAGACGATGAATTCGGGGTTCACCGCGAGGGCTCTCGCGATGCCGACGCGCTGACGCTGACCGCCGGAGAACTCGTGCGGGAAGCGGTTCGCGTGGGAATGATGGAGCCCGACCTGCTTGAGAAGCTCGTACATTATCTCGTTGCGTTCCTGCCGGTTCACACCGATCTTATGCGTGTCGAGGCCCTCGGAGATGATCTCACCGACCGTCATAAAGGGATTGAGCGAGGAATACGGGTCCTGGAAGATCATCTGCATCTTGCGGCAGAGCTCGAATTGCTGCTTCCTGGTGGTCTTGGTGATATCATTCCCCTCGTAGAAGATCTTACCTCCGTCGGGCTCGTAGACCTTCAGCAGCGTCCTGCCGACGGTCGTTTTGCCGCAGCCGGATTCGCCGACGAGGCCGAGCGTTTCGCCCTTCCGAAGCGTGAACGATACGTCGTCGACTGCTTTTAAGACGTGACCGCCCTTGAGGTGGAAGTATTTTTTGAGTCCTTCAACTCGTAAAAGCTCTTTCGTGTCCATCACTTTTCCTCCTTTTCGGGTCGAAGGGTCTTCTCCCTTCCGCAGGGCGGGACGACGTCCGTTTTCACGCGCTCGTCCATAAGCCAGCAGCGGACCTTATGCCCGGGAGTGACCTCATACTCGGGCGGGAGATTATCGACGCATGCCTTCATGCAGTACTGACACCTTGATGCAAACCCGCAGCCCTTCGGCGGGGCGAAGAGATCGGGCGGAGTGCCGGGGATCGAGAACAGCCTTTCGGGAACGTCGCCTGTGAGCGACGGCATAGAGCCGATAAGCCCCCAGGTGTACGGATGCTTCGGGCGGTAGAACACGTCGTCCGCCGTGCCGCTTTCGATCACCTGACCCGCGTACATGACCGCTATACGGTCCGCCATCTTAGCGACCACGCCCATATTGTGCGTGATGAAGATGATGCCCATATCGAGCTCTTTCTTGAGATCGTTCATGAGCTCGAGTATTTGTGCCTGGATCGTAACGTCGAGCGCCGTCGTGGGCTCGTCAGCAAGCAATATCGAGGGGTGCAGCGAGAGCGCCATTGCGATCATAACGCGCTGACGCTGTCCGCCGCTCAGGGTGTGCGGGAAACGATCATAGATGACCTCGGGATTCGGAAGCCCGACGAGTGTGAGCATTTCGATTATCAGCTTCTTCGCCTCCTCGTTGGAGACGTCCTTATGCTGCCTGATCGCCTCGCGCATCTGCTTGCCGATCTTGGTGGTGGGGTTCAGCGCGGTCATGGCGTCCTGGAAGATCATCGAGAACTCCTCGCCGCGGTATTTGCGCATTTCCTTCTGCGTTTTTTTGACGATATCCTCGCCCTTATACATTATCGAGCCCTGCTTGATCGCTGCGGGCGGCTCGTCGTTGAGGCGCATGAGGGTCTGTATGGTGACGCTCTTGCCGCAGCCGGATTCGCCGACTATGCAGAGCGTTTCGCCTCTGTCAAGGTGGAAGTTCACGCCGCGGACGGCCTTGATCTCGCCGACGACGGTATCGAAGGAGACGTGCAGATCATTGACTTCAAGAAGATGCTCGTTCATGACTTTTTCCTCCTTCTGTATTTACGCGCCAGATATTCCTCGTCCTTGAGCTTGGGATCGAGAGCGTCCCTCAGGCAGTTTCCGAACATATAGAAGCAGAAGATTATCAGGCTGATAACGATAGCCGGGAACAGGAAGCAGTGGAGCTGTGTCATGAATACCTTTACGCCGTCCGTACAGAGCTGTCCCAGGGAGGTCTGCGGAGGATTGATGCCGAGGCCGATGAAGCTCATCGAGGCTTCGGCGAAGATCGCGCCGGGGATCGCGGAGCAGAGGCCGACCGCCATGTTGCCGAGGATGTTCGGCAGGATGTGGCGGAAGACGATCCTGCCGGATCTCACGCCGAGCACCTTCGCGGCAAGCACGAACTCACGGTTCTTGAACTGGAGTATCCTGCCGCGGAAGCCGCGGGCGGAGCCCATCCATCCGCCGAGAGCCAGCGCCACGATAAGCGAGACCGGACCGCCGCCGAGCACGACGAGGATGAGGATTATGTAGATCATCGAGGGATGCAGATCATAACGTCGACTATCCGCATTATGACCATATCCACCTTGCCCCCGAACCAGCCGGCGACCGCGCCGACGATGATGCCGATAACGTACGGTATGAACGCGCCGACGAGGCCGATGACGAGCGATACCCTTGTGCCCTTCCATACTCTTGTGAAGAGGTCGCGGCCTACCTGATCCGTTCCGAAC
>JAFZJT010000243.1 GCA_017553815.1 Clostridia bacterium
GAAACGCCGCTGATGCCGAGCATACCGCTCTTTTTGTTCATAGATGCGTCCATCTCCTTGAGGTCGAGACCGAGCTTCTTCATAAGATAGCCGACGATCGCGGGGTCGATATCGCCGGTGCGAGTGCCCATCGGCAGACCCTCGAGGGGAGTCAGACCCATGCTGGTGTCGATGCACTTACCGCCCTTGATCGCGGCGACGGAGGAACCGTTGCCGAGGTGACAGGTGATTATCTTGGTCTCCTCGGCGGGCTTTCCGAGCATCTCGACAGCGCGGAGGGTGACGTAGTTATGCGAAGTGCCGTGGAAACCGTAGCGGCGAACCATGTGCTCGGTGTACGCCTCGTAAGGAAGCGCGTAGATGAACGCCTCGGGCGGCATGGTCTGATGGAAAGCGGTGTCGAAAACGCCGACCATCGGTGTGTTGGGCATGATGGCGCGGCAGGCGCGGATGCCCATGAGGTTCGCGGGGTTATGCAGAGGAGCAAGGTCGTTGAGGCTTTCGATGGTCTCAAGCACCTCGTCGGTCAGAAGAACGGACTTTGCGAACTTCTCGCCGCCGTGAACAACGCGATGACCCACCGCGTCGATCTCGCTCATGTCGGAGATAACGCCGTGATCCTTATCTACGAGCGCGTCGAGAACGAGCTTGATAGCGTCCGTATGATCCTTCATGTCACGAACAAGCTCGAAGCCGTCCTTGCCGGAGGGCTTGTAGGTGAGCTTGGAATCGTTGATGCCGATGCGCTCGCAAAGACCCTTTGCAAGAACCTTGTTTTCGGCGGTGTCGATGAGCTGATACTTCAGCGAGGAGCTTCCTGCGTTGATTACGAGAATCTTCATTTTCTTTCTCCTTGTTTATGTTGTTTTTTGCGGAACGGAGCGCCCCGCCTGCCGTTTGCCCGAAAAAAACGGTTGACGGCTGAATGCTTTTGTATTATAACATATTCGTACTGCGATTAACAACTGAAAGCCGAATATAAAATCAACGAAAACGGGGATAATATGCACTCAGTCGGGATAATAGCCGAATACAACCCTTTCCACAACGGGCATGAGCACCATATTCTTCGCGCAAAGCAGAAGAGCGGCGCAAGGTACGCGATAGTTTGCATGAGCGCAAGCTTCACTCAGCGCGGAGAGCCTGCCTGCCTTGATAAGTTCAATAGGACAAGGCTCGCGCTTCTTTGCGGCGCTGATATGGTCATAGAATTGCCTGACCTTCTTTCCTGCGCCTGCGCGGAAAGATTCGCATACGGCGGAGTGCGGCTGCTCGCTTCCACGGGGCTTGTGGACGCGCTTGCTTTCGGGAGCGAATGCGGCGATACCGATCCGCTGAAAAGGGCTGCATCTCTTGATTTAAGCGGTGAGGCGATGCAAGCGGCGCTCGCAAGCGGGCTTTCCTACCCGAGCGCGGCGGCGCAGGCTATGAGGGCGCACGGTATCCTTCTCGATACTTCCGCGCCGAACGATATGCTCGCGGTTGAGTATTTAAGGCAGCTGAATAAACTCGCTCCGAGCATCGAGCCCATCGCCGTAAAGCGCGTAGGTGCAGGCTATAACGACACCGCGCTTGATAGGGCGTCCGGCTTTGCTTCGGCCTCGGCTCTTAGAAACGCAGCAGAGAGCGGCGAATTTGATGCTATTAAGGCGCAGGTTCCCGACGCGGTTTTTGAAGTAATTTTGAATGAAGCCGAGCGCGGCCGCTTTCCCGCGAGCTTGGAGGCGCTCTCCCCCGCCATCCTCCATGCGCTTCGCAGTCTCGGCGCGAGCGGTATCGCGGCGCTTGCGGATGTTTCCGAGGGGCTTGAAAACCCCATCTATCGCGCGGCGCTGTCGTCAAACTCCTACTCCGAGCTGCTTGAAAGGGTCAAGACGAAGCGCTACACGCTTGCGCGCCTTAGGCGGATACTCTGCTATGCGCTTATCGGAACCTCAGCCGATAAGCAAAACCTCGCCTTCATGCGGGAGGATGCGCTCTATATCCGCGTGTTGGGCGTGAAAAAGGATGCGCTCAAGCTCTTGTCCAAGCTTTCGGAGCGGGCGAAGCTACCCGTCGTTATCTCGGCTTCGGATGCTGTTAATCTGCCCGAAAACGCGAAAACCGTACTCGAGCACACGCGAAAAGCACAGCTCATACATGCGCTCGCGTTCCCTAAAAACCGCGCCTGCGCCGATGATTTTTCGCATGCGCTCGTCACCGTTTAATATGCCGATTTAACAAATAATCAACCGAAGCGCCTCATAGAATCTGGATATGAGGCGTTTTTATATAGTTTTATTGATAGGTTTTCTTTTTCTTTTCGCTTTATTCGGCGATGCTTCGATGCGCGGCGCCGTGAGGGGGCTCGAGCTTTTCGCGCACGGCGTCTTTCCCGCGCTCTTTCCATTCTCGGTTTGCATAGGCTGTTTGAAGCGGCTCGGGTTTTTCGACATGCGCGAAAGCGGCGGTTTTTTCGCGCTGCTTCGGCTTTTCTTTCTCGGAGCGCTTGCGGGAAACCCCACGGGCTCTATGATGCTTGCTACAATCGGCTCCGAAAGCGAAGGCAGGCTGAGTGCTGCCGAACGGAGCGTATATACAGCGCTCTTCAATCTCGCAAGTCCCGTTTTCATCATCGGAACGGTCGGCTCGCGCCTTTTTGCTTTCAGATCGCAGCTGCCCGCGCTTTTGCTGCTTATGAGCCATTATATCTCCGCGCTTCTGCTTTTTTCGCTCTGCTACGTGGTAAAGCATTCCGTTGGAAAGGTGCGAAGAGCAGAGGCGTACGCTCGAGCCAGCACGCCGCAGATACGAAGTTTATCCTCGCAAGATGTGAGCCTTATATCCGTATTCCCTTCCGCACTTTTGCAGAGCATTACGACCATGCTAAAGCTCTGCGGCACGATAGTTTTCTTCGTTTCGCTGACGGAGCTTTTTATGCGCCTGCCGCTGCTTTCTTCGCTTCAAGCGCCCATCCGTCCGCTCGCGGTCGGTATGCTCGAGATGACCAATGGGCTTTCTTTGATCGCCTCAAGTTCGCTCGATCTGCGCAGCTCTCTGTCGCTCGCCTGCTTCATAATGTCCTTCGGCGGTATCTGCATCTTCATGCAGGCAAACGCGGTCTCGCCCGTGCGCGCAGGCGTTTATATTGCTGTAAAGCTCGCGCACGGCTTTTTTGCGGCGCTTATATGCTTCCTTGCTTTTCCTTTATTCATCAGCGGCAGCGTTTCCGTGATGGGAAGCGGTTCGGAGCGACTTCTCGAGCGAACCTTAACAACGCTTCAGATAGCCCTTCTTTGCTTCATCTCGTCTGCATCAGCTGCGCTTTCGGCGATATTCATATCCAAAATAACGCGGGCATGAGAAAAGCGCCCGTCGGTTATGAGCGCTTAGATCGGGATAAGGTTTGATCAAAACTATTCAGCTTCTATTGCTGCGGCTGCGCTGCCTTCTGCGCTTATCGGGGTTATCCCAGAGGGCGATGATGTTCAAAACGGCGGTGATAAGCGCGCATAAAGCGAGCGCCGCGATAAGCCATCTTGAAAGCTGGCTCGTCATGAACTCCATCGCGTTGTTCACCCTGTCGATAACGAACA
>JAFZJT010000023.1 GCA_017553815.1 Clostridia bacterium
AAGTATGAAAAGACTGCGGTCGGCGACAAGTACGTTTATGAAAACATGCGCGCGAACGGTCATCTGATCGGAGGCGAGCAGTCCGGACATATAATCTTCTCCAAGTACGCCACCACCGGCGACGGCCTTATCACCGCTATCAAGCTCATGCAGGTGATGCTCGATAAAAAGATGACACTCGGCGCACTGAAGGAAGGACTCTCCGTCTATCCTCAGGTGCTCAAAAACGTCAAGGTCACCGATAAGGATACCGCTTTGAACGACCCGGACGTTCAGGCCGCATGCGGCAGAGTCACTGAGCTTTTGGGCGATGAGGGCAGGATACTTTTGAGGAAGAGCGGCACCGAGCCGCTGCTGCGCGTCATGGTCGAGGCTCCCTCAAAGGAGCTTTGCGAACAGCACGTGGATTCGGTGATCGACGTTATGCGTCAAAAAGGCTTGCTGATAGCCATTAAATAAAGAGGTCAATATGTACGGCATCAACGATCTGCTCGATCTGGAGCACACTATAGCGGCTGAGCTCTTTTCCGGCAAGGAGTTTCCTTGGGAAGCGCTCGACGGTATCAAAGATTACATATTTAAGCTCGGAAGCGAGCTGCCTAAGGATGAGTTCACCGAGGTGCAGCCCGGCGTATGGGTAGCCAACGACGCAGAGGTTTTCCCTTCCGCGTATATCGCCGCCCCATGTATAATCGATCACGGTGCGGAGGTGCGTCACTGCGCTTTCATTAGGGGAAGCGCCATTGTCGGCAAGAACTGCGTCGTAGGCAACTCCACGGAGCTTAAAAACGTTGTGCTTTTCGATAACGTGCAGGTGCCGCATTACAACTACGTGGGCGATTCCATACTCGGGTATAAAGCGCACATGGGCGCGGGTTCCATCACTTCCAACGTCAAGAGCGACAGGACTCTCGTCGTTGTCAAGAACGGGGGAGAGCAGATCCCCTCCGGCAGGAAGAAGTTCGGCGCAATACTCGGCGATCACGTAGAGGTGGGGTGCAACTCCGTGCTCAACCCCGGTACCGTCATCGGCAGGAACTCGAGTATTTATCCCGTCTCCTGCGTTCGCGGAGTAGTTCCCGCCGACAGCATATACAAGGACGCCGATAACGTTGTTCGCCGCAGGGATTGATCGTCAGAACAAGTTATAGATGCTCGCGTCATTCATCCGGCGCATGCCTTCAAGCAATTTAAGGACGTCGTTCAGCTCCTCCAAAAGCTGTGCGGCGTCTTCTGTTTGGGCTATCTCTTCCGCACTCTTGGAAGCCGCCATCAGTGCGTATATCTCGTTATGATCGAAGAAGAGCTTCAGCAGATCGGCCTTGCGCTCGATACTCTCGTTGACAAAAGCAGCTCTTGAATAAGCCGAAGCATAATCGCCTGAGATCGCGTTATCTATTGCGAGATCAAGTTCGGAGCCCACACGTGCGCAAAGCTTTTCTATGACTATCTCCGGCAGTATGCATGCCGAGGCAAGCAGCAGCACGGAAGCTATCAACGCCGCCGTGACTGCCGCTGAGTTTTTCTTAAATCCGGTTTTATCCATTCGATCTCCTTACAATACCTATATTCTTCACTCTCGGCTTTTTCTTCCTGCTTTCGTATTGCACAAGCAGAGATTCTGGTGATTCAAGGTATACGTAAAGGCAGTCTTTGATTTGCCCAATGCCTTTTTTTTTCAGTATTGAGTTTAGCTCGCTTTCGGTAATGCCGTTTGATGCAAGCGCTCTTTTATCCGGCTTTCCGTCGGCAGCAAGCAATACGGCCGGTTCATTTGCGGAAGACAGTTCGTTTTCTTTCAATACAGAAAGCGAACCGTTCGTTTCGAGTATCGCGTACTTGACCTCCGAGAATGAGAAAACGTCCTTTATCCTGAGCTGCTCCATCAGGTCGCTCACAGTATAGTTCGCGGCGTGAAGCGCGCGAGAGTTGACTATGCCGTTATCGATAATTACTATCGAATTGCCGCACATAAGCTTGCGCAGCGGTTCGGAGCGAAGCGCGGTGAACGCGGCGAGCCTGTGCAGTATGAAAAGCGTCAGTATCGGAATCACGCCGTAAAGCAGGGGTATGCTCCCGTCGGAAATCGGCGAGGAAGCAAGATCCGCGATCAAGAGCGTTATAACAAGATCGAACGGCTGCATGTCGCTTATCTGTCGCTTTCCCATAAGCCTTATCACGCCGAAAACAAGCAGGTATACTATAACCGTCCTCAGCAGCAAAGTTATCATATCGTACCTCCGCGTTGATATAAGGCTATTATGCCCAACGGCGTTTTGTTTATTGCCATTATCGCGGATATATGCTAAAATATTCGAGCGACTAACCGCAATACATCCTCGGAGTAATAAGAATGAAGCGTACACTCGGATATTTGTTTTCAGTTGTATTTACAGTATTTCTTTTGGTCTCGTTCATGGGCTGTTCGTCCAGGGACTATGATGTGAACGATATCGAGCTTCCAAAGGCCGCGGACGACGAAGCGGTCCTTGCCCAATGGGATGCGCACGAGATTCTCGATAACCTGCCAAGATATTTCGGCAGCGGTATTTTCAACAGCATCGCCGTGACCGACGACGGCGTTACCTACGTTTACTATGACGGCGTAGATGAGGAGAGTTTCGTCGATTACACGTCAAGGCTGAAGGAAGCCGGGTATAAGCTCAAGGCCGGATCGAATGTCTGGGTGACCGAGGGTTCCGTGGGCGCGCCTACATATTTAAAGGGCGATAAACAGATTTCCGTCGTTTGGATGTACAGCGGTCAGCTTTCCATCGGTGTGTCATACATCGAAGATTGAACTTCATGATCAAAAGGCTGCCGACCCGGCAGCCTTTTTGCATATAACTATCAAATAAACAATCCCAGCGCGTCGAAATACCTTAGCAGCAGTTCAACATCCTCGCCGTACGAATCGGTGCCGTTCTGACCGTTGAAGGTCAGATAACTGTTGTTTATCTGCTCCGCAATATTGCCTGCTGAGCTGTCCTGATACACGGCGTAGTAATCGCTGTATGCCTTAAGATCTCGCAGCATGGCGGGGGAGTAAAGCTCGTAAAGCCGCTCGGCAAGCTGCTTATCCGCTTCCGAGAGCTTAGCCGCACAGTCGGTCAGCGCGTTCATCGTTACGGAGTAGGCTACGGCCTTATTCGTAGC
>JAFZJT010000244.1 GCA_017553815.1 Clostridia bacterium
AAGGAGCCGCCAATGAACAATTATTTGAGGACGAGCTTTATGAGCCTTACGCGAAACGAGGCGCTCGCCAGGGGCGTCGCCGCGCAGTTCTGCATGCTCTTCGATCCCACCGTGGAGGAGCTTGCGGACGTCAGAACGGCCGTTTCCGAGGCGGTGACCCACGCGGTGATACACGGCTACGCTCACACGGGCGGCGAGGTCGTGATGGAGCTGTACGCGGAGGGCGACACCCTTATCGTCGTCGTAAAGGACGAGGGGCGGGGGATAGAGGATATTGAGCTTGCCATGCGCCCGTTCTACACCTCGCGCCCGGAGGCGGAGCGCTCCGGCATGGGCTTCGCGGTGATGGAGGCGTTCATGGACAGCGTAAAGGTCGAGTCGGAGGTAGGCAAGGGTACCACCGTGACCATGAAGAAGAGGTTCGGCCCGCATGGGTGAGCCCGCGGACCGCGGGGAGGAGACGCTTCGCCTGCTTGACGAGGCGCGCGCGGGCAGCAGGGAAGCGTTCGAAAGGGCGGTGGAGCTGAATCTGCCTCTCGTCCGCGCGGTGGCGGCGCGGTTCTTCGGCAGCGCGGATGCGGACGACCTCATCCAAACCGGCTCCATCGGCCTCATAAAGGCGGCGGAGCGGTTCGATACGACTCGCGGAGTCAAATTTTCGAGCTATGCCGTGCCCATGATAGCGGGGGAGATAAGGCGTTCCTTACGCGGCGCGGCGAAGGAAAGGGCGTCGCTCTTCGCTCCCCGCGCGGGATGGGAGGCGGCGCTCGCGGATACACTGCCCGACGGAAGCGAGATGGAAGCGCGCGCGGTCGACCGCGTTACAGCGGAGCAGGCGGTGGAAAAGCTCTGCCCGGTCGAAAAACAGCTGGTGCGGCTGAGATTCTACTGCGGCCTCACCCAGACCGAGACCGCCGCCCAAATGGGCCTCTCGCAGCCGAAGGTCTGCCGCACGGAAAGAAAGGCGATCGAAAGCCTCAGAAAACTGATGGAATGAACCGCGGAAAGCTCCGCGGTTTTTTCATAATAGAGATCGGTTCAAGTGCACAGTGCACAGTGCAAAGTGCAAAGCGAAATGCGCGCAACCGAAAGCCTTCCCCCTGATCGGGGAAGGGGGACCGCAGCCGCTAGGCTGTGGTGGATGAGGCGAATCCTTTCTTCAAACTTGAGTTTCACAACTTCATAGTAATTCCTTTAGCATCGGCAGCTTATACTTAAGAATTGTCTTGCGCAGCAGATGCAATTCTTGCATACGGCTAAAAACAATAATAAAAGAAAGGAAATGAAATGATCGTTCACATCCTTTCTTTATGTCATATGTTATTCATTTGCACAGAGCCAATCCCTTACCTTAATGCATCTATCATAACTCGGAAGTTGTTTCATTAGCTGCCTTTGAACTTCCTCTTGCGGAGTGCTTGCGGAAAGCTTAATTTCGAATGAGTTTGATTCCAAGAGCACTATCTGCTTTTTATTGTTTAGATAGTTGGCGATCTGAGATTCCGTTGCAGCATTATAATCCTTATCGGAAAGCTGAATGAAAAAGATTGGGCTATTATTGTAACAGAGGTTGTAATACCCGGTTTTTTCTTTTCCCGCTTCATAGTAGTTTCCACCGGTTTTATAAAAACCTCCGGTAGTTATCCCTCCGACAGTAGCCGAAGAATAATGGATCTTTTCCGGATTGTATCCGATTTTGGAGTTATATATATCTTTGACCTTCAAACCCTTTGATAAACCAGGGCCTCGCTTGATCAAAGTTGCAGTATATTGGCCGCTTAAGGTCATGAACTGCTTGAGCTCATCTTCTTTCTTCTTTTTGCTTTTTCGAATTTTAGCGGGAATAATGAACGGAAGCGTGATAAAGAGTATGAAGCCTACCACCCAGAGAACAGTTTCAAATTGAGCACAACTTTGAGAATCCATATTACCTCCAAAAAATAAAAAGTGTGCAGATCAAGCGAAACTGCACACGAAAAACGCAGAGCTCCGCTTGTTGCTACACAAACTTTTGACCGAGACCAT
>JAFZJT010000245.1 GCA_017553815.1 Clostridia bacterium
CAAATGTCGATCATGGGCTGCGGCATACGCACATTGGATTTTGCATCACTCATGTCGATGCTCCTCCTTATACTCGGCCTCTACCTCCGGCAGAGTCGTAGCGATGCTCGTCAGGATCGAGAGCACCGCAGCCAATGCCGCTGACGAAAACACCACAGGCCAGTTGACCTCGGTGATCATCGCTGCAGCGCCGATCACGCCGAGCGCGGACTGCGCGAATGTGCGCAGCGCGCGGATGGCGGCGGCTTTCGCCCATACTTTAATCTTCGATGCACTATTCATGCTAAGCCTTCTTTCCTTCGATATTTTTCAGACGATGATGCATCTGCTCAAGACGCTCCTCTGCTTTGGCGAGCCGCTCGGTGAGTTCGCCCAGGGCTCGCGCGGTCTCGCGATGCTCGCGCTTGAGATCGTCCACGCCTGCGCGGATATACCCGAGCTCCGCGACTATCGTGCCGGAGAGCTTTCCGCTGTCCGTATCATCACGCTTGCGGTTGCGGTGGAACGCCGCGTAACCAAACCAGATCGCGCAAACGGTAGATGCTGCCGAGAGCGCAGCGAGAATGATTTCTATATCGCTCATGTCCTCTTCACCTCATTCTTGCCGCTCACCGGCAGATCGTCCACTCGGAACGCGCAGACAGCGATGCCTGCGCTCTCAAGATCGATCCTGCCGACAACGGGCGGCAGCACAGGAACCTCTACGGGTTCAGGCGCGGGCGCGGGTTCGGTGATAACCGCGTGAGCGTTCGCGAAAGCACGGACGGCCTGCATCGTGCGCTGTCCGCACTTGCCGTCCTCAGTCAGACGTTTGCCATCGGCATCCGTATAGTTCAGGCCGTTGAGCGCCTGCTGCAGGCTCAGGATCGCATCGCCCTGGATAGTCGGATTGGTAACAGAAAGCACGATCGGCTCCGCTCGCGGATAAAGCTCGGCCTGTTCGGAATAGTCGAATTTGAGATTCATCAACGCGCGATACTTCCACGGACGATCGCTGAACTTCGTTACGATAACGCCATACGCGATGCCGCGCGCCTCCACAACGAGCGGCTCGCCATTCGGAAGGAAGCCGCAGACCCAACCGATATGACTCATCCTGCCAGTTTCGCTTTTCTTCATGTAAAGTGCTTCGCCGACCACATATGGGCGATCGATGTCCGAGATTGCGCCCCTGGTGGATGCGTCGCATGCATACTTATAGTTCATATCAGCGTTCCAGTCGAACTTCTCGCCGCACTCGTAGGTTATGTACGCATCGAGAAGGCCCTGGCAGTCGGTCGCGTAGCCTTTTCGGCTCCAGTTTTGGGTGTAAGAGTCGAATTGCTCCCTCGTCAACGACTTATAGTAGTGCTCGTTGAAATACCGATCGAGCGTTGCCTGATTCGTAACAACACGAACGCTGCCGAACAGGTACTCCCAGGGTTCAGTTCCGCATTCGGCCACGGGAAGGAGCAGCCTTGCGCTCTTAGGTATGCTGCCGCGCTTTGCCTTAGTCAGCGCCCAGCGGATGAAGTCGAGAATTTTATACATCGTTTTGCTCCTCCTTTTTGAGAATAGTGATGACTGCATCACGCAGCCTTTCGGGAACGTCTTCGATGGTCTTGAGACCTCGTCTTATTAAATCTGCATAGATCTTAGCCATACTTATACGCCTCCCAGCGTTTCAAAAAGCTCGCAAAGCGCAAGCTCGGTATCGATCAGAGCTCCGGTAAGCTCCTTGTTCTGCGCCTCAAGCAGAGCGATCTTCTCATCTGCGGTGAGCGGCGGCTTGTGAATGGTTCGGAAATCCCATGCGGCTGCGTACTCGAAGAACCTGTCGAAGTTCGCCGCGACCTCCGCCTCGTCCACGGTCGTGCGGATATACGCCTCTTCGGCTATCCATACGGGATAGGCATTGCCTTCGTCGTCCCTCTCGGTCGCCTCTTGGATGTTTCGACGCAGCCAAATATCAGCCTCAGGCACACCGGGGAGCTTTACATACTCAAGCGCAAGCGGAAGCTCGTTGAAAACAACCGTATTAAGCATTCGGCAGCACCTCCGAGTAGTCAAACAGCTCGGTCAGCAGCCCGCGGTGCGTCCAAGGTCTCTGCCCGATCCTGGACAACGTAACTCCTCGGAAGAAGTTCCATGCTTCGACGATGTACGGATCGCGACCAGGTTTGCCGCAGACGAAGCCTATCATCGTCTTCTCTTTGCTCCCGTGCGGTTGGCAGAATACAGCCTCGCCGATGACATACGGCCTATTCGTCTCATCGATCGCGGCGGCCTGGGTGCAGAGTTCAAACGCTTTCTGCGCGTTTCGTACAGGAAATGTGCGCGAATCGAGCATGTAAGCGCGAAGCAGTCCGATGCTGTTGACTGCTCGATCGAACGGTCGCATATGCGCCACAGCGCTTTGATATGCATCCAGCGGAAGCTCCCTAAGAATAAATGTGTTTACCTCATCGAGCCGTCGTCCTCACGCATGTCCTATCTCAGACCTCCGCATGCTTATGCCGAGCCGCCCAATGCTGTGAAGCGTTCAAGGCGGAAGTATCATTATGCTGTTACTCGATTTGGCTATTCAGTTTTCAAGGAGCGGGAGAGGGTGCTGTGAAAAAGTCCCCTCATGGGTAATAGGCCAAAAAAACGAGCCGTTTTTCACAAAACAGCCCGTTTTGAAAAAATATACTTTTTTAGCAAATAATGATTACTAATGCAAAGTAAATAACGAAAAATGCGGTATTAAAAAGTGTAAGTCCATACTGTCCATAAGATGCTCTGTGCATCCATACTGTGATAGTCCGTTGACTGATTATTCTTGCAGTCACGGGAGCAGTATTCTTTATTAGAAAAATATCAAAACCAAGCGAAAAACCACGCAAAATACGAAAACAAGCATCTTTCATCTTGACACGATAAGTTGCAAAGAGTAAAATGATGTTGAAAAACCTTGGAGGTGAGAAGTATGACCAACTGGGAAGAGCGCAAGATAAGAGAAAGAATAGCGGAGCTTCCGTCCGGCGGTATCACATACAAAACAACGAGAGGGAATACCTATCCTTATTATCAGTGGACCGAAAACGGAAAGCAGCATGGAAGAATAGTTGGAGAGGAAGAACTCAAGGCACTGAGTGAAGCCATAGAGGAACGAAAGCGTCTTCAAGCGCTTTTGAAGGAAGCTGGACTTCCAAAGGATAAGGCCATGAGGGATTTCATTACAGTTCGCAAAGGTGATGCTCTTAACAGGTTCATCGAGCCCGTAGCGCTCGTTGAGAAGCGTGATATTTTTCCTATGCTGCGCGATTACGTTTTTGGAAACATATCAGATCGCGTTTTCATTCTTTATGGACTTCGCCGCACGGGAAAGACCACGATGATCAGGCAGGTCATTTCTGAAATGAGCGAGGAAATGTTCGCAAAAACTGCCTTCATACAGATCAATGCAAAAAACACTCTTGCTGAAGTTAACCAAGAATTAAAATCGCTCGAAGCCGATGGCATCCGCTATGTTTTCCTTGATGAAGTTACTCTGATGGAGGATTTCATCGAGGGAGCGGCGCTGTTTTCGGATGTTTACGCATCAAGCGGGATGAAGATAGTCCTTTCCGGAACGGATTCGTTGGGATTTGTTTTCTCCGAAGACGAGCAGCTTTATGACCGCTGCATAATGCTCCATACAACGCTTATCCCTTACCGTGAGTTCGAGCGTGTGCTCGGAATACATGGAGTCGATGAGTACATTCGATATGGCGGTACGATGAGTATGGGGGGCATTAACTACAATATCGAGCCTACGTTTGCCAGCAAGGAATCCACCGACGAATATGTTGACAGCGCTATTGCAAGGAACATTCAGCACTCTCTCAAGTATTACCGCTACGGCGGACACTTCGGCAGCCTTGTTGAACTTTACGAGCGCGGTGAACTAACAGGAGCAATAAACAGGATAATTGAGGACATTAACCACCGTTTCACGATAGAGGTGCTGACAAGGCGGTTCAGATCGCATGATCTTCGTGTATCCGCAAACAATCTGCGCAGCACGACCGACATCCTCGACCGCATTGATACCGAGGTTGTTACGGAGCGCCTGCGCGAAATGCTTGAAATACTGAACCGCGAAGAGCAGAAGGTCAACATAACGGATGCGCATCGCTTGCAGATAAAGGAATATCTTGATCTCCTCGATCTAACGGTCGATGTAGATGTGATACATTTGCCTGATCTCGATAAGAAGGAGAAGCATACTATTATAACTCAGCCGGGCATGAGATACACACAGGCAACAGCGCTAATCGAACAGCTTATGCTCGACTACGTGTTCAGAACCTTGTCGCTTGCGGAACGCAATATGGTAGCAGCGCGAATACTCAGTGAAGTGAAGGGAAGGATGCTTGAGGATATAGTTCTTCTTGAAACAAAGATGGCGTATCCCAATTGCCAAGTGTTCAAGCTCCAATTTGCAGTGGGCGAGTTCGATATGGTCGTGTTTGATCCGAAAACCGCATCCTGCGAGATCTATGAAGTTAAGCATAGCGACAAGAAGGATGCGAACCAGTATCGCCATTTGATCGATGAGGATAAATGTAAGCAGACCGAGTTCAGCTTCGGATGCATCAAAGGAAAATACGTTCTCTATCGCGGCGAAAACGATTCGGCCAATGGAGTTGCCTATAAAAACGTGGAGGAATACCTCAGAGATCTGCGGAAGTGACAGCAAAACTCGTCGAATCACAAAAATGCTATTATCAATCGTAAGTTCATTGTGTCCGGATTAGGCTTGATCTATTCATTGAGTTATAATAAAAATGTGTGAAAATGTGTGAAATTCGAGCATTTTTGCACGCTGATTTTAGATGGTTTTCATGCAGAATTATAGCTGACTCTGAGGATGTCACACTCAAACACGGCGGAATGTACGATTGAATCTCGCAAAATCTTACTGAAAAAAGTCAATGAAACATTAGGCTTTTTGCCTCGGTCGATGTGTGAAATTAAAATTACTGTACGAAAAGGCAAAAAGCCTATGGTTTGCAGAAAAAACCGAGACGAGTTGGACTGTTTTTACGCACTTGAGGGGCTTCGGGACCAAAAGGCCGCTGGTTCAAATCCAGTCGCCCCGACCATATTATCTATACGAAAAAGATATAGAGCGAAAAAGGGGCTGTTGCACAAGCAAGCAAAATGCATGCAACAGTCCCTTTCTTTTTGCTGTTTTTGGGTTTACATGCGAAACACATCTTGCAATGTGCGGAAATCAGGGGTGTTTTTTGTGTTTGACCTGTTTTTGGGTACA
>JAFZJT010000246.1 GCA_017553815.1 Clostridia bacterium
CGATGCACTCATGCAGGGTTTCGCCTGCGAGCGAGTACGCCATCATGACCGGCAACGCTGCGGTCATCAGAAGATCTATGATGTTCTTTGCGAGTCTTTGTTTCATCAGCTGCGCTTGTTTCTGCCCCAGAAGACGTTGTATTTGTCCGGCTTCCATCCGGGCTCCACGTCCTTGACCGCTTCGGCAGCGGTAATCTCCCGATCATCGTTGTCGATGTCGATCAGCGTATATCGGTCGTTGCCCATTTTAAGCTCCTTCATATAGCTGAGCTGCCGGAGTCCGTGGCGTGTTTCCACACGCTCAATCATCGCTTTCCCGCCGCCGTCCGGCAAGCTGTAAAGAAGATCGATGCAGGCGTTGTCCGCAGCAAGGATGTCCAAAGACGCGACAAAGCCAACGTCAGGCGTCACCACCGGCTCGGCATATGCGCCCTCGCAGTCGCAGGAAACGGACATGTTGCGCATCGTATTGATATAGCAGACGTGCGGCGCGAAAAAGTCGATCGTCGCTTTGGTGCTTTCGCTGATGCGCTCCATCAGCTCCTCCTCCGCGATGCTCCACAGATTGTCCGAGCCCACGGCGGTGTGGATCTCTCCCTTGCCGATCCGACCGTCCGCGCAGCCGATGCCGATGTTCTTGTTGCTGCCGCCGAAGCCGCCCATCGTATGCCCCTTGAAATGCGTCAGAACGAGCAGCGAATCGTAGTTCAGCATGCTCTTTCCGACGTGCATCTCCTTGAACCACTTGCCGCCGTTGACCGGAAGCGCCGCCACGCCTTCGCTGTCGGTGATATCGACCGGGCAGAAGGTCCAGCCGTTGATCTCGAGCGTCTTACGGTGGTCTTCGGTGGTATAGCGATCGCCCTCATAATAGGTATTGGTCTCGATGATTGCGGCGTCCTTCAAACGCTTTTCAAACAGTTCCTTTACCCACGGGCGCGGGATGATGTTCGGACCCTTCTGCTCACCGGTATGCAGCTTCACGGCGACCTTGCCGCAAAGAACCGAACTGACCCGGTCGTAGATTTTCAAAAGACCTTCCGCGGAAAGATCGCGGGTAAAGTACACCACGGAGCGCTCTCCGGTGCGCTGATCAAATGGGATATAGCGATTTCCGTCTGTTCCGGGAACGGGTTTATTCGTAACCATAAATAAATTCTCCTGACGATACTATTGTTTTCTTTCGTCTCGTTTTGAGACGGGGAACCTGTCGCAGCAGTAAGTGTCCCAGACGTCCATGCGGTCACTTTCATCGAGCATTCGGATCACTTTCGCGGGAACGCCGCCGACGACACAGTGATCCGGCACGTCCTTTGTCACGACAGCGCCTGCCGCGACGATGCTGTTCTCACCGACGGTCACGCCGCCGGAGATCACCGCGCCGGAGCAGATCCAGCAGTTCTTTTTCAGTGTGATCGGCTTTGCGTATTCCAGATCGTGCTCACCGTCGGGATACTGACGGATCATTCGCTCCTCCGCAAGATACGGGTGCAGCGGCGTCGCAATCGTCACGTTTGCGCCGATCCACACACCGTCCTCCAGGACGATCGGCGCGACGTCCAGAAACACGCAGTTGTAGTTCACGAAGCAGTCCTTGCCGACGTGGATGTTCACGCCGTATTCGCAGTAAAACGGCGAGAAAAGGCCGAGTCCCTTTCCTTTGGAGGAAGGGATCAGCCGTTCCAGCAGTTTTTTCTTTTTTCTTCTTTTGGACAGAGGCGTTCGGTTGAACCGGTCGCAAAGCTCCATGTATCTGCCGTGCGGAACATCGATCTCTTTTTTTGACGGATTATACAGCCTGCCGCTTGTCATGCGTTCCCATTCGGTCATCTGAATAGGACCCCCTCTTTTCCCGCTTATACAGTCTTTCCCATTTCGTAGGCTTCTTGGAACGCAGGCGTGTTTCTGACCTCGCCCGGTGCATAGACGCCGGTGCCGTAGATCACGCCCATCTCTTTTGCGCCTTCCACGCAGTCCGCATAACCGCGGAAGCATTCGATCGTGCGCTCC
>JAFZJT010000247.1 GCA_017553815.1 Clostridia bacterium
ATTATAAATTCAGGAAATCTTTTCTGTATTCCACGCCGAAATACTCGGCGAGGGTGACCATGTCTTCATCTTTGATCGTATTGATCCTCGGGAGGTGAGCGGTGAGCATATAGATCTGAGCTGCCTTTTCGACCGTTTCGATCAGACCGAAGGTCTCGTCAAGGCTCTTGCCCGCGCCGTAGACGCCGTGGAGCGACCAGATGACCAATCGGAATTCCTTCATCTTCGCGGCGGTCGCTTCGCCGATCTCGTTGGTACCGCAGAGCATCCACGGAAGGATTCCGATACCGTCCGGGAAAACGACGATGCATTCGGTGCACATCTCCCAGAGGGTATGGGTGAACTTCTTCTCGTCCAGCTCGTGGACGAAGTTCATCGCCAGTGTATTGGTGGGGTGGGAATGGATGACGACACGGTTCTCGGGATCGACGGATAGCCTTGCCATATGGCTCATCAGGTGAGCGGGAAGCTCGGAGGTGAATTTGCCGCCGTCGGCATAGCCCCACAGCAGTTCGGCGGTGGAGCCGTCCTCAGCGATACGGATTATGCCGAGGTTGTTCTCGGGATCCTTCTCTACATTTTTGAAATACTTGCCCGTGCCTGTGACGATAAATATCTTACCGATCAGGGAAGGCGCATGAAAGCCTGTAGGTATCGTTCTGATAACGTTATCTAAATCTAAGTATTCGGCAACTTCGCTGCTGTCGAGCAGATAGCTGATGTTGCCGCCGTTGCGCTCATCCCAGCCAAGGCGGTACATATTGGCGGTAGTCGCCGCCATTTCCTTTACGAAGGGGGCGGTCAAAATATCTTTCATGGTCATTCTCCTTATCTGGTCACTATGTCGACCGGTACGTTGAATATCTTTGCAATTTTCAGGATGGTATCTATATGTCTGCCGGAGGCCGCCGCCATGTGATGGGTGGGACCTGCCTCTGCCCAGCGGTTGTTGAATTCTCTCGCGCCGCAGGTGAATCGTGTGCGCATATTGGTGTCGCCGAAGGTGAAGATCGGTCCCTCCTCGTTCACGCCCTCAGCAACGACGAACTTGAAGTTACCGTTCCTGTCCTGTGTGATACCTAGGTAGGTTACGGGGCCGAGGTGCGGATAGAACTGGGTCAGATAACCGCCGCCGGTCTTGCCGTGGAACACGGGTACTATTGTCATGGTGGGCTTCTGCGCCGAGATTGCCGCGTCGCCCGATCCCGAGTGACCGATGATGCAGATATCCTCGTCAAAGTCTATCGAGTACATCTCGCTGAGCTGACCCATTCCGGAGATGGTCTTGAGGATAGACATCGCCATACTGACCTTGATGTCGCCCTCGACGGCGCAGGCAACCCCCTCCTTGATGAGCATGGAGAACGCGGGGATCAGCATGGAGTCAAGCACGCCCGCCTTTCCCTGAGCGAAGCCGTCATAGTGAGAGGCGACGAAAGCGATGTTCTCGTCCTTTACCCACTGCTCAAAGGCGACAACGTATCTCGCCATATCCCAAACCTTTTCGACCGTGCCGCCGCCTTCGATATCAAATGTATCAAGGATCTCCTGCGCCTTGGCGCGGATAACATCTTCATCCGTGATACCGTCGGCGATCGCCCACATCTTCTCCCAGTCGAACTGCTTGGTGTACAGCCACATTCTATGGTAAAGGTTTGTTTCGTCGATATATAAGTCCATCATACCGGGATAGGGTCTCCCGATCTGGGCAAGATTGGTATCACGGAAACGTCTGCGCACCTGAGCTGCCTTGCACCAGTCGGCGATCTCAGCATCCACCTCGGGATCGCCGCCCTCGACGACGCCGGTGATGACGGCGTGGCGCTTGCCCGCGCGTTCGAGGTCTGCTACCATCTCGCCTACCGCACCGCAGGCGTAGAGCTCGCCCAGCCATGTTGCGGTGTCGGTATTAACATAGTCGGGAGCCTTCTTCTTCTGGAGATTGACCAGCACGACGGGGACGTCCAAGTCACGAACCGCGGGAAGCATATTATAGGAGGTTGCGTAGGTCAGGAGCTGAAGGATGACCAGATCAACATCGGCGGCGCGGAACTTATCGCCGGCCTTCATGGCGAGCTCCTTGGTGGTGACGATACCGCCGTCGATCAGCTCGACAGAATCGGGGATACGCTGTTTGAAGTCAGCGTACTGTGCCTCGAACTCGGGCACGAGGCTCGGGAACTGGGGCAGATACGCGCCCAGCGCGATGGAGAATACGCCTATTCTCGCTTTGGTTTCTACTAACATAAGTAATTACCTCCGTTTCAAATTGTCATTGCGAAGCCCTCTATCCGGGGACCCCGAAAAGCCCCTGCTTTTTGGGGAGAGGACGAACGGCGATACGAGGTCAAGGCATACCTACCGGATATGCCTACCGAGTACAGCCGATGAGGACGACGTGGCAATCCCCTTGTCATTACTACCGGTTGCAATAGGAAGGGGATTCTCACGGGGCTAAAGCCCCTCAGAATGACACTGTTATTGCATTTGTATTTTCAAATTGCCCAATGCGGTCGCTTCGATCGGCAGGGCGATCACCTTTTTTCCTGTTGCTTCTTCGGTCAGCTGATTGAGAAAGACGTTCTTTGCTCCGCCGCCGACGATATAGATCTTATCGTAATGCTGACCTGTGTTATGCTGTAATTCTTCTATCGCGTTCATATAGCTGAGCGCTAAGGAACGGTAAGCGCAGCGGAAGTAGTC
>JAFZJT010000248.1 GCA_017553815.1 Clostridia bacterium
ACTCTTTTCTTTAGATACCGATAACAGGATCACGAAGGAGCTGGATGAAATCATAATCAAGAACGGATTTGCCGCGGCAATGATTGAGCGACGCACTTCGCTGGATATGACGCAAAAAGAAATGGCTGATTACCTTGACGTATCGCAGCCTACTGTGTGCCGATTGGAAAGCGCCGTTTATCCGCTGTCGATCAAGTTTCTATGCGAGCTGTGCGAAAAACTTGATATGAAAATGCAGTTTTCTCTTTCCTTGGTCGATTGAACAGAATCAAATATTCGCAATTCAGTCCCGCAAGGCAATTCTTTGTCTTGCGGGACATTGTGTATTATCCGATGCTATGAAACAATCATTTTCGAGAGCGATTGATTGTTTTCCGGTTTTCGCGCAGCGTTTGTTTGAGCGTTACGACCGTGTCATATAACACCCGTCTTTCGTATTCGGTGCAATCTGCGAGAAGCTCTGAAAAAAGCACGTTGCTATGAGCGGGCGTATAGTTCAGGTTGTCGGTCAACAGGTAATCCGCGCTGGTGTTCAAAGTGTTTGCGATCAGCACAAGTGTTTCCAAGCTCAGACTTTTTTCTCCACTTTCGATACGGGAGATATAAGAGACCGAACGGTCAATCCGATCTGCCAGCTCGGATTGTGTGATTCGCTGTTTCTTCCGCAAACCACGGATGTACGTTCCAATAGAGATGTAGTTGAGTGCCATAAGTTATTCCTCCTTTGAAAGTTTTTCAAACGATAATATAACCTATAAGGCAAAACATGACCTACAAGACATATACGTTTGAGGAAGATATTGATAAACTTTTAAGTTAGAAAATGGGGAAGGAGGCGACTGTGATGGCAGATTATGATCAGGAATTGCTGAAGAAAATCGGCGAGCGTATTCGAGATAAAAGAATTGCTCTCGGCATGAGCCAAGCAGAACTTGCCGTCAAAGCCGGGCTATCACTTCCTCGCGTCAGCAAGATCGAACACGCGAAAGTTGAGATGAAGCTGACAACCTTCATAAAAGTTGCGGAGGCGCTCCAAGTATCTACCGATGAGCTGATTCAGGCGAACGTCCCCTCCACCGGCGAAATGAACAAAGCGATCTTTTCAGACATTTTAAGTGACTGTTCATTAGGGGAGCAAAACGCGATCCTCGCTACTGTGAAGCAGATGAAAACCGCTATGCGGGTCAATCAAGACAAAGAGTAATTCATATTGATTATCCAAATTTGAACCACAGGACAAATAGTTGCCCTGTGGTTTATTTCATTTCGTATACGCATTTTTTATAATTTTGTATCGAAGGAAAACACCCCGTTCCTTCGACATATCAGATCGTGTCTTTGCAGGTGGCTACATGGAAGAATTAGATGTAATGTCAAAGCTCAGCAACGTGTTTGGCTCGCTTATGCAGCCAAATAAGGATGTTGCTTACATAGAGAAGATCAATAAACATAAGCAATGGCTGGCGACCATCCGACATGAGCATCCAAGTCCTCATAAGAAGTACAAGATTGGCGTCTATATTCGGTATTTTAATCAGACCAAGTATGACGACTACTTGAAATACCATATTCAGCAATTCTCTGACACAATCGCACTATGCCCAAATTGGACGCTTGTTGGCTTCTATGTGGATGAAGGCAGCGTAGCGCCGCGTATGGAAACCGCGCCTGAATGGTGCAGACTGTTAGGAGATTGTTTCGACGGCAAGGTAGATTTGATCATAACGCAAAAGGTGTCGAATGTTTCAAGGACGCCGGATGAGATAGCCTTTTTAGCGAGAATTCTTGCGGCGCAGAAGCATCCGATTGGGATTTATTTCGTTTCGGAGGATTTGTTCACCTTGGCTTCTTACTATCAGGAGGATCTGCGAGATACAGAGTTCCTGCTGGATAAAGAGACGGGAAAGCTATTAGTGGAAAATGAGGAGCCGGACATCGAATGAACGATACTAATAGGAGAGAGCGAATCAAGGCTGAAAAAGAACGGCTCAAAAGAAGGATTCGCGTTACCGTAGATACCAATACATACGAATATATCCCGGAAAAGAAGCCATTTGATGTTTTTGAGGATATTGATACGCATCAAAGGGTCGGCATCTATGCGCGTGTCTCCACGGATAATCTTGAACAGACCTCCTCCTATGAATTGCAGAAGAAGTATTACGAGGAGTTTGTAACGAAGCATCCGAATTGGAAGCTGGTCGAGATATATGCGGACGAAGGGATCAGCGGTACGTATCTGCGAAAGAGGAAGAACTTTCTGCGAATGATAGAGGATGCCAAAGCAGGCAAGCTGGATCTGATTGTCACAAAGAGCGTTTCGCGTTTTGCCCGCAATGTGGAAGACTTTCTCGGAACGATCAGGGAATTAACGCATTTGAAGAATCCGGTTGGCGTCCTATTTGAGATGGAAATGATCTTTTCGCTGAAAGATGAATCCAAAATGGCGCTTTCTTTTCATGCGACTATGGCGGAGGAAGAATCTCATGTGCGAAGCCGGAGCATGGAAACCTCTTTGAGAATGCGCCTGGATAACGGGCTGCCGCTTACGCCGAAGCTATATGGGTACACGCATGATGCTGAGGGCAATCTTGTGATCAACCCGGAAGAAGCGCCTACGGTAAAGCTGATGTTTTTCATGTACCTGTACGGTTTTTCAAGCCAACAGATTGCCGACGAGCTGAATAAGCTGGAGAAAAAGACCTACTATGGAAAAGGTGGATGGCTGCCGAGCGTTGTTCTCGGCATTCTCCGAAACGAGCGACATTGCGGTGATGTGCTGACGCGGAAAACGTACACACCCGACTTTCACGATCATATCTCACGCCCAAACAGAGGGGATCGTCCGCAAAGCAGGTATTACGATCACCATGAGAGCATAGTCAGCCGTGATGACTACATTGCCGTGCAGCACATGATTCAAAACGCACGGTATCGGAATAAGTCAGTATTGCCGGAGTTGTCGGTGATCGAGGACGGGATTCTAAAAGGATTCGTTGTCATTCATCCGAGATGGGCCGCATTCAAAGAAGCCGAGTACATGCAGGCAGCGCGCAGCGTCCCGAAAACACCCGAACAGGATCAACCACGGGTAATCACCGTAAAGCCGGGCGACTTTGACTTTCGTGGGTTCGAGATAGCGCGATCCGAGCTGTTGGATACCAATAATCGACCGGCGGTGACATTTAGTAAGGGTCAGATAAAGCTGAACGCACCTATCATACGAAAGTACGGCGAGAATAACTATCTTGAACTGCTAATCAACCCGTTGGAAGGAAAGTTTGCGGTACGGAGATCGGAGAAGGAAAACAAAACCGCAGTTCAGGTTTCCATGCTGCGAAACGGACAATACATTCCGAAGTCGATACCTGCGGCAGCGTTCTATTCGACGATATTTGGGCTGTTTGATTGGGATTCTGAAATAGGGTATCGGATCATTGGCTCGCTGTACGAGCAGGACGGAGAAAGCGTGTACATTTTCAACCGGTCAGATTCTCAGGCGCTTATGCACAAGGACATGATGAGTATGGCTGATAAGCAGGGATCAGACGGAGGTGATCTCTCCCTGTCCTATCAAGGAAGAAATGTGCGAGCAATTCAGGCAGAATGGTTTAACAGCTTTGGGAAACAGTTTTATTTCCATGAGCAAACTTTGATCGAATTGGAATCCCAAAGCGAGCGAGATTGGAAACTGCGTATGGAGGGGACGACCTTCAGCGCGGGAAAGAAACTGAATGTCACGGGCTTTGACGAACTCAAAGCATATATCTGGAAAGAACTCGGAAAGGAGAATTAACCGGGAATGGAAAGACCAACCGATCATGATGAACACGGGAACAACACTTCCTCCGTGCCTCCTTCATTGGCAGGAGAGCATATCATCGAATTAGGAGATCATGTAGATTTCTCAAACTTTCAGGTTGTTCGCGGTGAATTCTATGCGGACATACGGAGCCCGTATATCACCATTAACAAGTATAAGGTGTATGTAAACTCTGCCTGTCTCCGGCTGTTTCCGGATGCGGAGTATGTATTTATTCTTGTCAACAAAGAATCCAAGCTGATTGTTTTGCGTCCGTGTGAACCGTTTGCTCGTGACGCCTATCGCTGGAGAAAGGAATCGAAAGGCAAGATCGTCCCTCGGCAAGGCGTATGCAAGCTCTTGTTCGCGCTTGTGATGAACTTGATGCATTGGAACCCGGATATCCGTTATAAGCTGCTGGGCAGTATAGCCCATGCGAACAATGAGTATGTACTTGTTTTTGACCTCACAACTCCCAAGTTTTTTCCCACAATACAGGGCGAAGGGCAGGAATCAAAAGTTTCCAAAACAGGAGTTTATCCGGAGGATTGGAGCGGTCAGTTTGGACTTCCCTATTATGAACACCAACGGTATATGCAGATCAACGTACTCGATGGGTTTACCGTGATAGCGCAGAGCCCTTCTACAAGGAATACGGAATCGACTAATACGGCACAAGGAGGATTTGATTATGAGCGAACAGAATCAAGAACTGATCCTGACGATCGACATGAAGAAGAACAGGATTCGGGTAAACAGGCAAACGCTTGCGGCGATAGGAATGCCCAACAGTATCCTGCTATTGGTCGATCCGCGGGAAATGTCTATAGCGGTGAAGGGGACGAATCGGCTTGAGAAGCAAACTGACTTGCAGATGATCCAGTTTCGTCTGAAGAACCGTAGCCGTTCGATTGAGGTGTACAGCCACGCTCTTGTTACGCAATTACGGATACTTGAGCCCAAGCTCAAAGTTACAGAGGTTTATCATCTGCGAGGGAGAGCGTTTCCGGTAGAAAGCATTGCGGTTTTCTCTTTGCAGTCAGCAGAACCAGTATCTGTGTAAATCAATGGATCGGGAACTACACATTGACAAAGAATTTCAAATGCTGATCCGACCACTATCCAAAAAGGAGTATAAGCAATTAGAAGCGAATCTGCTTGTGGAGGGGTGTTTAGATCCGATTATCGTATGGGGCGACATTATTCTGGACGGTCAGCACCGATATTCGATCTGCCGTAAACATCATCTATCCTTTGAAATCAAAGAAAAGGATTTTGAAAGCAGAGAGGAAGCCATCGTATGGATTTGCGCGCATCAGCTCGGTCGCAGGAACCTTTCCGAGGAAGCCATGAAGTTCCTGATCGGTGTTCAGTACGAAAAAGAGAAGGTGGTCGCAAAGCGGAGAAATGAAGCGGGAACGAATCAATACACCCCTGCCGAAAAACGAAAAGAATCGTCGCAGAGACCTATGATTGCAACGACAACTGCTCAACGGATCGCGGAAGAACAGCACTTGTCACCGGCTACGGTTGTGAAATATGGGCAGTATGCTTCTGCACTACGATCCATCAGTGAAAAAGAGCCGACGCTGCTCCCGAAGATTCTATCAGGACGCTATAAAATCTCGCATCAAAGCATCCTGAACCTGTCGAAGATGCCAAAGGAGGATGTCAAAAAGGTCAATCGAAACATCGAGAATGACGAAGCATCGTTCGTAAAGTATAAGCATACGCGCACTGAAATCAATGAACAACTCAGTACGAAAGAGCATTTTGTTCTCCCGGAAACGACAGTAAAAACGAAACCCCAATATGATCCTGATTCGGAAGTGACAGGGTTGATGCTGACAGTTCCGTCGTGGATAGGATCTATGGAACGTGTCCGAACAAAAGTCAATCTGTCCGATGTTGCAGACATAACGAAAGATAAGCTGTGCAGAACGCTTCACTTGCTAATGGTTGAAGCA
>JAFZJT010000249.1 GCA_017553815.1 Clostridia bacterium
CTGTGAGTGCGGCGAGAAGCCATCCTTTGCTCCGGGCGAGCAGTTTGAGTACTCCAACACCGGCTACTGCCTGCTGGCACAGATCGTGGAGACCGTTGCAGGCGTTCCCTTTGAGGACTTTCTGCGGGACAACATTTTCGAACCTGCCGGGATGCACGCGACGCGTGTCTACCACCGCCGGATGGAAAAGATCACGGTTCCGAATCTGGCCTGGGGGCTGTCGCTGCCGTTGGGCTCCGACCGCTACACGCTCCCGGATGACCTGCCAGGGGAGAGCGCGGCCGTTACCTGCGACGGCGCGAACGGGGACGGGCTGGTGCACTCCAACATCTTTGACCTGTTCCAATGGGACCGGGCACTGCGTGCGGAGAAGGTGCTTACGAAGGAGGAACAGATGCTGATGGCCACCCCCGGACGACTCAACAACGGGGAAATCGGCATCGACAAGGACGAGGACGATGATCCCGATTACGGCTACGGCTTCGGCTGGGACGTGCTGGATGATCCTGATTTCGGCCTGATCGTCTGCCACAGCGGCGGCTGGCCCGGTTATTATAACTGGTACGAACGCTTTGTGGACGCGGACCGCGTTTTGATCTGGCTGCGCTGCCGCGACGCGCGGGACGAGCGGGCCTGGCAATCCTTTTCCAGGGGCTTGACGGCAATCACGAGGGACAGAGAACCGGAGAGAGTCCGCAGCATCGAAGAACTCGCCGTTCAGAACCCGGACAGGAGCGGCTGGGATGAGTTCTGCGGGAAATACGACTATGCCATCGGGGACTTCCGTATCGAAGAGATCTTCCGGAAAGACGGCGAGATGTACGCGCTGGCAAACGACGACGACAGGGCAATTGAGCTGCGGCTCTACCCGTTGGGAGAGAAGACCTTTGGAATAAAAGACCTTGATGCAGACCTGACCCTGAGCGACGGCACGCTGACGCTGTATGGCGTGACTGGTAAGAAAACAGAATAGGATTCTTGTAGGGGAGGGTGAGCTACTCCCCTGCGGCATTATCGCAAGGAAGCTCCTGTATACCAGCCCCGTTGATGTATTCGAACGTATGCCACAGGCTCCCGATTGCCACACCTTGTTATATCCTGTTGTGAGTTAATCTTGCCCTTGCTTTTGCCCTTATGAGCGGCGCGGGCGTTATAGAAACGGTGTAACATTTCATAAAGGGATTCGGTGAGCAGATTACATAAAATCCTTTGTTTTCAGCGGTTTCAGAAGATTTCATTCAAGTCCTGTAATCACCGGCGAATGTCTATGATTTCGGGGATTTCAAATTCCCGTTTGCCATAGCGCAACAATAATATTTCGTAATGAAATGAGGATCGGTCGCGCAAGGGAGCATCGGCGCTGCCGACAAATCCTGTTCAAGAAGAGGGAAAGCGAATGAAAGGTAAGTTTTTTGCAATAGAAGAAGTCAAGGCGTTTGAGCTTATCGAGCGCACGAGCAAAATGATGCCCGCGCACAGGGGCATCGACAGGCGCTGCTTTATAGTTGGTGAATACGCGGTGCTGTCCACGTCAAGATTGAAGCTGAGAAACGTTGACGTGCGCGATGACGAGCTTTCGCATCTAAACGATATCATCGAAAAGCTCCTGCTTCTTGAGTGCGAGGGCGTGAACGTTGTGCCGATACTCGGCTATTGCTATGACCCCGACTCGATGGACGGCGAGGGCTTTTTGATCGAGCGCCGCGCAAGGGGCGCGGAGATGTACGACGATGCGATCATCTGCAAATTCGAGGCTTGGACGCAGGATAATGACGAGGTTTATCTTAAAAGCGATACCGATGCCGCCGAGTACATAACGAACAGAACGCGCGTTCTTGCGCTTGCTCCGCAGGCGCATTACGATAAATTCATCGCCGATATGCTGGAGATCATGAAGCGCGATATCCTTATCGACTTCATGGGAAAGAGCAATTTTTTCTATGACAGTGAGGCGGGTTTTCAGTTCATAGACCTTGATACGCATACGGACAGCCATTACGGGCTTTGCGAAGACACGATCTCGAACGAGGAGGTTGCCGCCATCGGCGGCTTTGCTCCCTGCCATTTTGCGGAGGGAACTGCGGCTTTTGCGCCGATCGCGCTCGTTCCGAGCGCCCTTGCCGAGCTTGGCGAAGCGCGCCTTGCCGCGCTTGCCGAAAGCAACAGCCTTATCTTTGAAAAATGCCTTGCCGCATTGAGAGCAAACGGCGTTTCGGATGCGGTTTTGGATAAAACGCTTCAAAGGCTGAAGGTTTTCGGGCGGTAAACTTAAAACGTCCGCGCATATCGGAGGTGCGATGAAAAAAACCGTTAAAATAAAGCGAATAGAGGATTCAAGCGAGCTCGAGCTGATGACAACTTGGATGCACGCCTGGTGGGGCAAGCGTGAAAACTACACCCGCGAAGCTGTTCGCTGCTGCATGGAGCACAGCTTGAAGCGCGAGGGGCTGCCGCAGACATACGGGCTCTACCTTGACGGGCGGCTGATCGGGATGTATCAATTCACCTGCGCCGATCTCTTCGTTCGACCGGATATCTACCCTTGGCTTGCAAACGTTTATATAGACGAAGCGCACCGCTCCAAGGGATACGGACGGCTGCTGCTTGGTTCGGTTCAAAAGAGCGCCGCCGAATCGGGCTTGGCCGAGCTCTATCTTTTTACCGAGCACGGCGGGCTTTATGAAAAATTCGGCTGGGAGTTTATTGAGAGCATAGACACCCATCTTGAGCCGAGGATGCAGAGGCTTTACAGGCTCAAGGTTCGGTAAAGCGGCGTGGCTGCGACAAATAATTACTGTGGGAAAATGACGGCAAAAGAACGGAGGGTGCGGAGAATGGACGGTATGAAGCTTATCTCGCCGACGATGGAATACGATGAGAGCATACAGGCCTATCGAAGGGAATTTCTTGAATGCGGCGATTCGATGGACGGCACGAGCAGGCTCCGGCGTTTTGACAATACTAAGGATTGGCTCGATTATCTGGATTCGAACGGTTCCCTGCCCGCTTCCCAGTACGTTTTCGTTCGCGAAGAGGACGGCAAGATCGTTGGAATGCTGGATATTCGGCTTTCAACCAATGATTTTCTCGAACGCTTCGCGGGTTACGTCGGCTACTCCGTTTGCCCGAGCGAAAGGCGCAAGGGCTATGCAACACAGATGCTCGGCATGGCGCTTCCGATCATGAAGCGCCTCGGGATGGAGAACGTGCTTATCACCTGCTATGAGGGAAACGAAGCCAGCCGCAAAACCATCATCAATAACGGAGGCGTATATGAATCGACCGTGTATTGGCAGGAGCGCGATGCAAATCTTGAAAGATACCGGATCGATCTGAGCGGGATCAGGCCGAATAAACAGCGAAAAACTATGTGCGGCAAGTTTTTTGCAATAGAAAGAGAAAAAGCGCTCGAGCTTATCGAGCGCACGGAGCGTATGATTCCTGCGCACAGAGGCATCGACAGGCGCGCTTATCTTATCGACGATCACGCCGTTTTGGCAACCTCGAGATTGAAGCTTAGAAACGTTGACGTGCGCGACGACGAGCTGCGTTATCTTGACGAGCTGATATTAGAGCTTGTCCGGCTGCACGGGGAGGACGTAAACGTCGTTCCGATCCTTGGATATTGTTACGATCCCGACTCCTCCGACGGAGAGGGCTTTTTGATCCAGCGCCGCGCGAAAGGGGCTGAGATGTATGACGACGCGATCATCTGCAAATACGAAGTCTGGACGCAGGCAAACGATGAGATCTATCTCGAAAGCAGCGCCGACACCGTGGAATACATAGTTTCGCGCACCCGCGCTTTGGCCGAAGCTCCGCAGGAGCATTACAACAAATTCATTGCCGATATAATGGCTATCGTGAAGAGCGAAATTCTTATAGACTTCATGGGAAAGAGCAACTTCTTCTATGACGAGGAGGAAGGCTTTCAGTTCATCGACCTTGACTCTCATACCGATTCTTACTACGGCTTGAGCGAAAGCAGCGTATCCGTCGAAGAATTGGCGGCCTTGGGAGGCTTTGTACCCTGTCACTTCGCGGAGGGAACGAAGCGCTTCGCCCCGGCTGCGCTCGCTTCCGACGCCGTTCGCGAGCTTGGCTCTGCGCGCCTTGCCCTGCTCGCCGAGAGCAATCTGCAGGTCTTTGATAAATGCCTTGCTGCTATGAAGGCAAACGGCCTTTCGGACGAGATTCTGAATAAAACCGTTTCAAGCATAAAGGTCTTCGGGCAGTAAGCTGCCGACCCGCATAAATGCTTTTCCGAGAAAACCGCATAAAGCAGCCGACCGCTCAAAAGCTGATGCGGTCGGCTTTTATATGTCAAGTTGTTTTGGAGCGTTTTGCCCCCGTCAGTTGTCATTCAACCCGTCCATGCGGATCCTGTCCCAATTCGGAACGAGCACGCGGAGATTCTCCTTGCCCTGTTTTATCTCCTTTTGGTGGATATAGTCGTTTGCAACGAGCTTCAAAAGCGCGGATTTGACGGTCTCCTTGGGGATATTGTTTGCCTTGGCAACGCTGTCGATGATATCCCAATAGGTTTGAGGGGTCTTGCGGTTGCCCTGCTTCTGGAAATGCTTTATTATCAGCGCCGCCTGACTGTCCTCTATCTCCTTGCGGCTCGGCAGAAGCACGAAATTGTTTGCAACCATCTGAAGGCGCTTGCTGAAGGTCGAATCCACGCCGTAGACCACAACGTTTTTCCGGCATTTCTGAATGAGATATTTTATCACCGATTGGAAGTGTCCGTCGCCTGTAAAGATGACGTAGGTGCCGATATCCTCGCGGTCGGTGACGCTCTGATAGATATAGTCGAGCATCACGAAATCGGTCATATCCTTTTTGCTCTTCTGATTTGCGGTGCCGGTCTCGATGATCGTATTGGTGATCGACCTTAGCCTTGCAAGCTCCTCCCCGATAGCCGGAGAGCTGAAATCCGCGAATACCATTATATCCACGATATTGTACTGGTTTTCAAGCGCCTTTCGCCACGCGGAGAGGTTCGGGCGCATCGAGTAATTGTTTTTATATGAATAAAACCAGTATTCGTAATCCACAAAGACGAGTGCTTTATTAATATTGCTCTTGGTTTTGAAAATATTAAGCACTTTGTCCTCCATGAAGCTTTCCGCAGCGCGCTTCGGGCGGCGGCATAGTTTCAGCCGCCCGAACGCGCGTTAAAATTTCGGAAAACTCAGTCCTCTTCCTCGACCTCGGGAAGTATCGCATTGTGGAATACCTCCTGAACGTCATCGTTGTCCTCAAACATCTCGAGCATGCGCTCGATCTTGGCGATCGTCTCCTCGTCGGAAACGTCCACGGTGTTCGAAGGGATCATTTCGTTTTCGGCGGAGAGGAAGCTGTAGCCCGCGTTCTCGAGCGCTTCGCGCACGGCGGAGAAATCGTTGGGTGCGGTGAACACCTCGAAAACATCGTCCGCCGCGGTGAAATCCTCGGCTCCCGCGTCGAGCGCCTGCATCATCAGCTCGTCTTCATCGATGGAAGCGCTGCGCTCGATAACGATATGACCCTTGCGGTCGAACATCCAGCTGACGCAACCGGAGTTGCCCATGCCGTTGCCGTACTTATCGAAGAGATGGCGGATCTCCGCCGCGGTGCGGTTCTTGTTGTCGGTCAGAACTTCGACGATGACCGCAACGCCGCCGGGACCGTAGCCCTCGTAGCTGCCGCTCTCGTAGTTGATGGAGCCGAGCTCTCCCGCCGCCTTCTTGATGGAACGGGTGATGTTGTCGTTCGGCATATTGTTTGCCTTAGCCTTGGCGATAACGTCGCGAAGCGTGGAGTTGTTTGCGGGGTCGCCGCCGCCCTCTTTAACCGCGATGGCGATCTCTCTGCCTATCTTGGTGAAGATCTTGCCGCGCTGGGAGTCGGTCTTTTCCTTCTTGTTTTTAATGTTTGCCCATTTGGAATGTCCGGACATAAAATACCTCCTGTATTCGATTAGGTTTTCTTATTGTATTTTGATTTATAAGCTTTGTGTCGGGCTTGCTGCGCCTTGCGGCAGCTTTAGGTTACGGAGCCCTTGTGGGATCGGGCGGAGCGCTCGTAGGTCCTTCGGTGTTTCTCGCCTCGGGCGTCTGCTCCGGCTCCGGCGTTACCTCGATATTTGGCGTTGCCTCTGGCGGCTGAGTGGCAGGCGGTTGGGTCGGCATGGGATCGACGTAGACCGGGTAGCAGATCGCGAAGACGCGGTGCGCCGAGGTGCCATAGTAGGAGCTGTAATCGTCCTTGCAGGTAATCAAAGTCAGCCTTCTTGAACCGCCGGTGTTCATGATCTCGCTCGGAACGTTGTTAAACATATGTTCCTCGATCCTGCCAACGACGTAGTAGGCAAACTGCCCGTTCTGCATCTCGACTATTACGCTGTCGCCTATTTTAAGATTGTCCCTGACGATCTTGAAGTAGCCGAACTTGCCCTTATGCCTTATATGCCCCGCGATAAGCGTGTTGCCTCCGCGCACGGGGTCGCCGCCGTACATAAACCAGCCGGCGATGTAGGCGGACTGCACGACCGCCATCTGCCCGTATTGGTTGTAGCCCACGGGCTGAACGGGGCAAACGGGGCATTCCGATTCATAGCCTACGAAATAAAGATTCTTCGGCTCGTACGGATTATAGGGCGTCGGCTCCGGGTCGCCGTAAACGGGCTTGGGCGGCGTGTAGTTGTCGCCCGGGATCGGGGTCGTCGGGGGCTGCGTCACACCGGGCACCGCGGTCGGCATCGGCGGCTTCGTGCTCTCGGGATCCTTGGGGTTCCAGTAGCCGTTGAGAATGATCCATTCCGTCCACGCGTCCTCGTCCGTATATCCCCACGGAAGCGGCGTTGTATCAGGATCCGCTGTCGGAAGCGGCGGCATGGTGGGCGCAGGAATCGGGGTTTCGTTGTTCACGACCTCGTTGTACTTTTCTTCGATTTTATTGCTGCAGCTCTTGATCCACAGCGTTTGATCATTGATGATGATGTAGATGCCCGCAAGTATCAGCACGGCGGACACCGCGTAGAGTATCCTGTTGAAGCGCTTGTTTTTCTTTCTTCGCGCTTCCCTCTCCTCGGGCGTGAGGCTCGAGAGGTCAACCTTTTGTTTTTTCATCCGTTATTTCACCTTCCTTTTTCAACGAACCCGGCGGACGCGCTGCACTCCCTTCTTCAATACTGCAGAAACCGCCCATTGAACAATTAATTATATCAGATTTATCGCCGTTTGGCAATTGTGCTTTAAAAGTTTTTATGCTATAATATAATGAGTATTGTTTTTATACTCCTTAGGAGGTTTTATCATGGATTTTAAAGCGAGCCTCTGCGCCGCTCTCTCGAGCGCTTCGAGCCTTCCCGTTGATCAGATCGAGGAGATGCTCGAAACTCCCCCCAACCCCGAGATAGGCGATTTTGCCCTGCCCTGCTTCAAGTTGGCTAAGACCATGAAAAAGGCGCCCGCCGCCATCGCCGCGGAGATCGGCGAAAAGCTCGGCGGTATCGAGGGCTTCTCCAAGATCGAACCCGTGGGCGGATATCTCAATTTTTTCACTGACCGTTCCTCCTTTGCAAAAACCGTTGTTGAGCGCGTGCTCCGCGTCGGCGATAAATACGGTTCAAGCGATGAAGGCGCGGGCAGGAACGTTTGCGTGGAGTATTCCTCCATCAATATCGCAAAGCCCTTCGGCATCCACCATATCACCACCACGGTGCTCGGTCATTCATTAAAACGAATCTACGACCATCTTGGTTTCAAAACCGTGAGCATAAATCATCTGGGCGACTGGGGAACGCAGTTCGGCAAGATGATAGTTGCATACAACCGCTGGGGCGACCGCGAGAGGATCGAGAACGGCGACTCCATGCGCGAGCTCGTTGCGCTGTACGTTAAATTCCACGAGGAGGCCGAAAAGGAGCCCTCGCTGAACGACGAGGCGCGCGCCGCGTTCCACCGCATCGAGATGCACGAGCCCGCTGATTGGGAGCTTTTCCAGTGGTTCAAGGACGTGACCCTCAAGGACGTTGCCCGCGTTTACGATCTGCTCGGAGTGGATTTCGACAGCTACAACGGCGAATCCTTCTATGAGGACAAGATGCCCGCGATAATCAAGGAGCTGCACGACAAGGGCGTTTCAAAGGTTGACAACGGCATGACCATAGTTGACCTTTCAGAATACGACATGCCCCCCTGCATCATCTTAAAGAGCGACGGCAGCACCATCTACGCAACGCGCGATATCGCGGCGGCGAAGTATAGAAAGGAGACCTACGATTTCTATAAATCGCTGTACGTGGTCGCATATCAGCAGAACCTGCATTTCAGGCAGTTCTTCAAGGTGCTCGAGCTGATGGGCTATGAATGGGCGAAGGACTGCGTTCATGTCAATTTCGGCATGATAAGCATGGAGGACGCCACCTTCTCAACGAGGAAGGGCAACGCGATCTACCTTGAGGACGTTTTAAACACCGCGATAGAGAAGACGCTTGCAATAATCGAGGAGAAGAGCCCGAATCTTGAAAACAAGGCCGAGGTCGCCCGCCAGGTCGGCGTTGGCGCGCTCGTTTTCAGCGTGCTGTACAACAACCGCATCAAGGACTACACCTTCAGCTGGGATAAATCGCTGAATTTCGACGGCGAGACGGGCCCCTACGCGCAGTACACCTACGCGAGAAGCTGTTCGGTTTTAAGAAAGGCCGCCGACTCTGGCGATGCGCTCGATTTTTCAAGCGGCGTGGATTACGCCGTGCTCTCGGATGAAGCGAGCGGCAATCTTTTACGCGCTATAGACACGCTGCCCGAGGCGATAGCGCAGGCGGCGGAGAAGTACGAGCCCTATATCATCTCAAGAAAGGTAATAGAGATCTGCTCCTGCTTCAATAAATTCTATTACGATAACCGTATTATGGACGAGGATACCGGCGTTCGCAATGCGCGTCTTGCGCTCACCGAGGCCGCAAGAACCGCCATCAAGGTGGGTCTGTTCCTTGTGGGACTTGAGGCGCCGGAGAGGATGTAGGGCGATATGCATTGCGGAATTAAGAATGCGGAGTTAAGACGCAAAGCGACTTAGGCAAGTGCGCTTAATACGCAAAGCTACTTCGGCAAGTGCCGTTAAAGCGCAAAGCAGCTTCGGCAAGTGCCGCGACCAACGGGAGCCGCGCAAAGCGCGCCGCGATAGGCTCGGAAACTCGATGAATGGAGCCGGAGTTGTCGCTCCCGCGAGAATGATTCGCGGCATTGGATACCGTTAGCGGTTTCCTGCAAAAAGCTTGAGTACATACGGTTTGAATAAAACGAAAACCGTATATCCCGAGCAGTAATATTAAAAAGCTAATAATTATATAAATTTTGAAAGGAAAAATCAATGGTTCTATTGGAAGAATATCGCCAGCAGCTGGCGGCGACCATTGCAGCCCTCAAGCAGGCGGGTGAATCCCTTTGACCTCCCGGGGCTGACCAAGGAAAAGCAGGAGCTTGAAGCCAAGATGGGCGAAGAGGGCTTCTGGAACGACATTGATGCGGCGAATAAGGTCAATATCCGCGTCAAGGCCATCGACAACAAGCTAAACAAGTATAACGGGCTTCTCTCCGCCGCCGATGATATCGAAACGCTCTTCGATATGGCGGAGGAGGAGGACGACCAGGCAACCGCCGACGAAGCGATCGCGGAGCTCGAGGATTTCCTCAAAAAGGCCGAGGATTTCCGCATTGCAACGCTTCTGCGCGGGCCCTACGACAGCGCGAACGCCGTACTGAGCCTGCACGCTGGCGCGGGCGGCACCGAGGCGCAGGACTGGGTCAGCATGCTCTACCGCATGTATACCCGCTACGCGGACCGTGCGGGCTTCACCGTTAAGGAGCTCGATCTTTTGGACGGCGACGAAGCGGGCATCAAGTCCGTCACATTCGAGTGCCAGGGCGACAATGCCTACGGCTATCTCAAGGCGGAGAAGGGCGTTCATCGCCTCGTTCGCATATCCCCGTTCGATTCCTCCGGAAGAAGGCATACGTCGTTTGCATCGCTGGACGTTACGCCGATATTCGAGGATGACGACAACTCCATCGAGATTCGACCCGAGGATATCAGGGTCGACACCTACCGCTCCGGAGGCGCGGGCGGTCAGAACGTAAACAAAGTCTCATCCGCAGTTCGCATAACGCATCTTGCGACGGGCATAGTGGTCCAGTGCCAGAATGAGCGCAGCCAGCTTCAGAATAAGGAAGTGGCGATGCGCATACTCAAGGGTAAGCTCGTTGAGATCAAGGAGCGCGAGCGTATGGAGCAGATGGCGGATATCAAGGGCGAGATGAAGAAGATAGAGTGGGGCAGCCAGATAAGGAGCTACGTTTTCCAGCCCTACACGATGGTCAAGGACCACCGCACCGGTGAGGAAACGGGCAATATCCAGGCGGTCATGGACGGCGATCTGGATGCGTTTATCCACTCGTTCCTGATGAAGTCCTAAGCCTTCTCCTTGAGGAGAAGGTGGCTGAGCCGCCGCAGCGCGGCGCGAAGACGGATGAGGTGGACACCTGCACAAATCCCGCAAGGGATTTGAATCAGATTTGATCCCCCGCCACTCGCCGTGTGGGCCACTCGCCGTGGAGGCTTCTGGGAAAAATGCTTCGGCTTGCTCCGCATTTTTCCTTCTCTTTTCACCACTCACCGGAGGGGCGTTTGGGGAGAAAAACACTGCGACCGGCTCCGTGTTTTTCTCTCTTAAAATAGAACATCATTCCATTTGGAGGTAAATATCATGGGTAAATACAACGGTTTCCGCCCCGGCGGCGGCAATATGCAGGATCTTATGCGGCAGGCGCAGAAGATGCAGGAGAACGTTCAGAAGGTTCAGGAGGAGGTCGGCAACGCCGAGTTCGAGACCAGTGTCGGAGGCGGCGCGGTCAAGGTCGTTATCAACGGCAGGAAGGAGTTCAAATCCATCGAGATCAGCCCCGCCGCCGTCGATCCGGACGATATCGAGATGCTTCAGGATCTCATTCTCTCCGCCGTCAACGAGGCGATCCGCACCGCGGACGAAACGATGGAGCAGGAGATGGAGAAGGTCACCGGCGGCCTCGGCGGTCTTGGCGGCTTCGGCTTCTGATGCTTAAAAGCTCTTAGTTCCAATTAAAAATGGAAGCTCTTGATAATCTTATAACAAAGCTTAACAGGCTGCCGGGCGTTGGTATCAAAAGCGCCCAGCGGCTTGCTTTCCATATCCTTTCGATGAGCGAAGAGGATGCTCGCGCGCTTTCGGATTCCATAACCGAGGCTAAGACCCGCGTTCACCACTGCCCCGTTTGCGGCAATTTCACCGAAAACGAGCTTTGCTCGGTCTGCTCGGACGCAAAGCGCACGGGCGAGCTTATCTGCGTGGTCGAGACCGCGCGCGACGTTATCTTTATGGAGCGCATACACGAGTTTCGCGGCAAATACCACGTGCTCGGCGGCGTGCTCTCCCCCATGGACGGCATAGGTCCCGACGAGCTTCGCATAAAGGAGCTTCTTTCGCGCATCGAAAGCGAGGGCGTGAAGGAGCTGATACTCGCAACCAATCCCGACGTTGAGGGCGAGGCGACCGCAAGCTATCTTGTAAAGCTCATCAAGCCCCTCGGCGTTCGCGTTTCAAGGATCGCGCACGGCATACCCATCGGCGGAAATATTGAGTACGTCGATGACGTTACGCTTGCAAAGTCGATTGAGAATCGAATGGAAATGTGAACCTTCTCTCTTAAAAAGTAATAAGGAGTTTATCAGTGTCCTCATACAACCCCGGAAACGCCAAGTTTACGTACAAAAAGTACTACCCCATCCGCAAGCTTATCTTCACGAAGTTTAAGGAGAGGTTCAAGAGCGATATGCTTATAAACTCTGCCGCGCAGGTGCTTCTACACGGCGACACTCAGCCCGCGATCGTTTGCTCGACCGAGCCCCTGCTCATTGCGGCATATTCGGACGCGATGGACGCGGTCGTGATGCTCAAGTTCCCCTCGGAGCTCATCCCCATGTACGATTTAAAGATAGGCACGCGGCTTGTGAGCTCCACCGCTTATAATAAGGCAAAGGGCGAGCCCGCCGCCGACATCATCCTCGGCGAGGGCTATACGGGTGAGTTCATCGATTTCTACCCGATAGTTCAGCTTTTTATCGCGGGGGACGACGAAAAGATCAAGCAGCGCAACGAGCTGTTCTCCGAGGAGGAGTGGGCAAAGGTCGAGCGGCTCGCAGTAGAGTATTTGAGCGAGCACCCCGATAAAATGCGCGACGGATTCTTTTATTTCAGATAAGAAGGCGTTATGCCGAAACCGATTCAACACGAAAACGACCGCTGTTTTGCATCGGTCGTTTTCTATTATCGCATTGGATCGTCGCCGTTTTCAAATCCTTATCCGCACCCTGTCGCCGTCCGCGGATTCGATATTCACAAGGTCGAAATGCCCGTTTTGGCGAACGTATTTCTTTATCGCCTTGGCGAGCTTTTGCGCGGTCTCCTCGCTGATCACGGGCGCATCATCGGTCTTTGCGTTTTTATTGACCATGCGCCACACCCACTTCCATCCTATCGCGGAGGTGGGCACGGCAATGACTATCGGCAGCTTCATATCATCCGATTTAACGTAGATACGCATTTACTCCACCACTATGCGAACGTGGTCGCCTTCCGCGCTGTCCACGGTGACGAGCTCGCCCAGTATACCCTGTTCAACGAGCTTGAATATCTGCTTGAAATCGATGCCCTGCGCCCATTTATTGCCAGCGAGCAGATTCTGAGTGCCGTCGCTTTCAACGAGCACCCGAATCAGCGGCACGGGCAGATTGACTCTGATCCTGTCGTTGTCGGAGCTGTCCACGTATATCCTCAGCGTCAGCTTGTCGATATCGAGCTGTTTTGTGTCCGCAAGCACCACCGCGTCCTTCCTCACCCTGCCCATGAGCTCGTCAAGCGAAACGTCGAATATCTCCGAGAGTTTCAAAAGCGTGTCGATATCTGGCGAAGTCAGATCGTTTTCCCATTTGGACACCGCCTGCGCAGAGATGTTCAGCTTATCGGCGATATTGTCCTGCGTCATGCCGCGTTCCTTGCGAATGGATGCAAGCCTTGTTCCGAAAGTTTCCATAATTTTTGCCTCTCTTTCCGCCGACTCTCCCGTCGGCTATGGCATGAGTATAGCTGTTTTATTGCCCGTTATGAAGCGTCCGTTCGTTGATATTATAACCCAAAAGTTGATTTTTCGCTAACCTGTTTGTTGAGTTGGCGGATTTTTGATGCTATAGCTTGTATTAAGGAAACACACACAGTATTTCCGGCTTGCTTGTATTTACTTGCAGGCGGAATATCATTGGGAAAAGAAAAGCTATCGGGGAAAGATTGAAGCGCAAGGCACTCTTCGGGTGTAATTCGTCTTATTCCAAAATTATCTTTTACAATCGGAACGCGATCATGCCATGTTCCCATATTGGCTTTAAGCGTAAAAGCTATCCCGTCCTTGCTCGCTTGAATACCGTAGTCCGAAAAACGATACAGTTGATCGGCATCTTTAATAAATGAATTGAGGCGTTCATACTTTGTGGTTCCGGGGGAATAGTAGTATTCATCGGGAGCTTTTTGCGTTCGATCGATAACATCTGTAATTCGTTTCTTGAGTTCTTGCTTTTCAGGAAACATAAATGCGGCACATTCGGCTTCATCATGAAAAGCAACGATATAAGTCCTCGTACGATGCTGAGGGATTCCGTAACCGCAAGCATCGGCAACGAGGTATCTTACACGTTAATTCGCTACTTCCAATGCTCAAATATCATATCATTATGGTATTCCAAATACATTTTTGATGGTGCAAACTTTTGTGGAATAGTGATTTTTTTATTCTCAAAGCGTTTAAAATACATATCAACTGTTTCGCCATTGCAAACATCTGACACGTCAGAAGAAATGTGTATCTTGCAATCTGGAGTTACAGTAATAAACCCTTTATCAAAAGCTTTATCGTGAAGTGCATTAAGGCATAGGCCGTTGCATGGGTTAGTTTTTTCAAATTCGGTACTGTCAACCCAAGGCTTTATATGGCTAGCTATCAGCAGTATCGTATTATTCAAACCAGTTATGCAACATGAATCAGCATAAGCCGAAAGCACAGCACTTCTAAAAAAGCGTTGATTGACCCTCTGTTTAACAGTTGCAGTTCTTATCATCCCATAAGGGATATTTTCTATTTCAGAGCCATCATCGACACTCTTTCCTTGGAGGTTGGCAATAATGCGTTCACTTTCAAACGCAAGCTCATCCCAGTTCCCGCAGAATTCATCCCATATTTCTTTATCTAGCTTACTTGCGTTGGTTAGGCCCACAATTCCTTGCCTGCTAAGCGACTCGTCAAAACTGCCAAAATTACCGATTTTCATATTAACCGAACTTGGACTTCTGTCAATCAAATTAGCGATTCTAATAACGTCTGGGTGATTCTTTGAAGAACGCTGAAAAGGAATTTTGCAGTATAGATTGAATACTACTATTTCTTCTTCCCTTGTCCAAGCACGTCTATTATTCATAACTCCCTCCGTTCCCTTTACAATCAGTCAAATACAGTTTGTCTAATTGAGTCAACTAATTCTGTTTGGCCATATTACGCTCAATCTTCGGCAGCCAAAAATCACGGTTGCTCTTGAAATCGTTTTTTCGCTCTTCCCAATTATAGCCGTGCCAAAACTCGCTGTCGCAGAAAACCGCTATCTTCTTGCCAACAAAAGCAATATCCGGATGACCGATGATCCTGTTGACATTCTTTCGATAGCGCAACCCGCGTTGCCAAAGCTCCCTGCGGAGCATGAGCTCGATCTTAGAATCCTTGTTATGCACCTGTTTCATATTGTAGGTGATTTGTTCGGGCGTTTTATTCATTGCATCGATCAACATTCGTATTGTTTCAAACAAATGAATTATAACACAATTCGCCGCGCAGAACAATACAAACCCAAGTAATAATTATCCTGAAAAAGCCGATGAAGATCGGTAAAACGACTTCATCGGCTTTAGCTTGCTATTGCATATTTTTACTCGTGATTGATATAGTCGGTATCCTCGGTCTCGGTCGGAATAAACTCCTCCCTGCCCACGAGCGCCTTGCTGAACTGCGTTTCGTAGAGCTCGGTATAGGTGCCGCCGCGCTTGACTAGGTCCGCATGTACGCCGCGCTCGACTATCTCGCCGTCCTTGACTACCAGGATCTCATCCGCCGCGAGTATGGTGGAGAGCCTGTGAGCGATGAGGATGCTGGTTCGCTCCTTGATTATCGGGTCGATCGCGTCCTGGATCTTCTGCTCCGAGATGGAGTCGAGCGCGCTGGTCGCCTCGTCGAAAATGAGCAGAGCGGGGTTCTTTAGAAGCACTCGCGCGATCGATATGCGCTGCTTTTCGCCGCCCGAGAGCTTGAGGCCGCGGTTGCCGACTATCGCGCCGAGGCCGAGCTCCTGCTTTTCGATGAAGTCGTAGATATTCGCCTTTTTGCAGGCTTCGATAAGCTCGTCGTCGGTCGCATCGGGCTTTGCGTAAAGCAAATTATCCCTTATCGTGCCGTTGAAAAGATAGGTTTCCTGGCTGACTATGCCGATATTCGAGCGCAGATGCTCAAGATCCTGCTCGCGCACGTCCACGCCGTCGAAGATAACGCTGCCGCCCTGCACGTCGTACAGTCGCGGGATAAGGTTTATCATCGTGCTTTTGCCGCTGCCGGAGGGCCCGACTATCGCAACGCTCCTGCCGCTTTCGAGCGTGAAGCTGATATTTTTAAGGATCTGCCGCTCACTGTCGTACGAAAAATCGACGTTTTTAAACTCCACGCTGCCCGTATTCTTCGCGGGGATAACGGGGTTTTCGGGCTGTTCTATCTCGATGGGCATGTCGTAATACTCAAATATCCTCGTGAACAGCGCCATCGAGCGGATCCATTCGACCTGGATATTCAGAAGCGAGTTCACGGGGCCGTACATCCTTCCGAGCAGCGCCACGAGCACCGAGATATCGCCGACGGTGAGCTTTGAATCGTATTTCATCATCATTATGCCGCCCACGAGGTACAGAAGCATCGGGCCGATGCTTGAAAACGTGGTGATAACGACCATGAACCAGCGGCCCGCCATGCTCTCCTTGAGGTTCAATCGGATCATCCTGCCGTTTACCTTCTCATAGCGCGCGTATTCCTGCTCCTCCTTGCCGAAGAGCTTGACGAGGAGCTGTCCGCTGACCGAGAGAGTTTCGTTCAAAATGCCGTTCATCTCGTCGCTGCATTCCTGCGATTCCTGCGTCAGCTTCCATCTGGTTTTGCCCGCCATGCGCGTTGGGATGACAAAGAGCGGGATCACGAGCATGCCGACTATCGCAAGGATCGGGTTCTGGCGAAACATTATGATTATCGCCGCAACGAGCGTTATCGTGTTTGAAAGAATGGATGTGAAGGTGTTTGTCACCACGCGCTCCACGCCCGAGATATCGCTCGTCATCCTCGTTATGATATCGCCCTGATTGCTCGAGGTGAAGAAGCGCTGGCTCATCTTCTGAAGATGGCGATACATCTTATTACGCATATCGTAGGAGATATGCTGCGCTATCCAGTTGTTCAGATAGCTTTCGCCCACTTTTATCAGGTTCGAGCCGAGTGTAACGCCGAGCGAAACAAGTATCAAGGTTATCAGAAGCTTCATATTGCGCCCGATAAGACCGTCGTCGATTATCTTACCTGTCAGGACGGAGGGCAACAGCCCGAGCACCGATGAAACGACGATCAAAACCAGCACCAACGCCATCTGCTTCCAGTACGGCTTCAAATATGATAGAATCCTTTTTATAAGCGGCCATGTGACCTTGGGGCGGTTCTTCTTTTCCTCCTCGGTCAGAAAGCCGCCGCCTCTGCCGAATCCTCCGGGACCTCTCATGCTTTGATTTCCTTTCAGTTAATAGTGAATAGTTGAGGATGAAATCCCGAGGGGATTTCTTCGGATTTTATCCGATTTAGATCCTATTCTCTCGCGTTTTTATCTTATCTCAAGCTCGAACATCGCCTTGGGGATATGGCAATAGCCCGAGGGGTTCTTCTCAAGATATTTTTGATGGTATTCCTCGGCGGTGCAAAAATCGGAAAGGGGAAGCACCTCCACCGCGAGCGGCGCGCCGATGCGGATGCGCTCAAGCTCGCAATAGCGCTTGATGCGCGGCTCGAGAGTGGGGGCGGTGTAATAGATGCCGGTTCGGTACTGTATCCCCTCGTCGCCGCCCTGCTTATTGACCGAGAGCGGGTCTATCACCATGAAATAATAGCCGAGCAGCTTTTCGATGGATATTTTCTCGTCGTCAAAGTCGATCTTAACGGTCTCCGCATGCCCGCTCGAGGCGCAGACCTGCTCGTAGCTGACCTCGTTTGAACCGCCGTTTGCATAGCCCGCTTCGGTTTTGATAACGCCCGCAAACTGATCGAAGAAGCGCTGAACGCCCCAGAAGCAACCGCCCGCAAAATAGATGGTTTTCTGCATATTCTTTCACTCCGTCTTTACGAAAATTTTGGACTCACAATGGCAAACGCCCGTCCCGCACCTTTGATTTTAGCACAAATATATTCATAATGCAATCACTTAAAAAAAGATGCTCAAAAGACACAAAATGTTTATCGAAAAAATGAGCTTTTCCGCTTGCGTTAGCCGGGGGGATCTGATATAATGATAAGCGGATGAGAATGGGCGTTTTGGGGGCTCTCCCAAGGTTCTTTAAGCGCTTTCCTCCAATAGAAAATTGCCGAAAGGAAAACAGCCATGAAAAAATTCATCTCCCTCATGCTTGCAGCTATTCTCGCAGTAAGCGCCTTCTCCTTCGCTTCCGCGAAGACTGTTCCCGAAGACACCCGCGCCGGCTTTGGCATGAGCATCATGGGCTTCAGCACCACCGACCTCGAGGGCAACCCCGCGGACAGCTCCCTTCTCGACAACGCAGAGATTCATTTCATCAACTACTGGGCAACCTGGTGCGGCCCCTGCGTAAACGAAATGCCGCACATCAACCAGCTCTATCAGTATACCCTCGATAATCCCGACTACGGCGTACAGGTGCTCGGCGTTATCTCCGAGAGCAACGGCTGCACCCCCCAAACCGCGCTCGCATTCCTCAAGCAGCGCGGCTACGATTGGCTCAACATGCGCAAGGACAATGTGCTCGGCGCAGTGTTCAACACCTGCCCCTATGTTCCCCAGACGCTTATCGTGACCCGTGAGGGACGCGTTCTCGACCATATCGTCGGCTCCTTCCCGAGCTATGCGATGCTCAAGGAATACGTTGATATGTGGCTCGACGCCTACCATAACCATATGGACGAGACCTGCACCGTTACCTTCAAGAACCTTGCCAACGACGAGGTCCTTGCGACCATCGAGGTTCCCTTCGGCGGCGTTATCGAAATGCCCGAAGCGCCCGCTATCGAGGGCTACACCTTCAACGGCTGGCAGATCGATCCCGAGAGCAATACCTACGATCTTGACGAGAATATCCTCGCAACCTATTACGACCCCTACTATCTGCTCGCTATGGGCGACTGCACCATCTACGGCACCTACAACGTTCAGAGGTTCCTCGTTCGCTTCTACGACAGCATCACCAACAACCTCATCGGTCAGTCCATGGTCGATTACGGTCAGGCAGCGACCGCGCCCAATCCCCCCGAGCATGAGGGCTACGTTTTCATCGGCTGGGATCAGGATTTCAGCTTCGTTACCGGCAACATGAACGTATACACCGTTTATCAGCAGGGCACCAGCCCCTTCGTTCCCGGCGATATGGACGGTAACGGCATGGTTTCCACCGCGGACGCGATCACCATCCTGCACATGGCCATGGGCCTTCAGGAGATCACCGACGCTAACCTTCCCGTTGCGGATATGAGCGGCAACGGCTCCGTCGGCATGGAAGACGCGATCATGGCTCTGCGCACCGCGCTCGGTCTGTAATCAATTTCAATAACCCTTTTCAACATATAAAACTTTTGTATCAATTCGAAAGGACGAACTATGCTTCTCAAGAAAACCATCGGCATTACGCTCTGCATACTGCTTGCGTTCACGCTGATCTTAACGGGCTGTGCGCACCCCTGGAGGATCGCGCTCAACCCCAATCCGACCACCGCGGATCCCGGGCTCGTCACAGGCAAGCCTGCGGATACCGATGAACCCGCGACCGATGCACCGACGGACGAGCCGACCGAAGAGCCCACGGAGCAACCCTCCGAGGAACCCAACGACGAGCCGACCGAGCAGCCCACGGATGAGCCCGAGGAGACTGTCGCACCCGAGACCGAGCAGCCCACCGGCAGCGAGCCTCCCGAGACCGGCAGCACGACCAACCCTCCCGCGAACACCACCGCGCCCTCGGTAACGAACACTCCCACCGCGGCAACGCCCACTCTGGCAAACACTCCGACCCCTGCGCCGAATCCGACGCCGACCCCCAAGCCCACGCCGACGCCCACGCCCGTGCCGACTCCGACGCCCGCGCCCACGCCTTCGCCGGATATCCCGAACTTCTCCTCGAAGGCGATAAACGGCAGTCAGGCGACGTATGACAACAGCTTCCTCTACGCAAACAGGCTGACTATGGTCAACGTGTGGTCCACGACCTGCGGCCCCTGCATCGCGGAGATGCCGCATTTCCCGTCGCTTGAGGCGCGCTACGGCTCGAGGGGCTTCAAGATCCTGAGCGTGCTCGGCGATTCCGAGACCCCCGGCGCGATCCCCACCGCGCTTAGCATCATCAGCGGAATGAACTTCAATATCCCCGTTATCAGAAACAATGCTTCCGTTGCGGCGGCATTCCCCGCTGCGGCGTATCCGATGACCTATTTTATCGACTCCTACGGACGCATCCTGCAGAGAGTACCCGCCGCAAACTCTTTTGAAGGCTGGTGCCAGATCATTGACGGTCTGCTCCCCTGACGGAAAGGATTAACTATGGCAAATATGAAAGAAACTGTTGTTAAGAAGGATTGTCCGCTCGATCGCGGTGCGCTTAGGTATATCGTTCCCGCCGTCATAATGGCGATCGGCGCAGGCTTCCTTATCTACGGCATCTTTGACGGCGAGATAAACGCCGTGTTCTCAAAGGCTATCGCGCTCTGCCGCGAATGTGTGGGGATAGGCTGATGGAAGTAAAAGCAAACAGCAAACCCAGGAAGACCATCATGCAGATTCGCAAGGCGGTTGAACGCAGAAGGTTCGCGATTCAGGCGGCGTTCAGCATTCTTACGAACAGCTACATCATCGGCTTCATCAAGGGAACCATCTATCAGGGCAAGCTAAAGCAGATCTGCGTTCCCGGAATGAACTGCTACTCCTGCCCCGGCGCGCTGGGCTCATGTCCCATCGGTGCTCTTCAGGCGGTGTTCAATCAGGGCAACTATGAAAAGGGCTGGTTCGACACAAAGTCCGGAACCTTTATCGCGCCTCCGCTCTATTACTTCGCGTTCTATGTGGTCGGCTTTCTTATGCTGATAGGCGCACTCTGCGGAAGGCTTGTATGCGGTTTCCTCTGCCCCTTCGGACTTATTCAGGATCTCATCTATAAGATATTCCCGAAGAAGCTGCAAAAGCTGAGGCTGAAAACGCGCACCTTCCCGGGCGACAAGCCGCTCAGGTACCTCAAGTACGTGTTCCTCGTGGTGTTCGTTATCATCCTTCCCCTTTTCTACGAGGCAAACCCGTTCTTCTGCAAGTACATCTGCCCCTCCGGAATGCTTATCGGCGGCATACCGCTTATGACCTTCGGTTCCCTCTTCGGAAATCTCGGTCAGGGCACCGGCACGGGCATAACGAGCTGGGCCGAGGCGGGGCATCTTACGATCCTAAAGCTCTCGATCATGACCGTTCTGCTCGTTGCCTCCATCTTCATCTATCGCCCGTTCTGCAAATACGTTTGCCCGCTCGGCGCGATATACTCGTTCTTCAACCGCATCTCGCTGTATCGCTACAGCGTGGATGAAGCAAAATGCACCAACTGCGGCGCGTGCCGTCACGCCTGCCGCATGGGTGTGGACATCACCAAGACCCCGAACAGCCTCGAGTGCATCCGCTGCGGCGATTGCAAGGCGGCATGCCCGCATCAGGCGATCTGCGCGGGCTTCGGAAAGAAAAAGACAACAAGCGCCGCCGACACGAGCGCGGATAAGGTTGCATAAATCCGATGCTTGTGTTATAATGGCACTTGCATATCTTAAATCTAAGCAAGGAGTAACCAAAACCATGAAAAAAATCATTTCTCTGCTTATCGCCGTCGCGATGATCGCCGTTCTCGGCGTTCCCGCGCTTGCAAGCGAGCAGCTCCCCATCTTCGGCACCGAATTCGTTCGTGTTGAAAACGAACCCACCGTTGAGTACGACGAGTGGGAGATCCCCTACAACGTCTGGACTCCCGTGGCGGAGAACACCGCCATCGCGGTCGGCGATACCGTCACTATGGTTCTCACCTATGCGGTTCCCGCAGAGGTAGAGGGCTATGACGCGCGCCTCGTCGGCAGCATTGAGTATCTGACCGAGATCGAGGGCATCGACGAGATCGAACTCGTTGAGGCCTACGGCTGCGATCCCCGTCTCAACTGCGACTATGAGATCGGCATCTGCGTCCCCGTTCCCGGCGAATACGCCAACATCGAGCACGACGGCACGACCCTAAAGGTCATGGCCGAGCTCGGCAGCAATGTCACCGTCGTCGTTCGCGGCACCGCGACCGCCGACCACGTTATCGGCAGCATGAATGTTACCATCGGTCAGCGCAGCTTCCCCGCTTATTTCTACGAGAAGGTCGTCGACAAGACCGGCGAGGGCAGCTACAACGTGCATTGGTCCGACTTCACCGCGGTTCAGAAGCGCTCGGTCGAGTGCCGCCCCGACAATATCTTCGTCGGTCTGAACAACCACTACTACCGCATGGCAGCAGGGCGCGGCGCTTCCGCCTTCATCCCCGTTGACGAGAACTTCGAGGATTGCGGCGACGCCATCGATAACGGCAGCGAGCTTTTCGCGACCCTCTCCGATATCTTCGAGACCGTGCATGCGGAATTCGGCATCGACTATAATCAGGTAAGCTTCACCGATGAGGACTTCATCGGCAGCGGCGAGCACTACAGCTTCGAGTATCCCTACGACTTCGGCGCAAACGGCGACGCTGAGCCCACCGAGGAACCCGCTCCCGCAGACCCGACCGAGGAGCCCGCTCCCGCCGATCCCACCGATGAGCCCGCGCCTGCCGATCCCACCGAGGAGCCCGCACCCGCGGAGCCCACTGCTGCGCCTCACTACGGCGCCGACATCAACAACGGCGAAGTGCGCGTTGTTCTCAGCACCGATAAGGAAGTATACGAAGGCAGCGATCCCATCGTTGTTACCGTTTCCGCAACCTGCGTTGGCGACGCCAACGTAACCGATATGCTTATCGTCATCGACCCCGTCGCCGGTTACGAACTGCAGGCGGGCAGCTCCCTTCAGGGACGCTTTGGCACCAGTGCGGGCGGAGAAACCGTTCATTTTTCCGCAACATTTATTCCCAATGACGGCGGCATCGTTCCTCCCACCGGCGATAACACCATCGGCATGATTGCCGCGATCGTCATCACCCTCGGCATCGCTGCATTCGGTTTTGCTGCGATCTCCGGCAGAAAGAACCGCCGCTTTACCGCCACGATGCTTCTCGCCGTTATGATTCTCTCCGCTGCAGCAGGTCTTGGCGCGGTCATGGCCGATACCCTTGGCGCAGGCTCCCCTGTTCTTCTCAACAAGACCGTTTCCGCACGCGGCGCTTCCACCAACATTTCCGCAACCGTTCATTACAGCGTTGCTGAACCCACCTTTGGCAGCGTAAACGGCCGAGTATTCGGCGGCATCGAGAACCCTGTTGTGCTTGAGAACGCAACCGTTACCGCATACAGCACGGATGCTCCAAACACCGTGGCTGCCTCTGTAACCACCGATGCAAACGGCTATTACGCTTTGAGTCTTGTGAGTGGAAGCTACAGGCTCGTTGCAGAGCATGAAGGCTACCTGCCCTGCACCGTTTACGACGTAAATGTACGTGAAGATGAGATGGTCTATGTTCAGAACATTTATCTCATCCCCATCGAGCAGGAAGGTCAGTACTTCGATATCTATGGCATTGTTCGCAATGCGCTGACCAATCAGCCCATCGAGGGCGTTTCCGTCAAGCTCAGGTATGGATGGAATACCTACTCCGGTTCCATCGCTTCCGATATGGCAGGCGAGCCCGCAGTGACCTCCACCGATGAAAACGGCGCTTATACCCTCAACAACCTTGCCGGCTACTACACCGCCGAGTTCAGCAAGGAAGGCTTCGTTACCGGCTATGTGAACGTGTTTGCAGCCGAGAATCAGGGCTCCCAGGATGCCGTTCTCACCCCCATCCTTTCTAACAACGAATACCGCATCGTTCTTACCTGGGGCGAAAATCCCCGCGATATCGATTCCCATGTTGAAGGCAAGCTCACGAACGGCAGCAACTTCCACGTCTACTTTTCCCACAAGAATCAGATGGACGGCGATGTGCTCGTTTGCTCGCTCGACGTTGATGATACAACGAGCTACGGTCCCGAGACCATCACGCTCAACCCCACTGTGACGGATCCGTATTACTACTACGTCCATCACTATGCGGGCAGCGGCAGCATCTCCGATACCTCCAACGCTATCGTTAAGGTCTACTGCGGCGATGCCCTCATCCACACCTTCAACGTGCCTGCCAATCAGGGTGACGGCAAATATTGGAACGTATTCGCGCTTGTCGACGGCGAGATCGTTGTAAGAAACACCATCACCTCTTCCCCCGATACCGGCTACGCCAACTGATAAATCCATCATAGCATAGCTAAAACGGTCGCTCGAAACGCCCTGCGGCGGATCGCTCGGCCGTTTTTCATTTAATCCATATCCTTATCCTTCGCGGCGGCCGAGCCTTCATTCGGATCGCCGTTTTCGTTTGCCCCTTCGCGAAGCCTTCTGAGCTTTTTTTCGTAGATATCGCAGAGCTCCTCTGCGTATTCGCTGTTTAAGCTGCCCGCGACTATCCGAAACACCGCTCTTTCACTTCTTAGCGGCTTAACTATCACCCAGCCCGTGTCGCGGCGAAGCCGAAGTCCGTCCACCGAGGTTTGAAGCTCGCCCCGCGCGGCATCGAAGATCTCCCGTAGCATACGCCCGGTTTCGCGGCGGCTCGTTTCCACCTCTGCCGTTTTCGAGAAGACCTTTGGAAGCGCCTCCAAACGGCGAACAAGGCTTCCGTCCGCGAAGAGCTCGCAGAGCGTGAGCACGGCGGCCTCGGGCAGATGCAAGCTTTTCTTAAACCCGCGCTTCACGGTTTCGCGCATCAGCTCGGGCGCCTCTTCCCTTGCATATACGGCGCGAACGCCCTTTTTCTCAAGATGCTCCTTGTATGCTTCATGCAGCGAGGCGGGCAGAACGAGGCTTGTTTCGCCCTTTTCGAGCGCATATTCGGCGAGCACCGCGAGGATGAGCTGCGCGTCCGCCGTCGTTTCGCCGACAGCCAGTGAGAGCATATCCCGCTCATCTATGAGCACGCAGAGCGTGTTTTCATCGGAGGAAAGGCTCAGTTTATCGCGTTCGCGGCTCTCCTCCACGCACCAGCCGAGCCTCAATAGGAGCCTTGCGAGCGTCGAAGCGCGCTGCTTATCTGCGCTGATGCGCAGGGTCTTCACGTGCTCCATCAAAAGCTTTCGCTCAACTCCCTCCATGAGCCAATGCTCGAAGGCCTCCTCCATGCCGTTCATACCCGTGATAAGCCCGAGTTCCGCTCCGAGCCTCGGCTTTTTTTCGCCAAGCATGAACGCTGCTTTGAGGCTGCGCACGGTCTCGCCGTCCGCCTCGCAGCCGTTTTCATCGAGGAAAACCAGCTCCGCGCCGCGCTCACCGTCCGCGACGATATAGATGCCTCCCGTGAAGATGGCTCTTGAGACCGTGAACGCGAAGCAGGAGCTCGAGCACGGTGCGACCGAAGCGGCGTCCACGCCCTGCGAAACAACGCCCGAAAGCACCGCCTGCTTGAGCATCACCGAAACGCTTTCGCCGTCCGTGCAGACGGCGAGCTTAGCGGGAAGCTTATCAAGGAGCAGGCTTGCATACGATGCGCCGAGCCTGAGCGCCGTTTCCGGGGTCAAAAGCCTTGCGGCGTTTCCGCGCACCCTGCCGCCGATGAACTCCGCGCGCCGCGCAGTTTCGCCCCAGATAAGGCTGTGCTCGATGCTGCCGCCCGTTTCCACCTGCTTTTGAGGCCATACCGCAGCGTTCGGCAAGAGCGTTGCCCCCGCGCCTATATGTGTTCCCGCGCCCACGATGCTTCCCGAAAACAGCATCGCGCTGTGCTCGATCCATGCGTTTTCACAAACCACTGCCTCGCGAAGCTCGCTGTTTGCGCCTATATACGCCCTCTCAAGCACGATGCTCCGCTTTATGCTCGCGCCCTGCTCAACGACCGCGCCGCTTCCTATGACCGAATGCGATCCGATCACTGCGCCTTCAGCGATCAGCGCGCCGCTTCCGATATAGCAGGGCGGAATGAGCTTTACAGAAGGCGACAGCCTTGCGTTCGGCTCGATATAAACGCCGTTTTCGCATTGAGCAAGCGTTTTGAATGCGATCCTGCCGTCGAGCATATCCCTCTGCGCGCGGCGGTACTGATCGATATCGCCTATATCGCACCAGTAGGCCTCGCTTTTATAGCCGAAGAGCTTGAGTCCGTGCTCCATCATCAGCGGAAAAAGATCCTTTGAAAAATCGAAGGGCGTATCCCTTGGTATCAGCTCGAGCGCCTCTTTTGAAAGAACGTAGACGCCCGTGTTCGCATAGTCGCTGAACACGCAGCTTGGCTCCGGCTTTTCGATAAAGCGCTCGATAAAGCCGTTTTCATCCGTAACCGCCACGCCGTACTCGCTCGGCTCCGCAACGCGCGTCAGGACGATCGAAGCCGCAGCGCCGCTCTTTTCGTGCGCGGAAACGAGCGCTGTAAGGTCGATATCGGTAAGCCCGTCGCCGCTTAGGATCAAAACGGCTTCATCCTCGCCTCTTCCGCCCGCATCCAGCGCAAAGCGCACGCTGCCCGCCGTGCCGATATCCCTGCCCGGGTCGGAGAACGAGCAGGATATGCCCCATTCCTCCCCTCCGCCGATATGCGTTTTTATCGCTTCGCCCATGTATCTCAGCGTGAAGCACACCTCGTTAAAGCCGTGCTTTTTCAAAAGATCCATCGCTTGATCGATTATGGGTCTGTTCAAAAGCGGAGCCATCGGCTTGGGCATCGTACACGTCAGCGGACGCAGCCTTCTGCCCTCCCCTCCCGCCATGATGATCGCTTTCATAAAAAATAATACCGCCTTTCAGTATGAACTGCGGTATTATTCTCTTCAGTTATCGGAAAAAATATCCGTTGAAATATTTACCTGTCGAGCGCGATAGGAGCGTCGCCGCCCGGGTTCACATCGTAGTAAATTATTCCGTAGTAATAGTTGTTTGCCTCGATCGTGCAGTAGTATTCGGTGAAATCATACCACGGTATGCCGCACCAAACAGCTCTGTAGAACAGCACCTTCGGGGGCAGCACGCTTCCGTTCGTTCTGAAAACATACTCCGCCGAGGCCTGCGCAACTGCGTTGGGCTGCGTGTTTTCAAACATGGAGAGCGGACGGTTTCCGAACTGGTTTTGCTGCAGCAGCACGCCCACGACGGTATCCGGGAAATGACCGGAGTGGTTCATAACGCGGTTGTAGACGACACTTGCTATCGCGCGATAGCCGCGGTAGGTGCTGCCCGGACCCTCCATGTGGCAGAGCGCCGCAACGAGATGGATCTCGTAATCGGTGAACTGATGCCCGCCGGGGTTCGGCGCGGGAGTCGGTGTCGGGTTTGGCGTCGGGTTCGGCGCATGACCGAGCGTCAGATACTGCTTAACAATGTAGCCTGTCCTGTTGTTGTAGGTGCAGCGATACCACTTGCTATTCTGCGCGATAACGCGCACCTCGGTTCCGTAGGTCAGCACGGTGATAACGTCCGAATTCGTGTTCGGCGCTGTTCGGAAATTGACGCGCTGAATGTTGACGTATGCCGCCATGTTGTCGGTGTCGACGAAGGGATCGGGATCCGGCGTTGCTGTGGGCTTCGGCGTCTGCGTGGGAGCGGGCGTCGGCGTGGTCAGCGTTCCGAGGGTGACGTAGGGCTTTGCGATATAGCCCACCGTGCCGTTGCGGCGCACCTTGTACCATTCGCCGGTCTGCGCGATAGCAGTTACGGCGGTGCCGTAGGGCAGGATATCGATTATCTCCGCGTCGGTCGATGGTGCTGAGCGGAAGTTGACGTATGCCCTGTTCGTGTAGCCCGACTCGTTGTTCATTGGAACGAATGGCTCGCTCGTGGGCTTCGGCGTGTGCGTTGGCGCGCTCGTCGGCGTTGCCGTCGGAGTAGGCGTCGGAGTCGGCGTGGGCGCACTCGTGGGAGCGGCAGTTTCGGGCGTTCCATATGTCAAAAACGGCTTTTTAACGAAGCCCTGCTTGCTACCGTGCGTTACCCTGTACCATTCGTCGGACTCGCCGTTGACGAGCACATTCGTGCCGTAAGTAAGCTCGTCCACGATGGCCGAATCGATCGAAGGCGCTTGCCGCATATTCACAAGCTCCCTGTTCGCATAAGCGTTTCTGTTTTCGACGGGCACAAACGGGTCGGGGGTCGGGTTCGCGGGCTGAACGGGTTCAGACTGCCCCTCCACGGTCAGATAGGGCTTGGCGATATAGCCCCTTATGCCCTGATAGCGCACGCGGTACCAGTCGGGGCTCTCGCCCGTCACGTTTACCTCGGCGCCCTTGGTGAGCTCGGAGTAGATGACCGAATCAAGATCCGGCTTTGCTCTGAAATTAACGTAGGGAGCGTTGATTATGCCCGTCGCCCAATCTACGGGATAGAAGCCGTCCGCATCGGGAGTCGCATTCGGCTCCGCCGTGGGCACGTCGCCCCTCGGCGCAGCCGTGGGCTTGCCCGTGGGTTCCTCGATCGGCGGATCTGTCGGCGCTTCGCTCGGCACTTCTGTGGGAGCTTCGGTCGGTTCTTCGGTTGGTTCCTCAGTCGGCGCTTCGGTGGGCTCGTCGGTCGGAACGAAGGTTATGATCGGTGTTTCGATCGCAATGTCGGTCGGTTTTGGCGTTTCCGCCTGCGCGTACTGAGTTGGCGCCGGGGTGTCGGCTGTGTCTGTCGAGGTGCGCTCATTTGCGCAGCCCGAAAGGGTCGATACCGCTATCGCCGCCGCCAGAACTGCGGATGCGAGGCGCATTTTTGTTTCTGATAAACTCAAGGCATTATCCTCCTTTTCCTCTTCACCCGAATTTCCGTACGCTTCGGGCGGATCCGTTTGGGATCAGATAATGTATTTATTTATGTTCTCCGCAGAGCTTCCTTCAATATGCTCCCTAACATATTTTTCATCTATCTCCACGGTGATCATCGGATGGGTGCCCGTTGCGTTGAACGAGATATCGTCAAGCAGCGTTTCGACGATGGTATGCAGCCTCCTCGCGCCGATATTCTCGGTCGTTTCGTTCGCGTGGAAGCACGCTTCGGCAATCTTTTCGAGCGCGTCCTCGGTGAACTCGATATGGATGCTGTCCGTCTCCAAAAGGGCTGTGTACTGCTTGATTATCGCGTTTTCGGGCGCTGTGAGTATGCTCTTATAGTCCTCAAGGGTGAGCGCGTTGAGCTTTACGGTTATCGGGAACCTGCCCTGAAGCTCGGGGATGAGGTCGTTCAGCTTGGAAATATGGAAGGCGCCCGCCGCGATAAACAGCATATAGTTCGTTTTAACGGGGCCGTATTTCGTGTTCACAACGCTACCCTCGACTATCGGAAGGATATCCCTCTGAACGCCCTCCCTTGAAACGTCGGGGCCGTGCCCGCCGCCGTTCGCGGCTATCTTGTCTATCTCGTCGATGAAGATGATGCCGTCCTGCTCCGCCTTTTCAATGGCCTCGCGGATGACCTCGTCCATATCGATGAGCTTATCGGCCTCCTCGTTTTCGAGGATGCGGCGCGCTTCCTTGACCGTGACCTTCCTGCGCTTGGTCTTCCTTGGAAGAAGGCCGCCGAACATCTCGTTTAGGTTCATGTCGATGCCCATCGCGAGCATCTGGTCGTTGCCGCCCGTCGGGTTCTCAACGACGTCTATCTCTATGATATCGTCCTCGTGTTTCCCCTCGGAAAGCTCCTTCATGAGCTTTTCGCGCTTGGTGCGCCGCCTCTGCTTCTCCTCTTCCGAAACGGGGGTCATCTGCTGGCTCTGCTCTGGAGCAAACGCGCCGAAGAGCTTTTGAAGGCTCGTGAGCTGCTCGTTTTCGATGGGCTTTCCCGCGCCGTGCATACCCGCGAGGATATCCACTATGCGCTGCTCCGCAGCGGCAGTAGCTGCCACGCGCACCTTCTCCTGCCATTTGGATTTGACAAGGCGTATCGAAGCTTCCACAAGGTCGCGCACCATCGAGTCCACATCGCGGCCAACGTAGCCAACCTCGGTGAACTTGGTTGCCTCCACCTTAACAAAGGGCGCGTCCACGAGCTTTGCAAGCCTTCTTGCTATCTCGGTCTTACCCACGCCCGTGGGGCCCATCATGATGATGTTCTTGGGGATAATCTCCTCCTTGAGCTCCTCTGGAAGGCGGCTTCTTCTATATCTATTACGAAGCGCTATCGCTACGGTGCGCTTTGCGTCGTCCTGACCGATTATGTATTTGTCGAGCGCCTCGACTATCTGTTTTGGAGTAAGCATATTTTTCCTTAGACCTCCTCCACCGTGATATTTGAATTGGTGTAGACGCATATCTCGGAGGCGATGAGAAGGCTCTTTTGCGCGATTTCTGCCGCCGAAAGCTCGGTGTTTTCCTTCAGCGCCCTTGCCGCGGCGAGCGCGTACATCCCGCCGCTACCTATCGCGGCAACGCCGTCGTCTGGCTCGATAACCTCGCCGGTGCCCGAAACTATCAATAGGTCGGTCTCGTTCGCGCAAATGAGAAGCGCCTCGAGCTTGCGCATGACCTTGTCGTTTCGCCAATCCTGCGCAAGATCCACCGCGGCGCGCCTTAGGCTACCGCCGTGGAAGGTGAGCTTGCCCTCGAAGCGGTCGCAGAGCGTGAACGCGTCCGCAACGCCGCCCGCGAAGCCGACCACGACCTTATCGTTATAGATTCGGCGAACCTTCTTCGCCGAATGCTTCATAACCGTGCTTTCGCCGAGCGTTACCTGCCCGTCGCCCGCAACGGCGGTTTTGCCGTTCTTTTGAACGGCCACTATGGTTGTGCCTCTTATTTCCATATTCTGTCCTCAAAAATCAATTCATCGATTTCATTTAGCGCCCTCTCGGAGATAAGCGAGTATCTTTTAAGCTTATCCCTCGGCGCGTTCTCAAGGCTCTGCATGATGCCGAAATTTATATTCATCGGCTGGAACGAGCCTCCGTTATATTCGCTCACATAGTGCGCAAGCGCGCCTATGGCGGTTTTTCTTGAAAGATCGATGCGCTCAAGCCCCTTGAGCTTTCGCGCAAGGCAGAGCCCCGCGTAAAACCCGCTTGCCGCGCTCTCGATATAGCCCTCAACGCCCGTTATCTGCCCCGCGAAGAACACGCCGGGCTTTTCCCGAAGCTCGTATTCGCTCGTCAGGTGCTTGGGCGATCGGAGATAAGAATTGCGGTGCATAACGCCGTAGCGCATGAACTCCGCGTTTTCAAGCCCCGGGATCATGCCGAACACGCGGCGTTGCTCGGGGAACTTGAGATTGGTTTGAAAGCCGACGATATTATAGAGCGTTCCCTCGGCGTTGTCCTGCCGAAGCTGGACCACGGCGAACGGCTTTTTCCCGTCGCTCGCGGTGAGGTCGGTTAGCCCCACGGGCTTCATCGGCCCGAATGCAAGCGTTTGCTCGCCCCTTCGCGCCATGACTTCAACGGGCATACAGCCCTCGAAAACGCTTTTATCCTCAAAGCCGTGGAGCGGCGCGGTCTCGGCCGTCGCCAGCGCGCGAACGAAGGTGAAGTATTCAAGCGCCGTCATCGGGCAGTTCAGATAGTCGCTTCCTCGGTCGTATCTCGACGCCCTCTTCACCTTGCTCATATCGAGCGAATCGAGCGAAACTATCGGCGCCGCCGCGTCAAAAAAGTGCAGACTGTCGCCAAGAAGCGCCTCGATGCTTTGCATGAGTTCGCCGTCTGTAAGCGGCCCCGTTGCGATGATGACTGGCGCATCGGGAACGCTTGTGACCTCCTCGGAAACAAGCTCTATATTCGGATCGCTCTTTATGCGCTCCGTCACCATTTCGGAAAAGCCTTCCCTATCCACGGCAAGTGCGCCGCCGGCGGGAACGCGGGTCGCGTCCGCGCATTCCATAACGAGCGAGCCGAGCCGACGAAGCTCCTCCTTCAGAAGCCCCACGGCGTTGTCGAGCTTATCCGAGCGCAGGGAATTGGAGCACACCAGCTCGCAAAGGTCGTTTGACTTATGCGCTGGAGTATGCTTTTCGGGCTTCATCTCATAGAGCCGAACCCTTATCCCCATCCTCGAGAGCGTGTGCGCGGCTTCACAGCCCGCGAGCCCCGCTCCGATGACGCTTGCGCCCAGCTTATCCAAATCAATCCTCCTGCTCCTGCTGTTCCTGCTTTTTGCCTTCGCCGCGCTTGATATAGCCGCAGTCCTTATCCTCGCAGGCGACGTATCTTCCGTTTACCCTTATCTTTTGAACGAGCATCTTGCCGCACTTGGGGCAGGCTTCGCCCGTGGGTCTGTCCCATGAAACGTAGTCGCAATCGGGATAGCGCTCACAGCCGTAGAATGCCTTGCCCTTCTTGCCCGTGCGCTTTATGATATCCGCGCCGCATTTGGGGCATTTTACGCCTATCTTATCGAGTATCGCCTTGGTATTCTTGCAGGTGGGATAGTTCGGGCAGGCGAGAAATCTGCCGAAGCGCCCTTCCTTATAGACCATCATCGCGCCGCATTTATCGCAGGGGATATCCGAGACCTCGGGCTTTATCTCAACGCGCTCAACGCTTTCAAACGCCTTGTCGAGCGACTCCTTGAAGGGGGTGTAGAAATCCCCGATGATGTTCTGCCAGCGCTCCTTGCCCTCTTCGACAGAGTCAAGGCGCGATTCCATCCCCGCGGTGAACTTAACGTCCACAATGCGAGCGAAATTGTCCTCCATGAGCTTGTTCACGATGAAGCCGAGCTCCGTAGGAACGAGCTGTTTCTTTTCTTTTTCAACATAGCCTCGCTCGATTATGGTTGAGATGGTCGGCGAATAGGTGCTCGGACGTCCGATGCCGAGCTCCTCGAGCGTTTTAACGAGCGAAGCCTCGGTGTAGCGCGGCGGGGGCTCGGTGAAGTTCTGCTTGGGGGTGATTCCGACGTATTTCGGATGGTCGCCCTCGCTCATCGCGGGAAGATTCGCGCTTCCCTCGTCCTCGGCGTCCTCGTCCGCGCTCTTATACACGGCGGTGAAGCCGTCGAAGAGCGTTCTCGAGCCCGTGGTGCGGTAGGAGCAGACCTCGGGGGTCTCGGTATCGATATTCACCGTGGTGGTCTCCACGAGCGCCTCGCTCATCTGGCTTGCAAGGAAGCGCTCATAAATGAGCTTATAGAGCTTATACTGACCCGGCTCGAGCGAATCCTTTATCGAAGCGGGAGTCAGATACATGTCGGTTGGCCTTATCGCCTCGTGCGCATCCTGCGCGCCCGTTCTGCCCTTATAGAAATTCGGCTTTTCGGGAACGTATTTATCGCCGTACTGCACCGCGATATACTCCCTCGCGGCCTGCTGCGCCTCAGTCGAGATGCGAACGGAGTCGGTTCGCATATAGGTTATGAGACCGATGCTGCCCTTGCCCTTGATATTGATGCCCTCGTAGAGCTGTTGGGCGCAGAGCATGGTGCGCTTGGGGGGCATGCTCGCCCTGTTGGACGCGTCCTGGAGCATGGAGCTGGTCGTATAGGGCGCGGGGGCATGGCGAAGCTTCTTGGCGGTCTTAACGCCGCTCACGACATAGCTTGCACCCTCGCTGAGAGCAACGACGCGCTTTGCCTCCTCCTCGCTCTTGAGCTCGGTCTTTTTGCCGTTCATGCCGTAGAACTTCGCCTCGAAATTATGCCTTCCGTGGTGGAGCTTGACGGCGATCGTCCAATACTCCTTCGGAATGAAGTCCTGTATCTCGCGCTCGCGGTCGCAGATTATCTTGGTGGTAACGCTCTGCACCCTGCCCGCGGAGAGACCCTTTTTGACCTTTACCCAAAGAAGGGGGCTCAGCTTGTAGCCGAGAAGACGGTCGAGCACGCGCCTTGCCTGCTGCGCGTCAACAAGACTCAAGTCGATGCTTCTTGGCGATTTGATCGATTTTTGGATAACATTTTTGGTTATCTCGTTGAAAACAACGCGGCATTTCGCGGCGGGGTCGAGCTTGAGCATATTCGCAAGATGCCACGAGATCGCCTCGCCCTCTCGGTCGGGGTCGGTTGCGAGATACACATGGGAGGCGGATTTTGCCTCTCTGCGTATTTTTTCGATAACGTCGCCCCTGCCGCGCAGGGTGATGTACTTGGGCTCGAAATCGGCGTCCACGTCAACGCCGAGCTGACTCTTGGGAAGGTCGCGCACATGACCGTTGGACGCGATGACCTTATATTTTGAGCCGAGATACTTTTCGATCGTCTTTGCCTTTGACGGGGACTCAACGATTATCAGATTCTCTGCCATATTTCCTCCTATGTGAACCGCTCGCGGTTGTTCGCCCGCAGCGGAAAATCTCTTGTTTTACTTTATTCTCGGCAAAATCGGTCTATTCAGCCGAATAGACTCTGCACGGTAACTGCTTTATTAAACCCGAAAATTCCAATTCTGTCAAGTGCAGGATCAGCTTTTCTTGCGGAATTTCTGTTTTTTCCAGGAGTTCGTCGATGCTTTTTTCGCCCAAAAGGAGCGTTTCGTATACGATGCGGACATCTCCCGAGAGCGTTTTCGCCGCGCTCGCCGCTCCGTTTGAAACGGTGTGGCTTTCCGCTCTTTCGCGCGCAAGACCGAGCATCTCCACGAGATCCTCCGCGCCGTATACGGGCTGTGCCCAGCCCTTTTTGAGCATATCGTTCGTGCCGCAGTTGAGCTGCTCTGTTATCCTGCACGGCACAGCGTACACATCCCTTCCCTGCTCGAGGGCACAGGAAACGGTTATCATCGTTCCGCTCTTTTTGCCCGCTTCGATCACAAGAAGCGCGGGCGAGATGCCGCTTATTATGCGGTTTCGCATCGGGAAGGAATACTGCGTTGCCTTCGTTCTCGGAAGATACTCGCTCAAAATAACGCCGCGCTCGAGTATTTTTTCAAGGGTCTTCTGCGTGTTGTCGCTCTTACTGACGAGCACGCCCTGACCGAGCACCGCCGCCGTCGGATAAGGCGAGCGCTCTGACTTGAGCGCGCCCTCATGGGCATAGCTGTCGCACCCGTAGGCAAGACCCGAGATGACCGTCGCTCCGTTTTCCGAAAGCGTTCTTCCCATCATATCCGCCACGGTGCGCCCGTAGTCCGAGCAGCGCCGCGTTCCGACCGCCGAAACTGGCGAAGCTATCGGGCTTTCCGCCATCGCGCCGCGCGCATAGAGCACATATGGCGGATCGGGTATATTCAAAAGAAGGGGCGGATAGAGAGGATCGGTCTTGGTTATCGCACGGATTTCGTCCCTTTCAAGACCCGCGATAAAGTCCTCAAGATAGCTTTCATTTGCGCAAAGAGCGATCCTGCGCCTTTTTTCCATGCCGAGATTGCCGTAATCGGCGCTGCCGTCGAGCACCCGCGCATGGGTCTCGCA
>JAFZJT010000024.1 GCA_017553815.1 Clostridia bacterium
GCACTGGACGGACAGTGTATCGGACCGCAAGGGAGCCGTGGGTCTTGCGCCCTGCCGTATAGATCCTGTATTCATAAGGGTATTCCGAGGAATCCCTCTCCGAGAGCTCCACTGCGCCGTTTTCGTCCGTCACTGAAAGCCCCTCCGGCTCGCAGCCGGGGATCGTCACGGTCGAGAGCGCGAACCGGAACAGTTCGGTGCTCGCTGCTCTTGTGATCTTGTCAAATACAATTTCAATATCCATGTGCGAAACGAAAGCGCCGTCTGCATACGGTTTCATTGTGATCGTGCAGTTTGCCATTTTATACCTCCATAGACTGTAATGCTTCACGAACCTTATTGAGGGAATTTTGCAATTCCTCTCTCGGAGCGGCAATGGAATAGCGTACGCAGGTAGGTTTTCCGTAGTATTCTTCGCCTTCGTCGCCTATGAGCATTCCCTTCTCGCGCAGAAGCTTGTCAAGCTCGTTCCATACTTCGCCGTATGCGGAATAATCCACCCACAGAACGAACGTTGCCTGCGGACGCCGGAGCTTTGCTTTCGGCAAATACTGCTTCAAAAAGTTTTCGAATACAAGGACATTATCCCATAGATACCGATTGAGCGCAAGCACCCAATCCCGTCCCTCTTCGGTGTACGCCTCCAGCATACCGGCATAGACCATCGGATCGACCGAGCCGAAGTGATCTGCGTTTCGCTGTGCAATATATCGGTCGCGTAAATCGGGATTGCGAATGATGACGTTTGCATGGTTCACGCCGGTCAGGCTGAACACTTTTCCCATGGAAGTACAGGTGATCGCCAAGCCATCGTCTCCTGCAATTTCGGAATACGGCGCAACTCTGTTCCCGTCAAAAACAACCTCCGCAAAAATCTCGTCCGAAAAGACCGCAACGCCGTATGCCTTCGAAAGCGACGCGATATACGAAAGCGCATCCTCCGACAGGATGGATCCGGTCGGATTGTTGGGATTACAGATCACAAGCAGCTTGTTTTCTTCTTTTTGAAACGCTGCCTCTAACGCATCTCTGTCAAGTGCATATCCGTCATCCGTTTCTGTCAGCGGTACGGCGTAAGTGCCTCTGTGCAGTCTTGCCGCCGCCTGATTGTATCGATTGTAGTTCGGAGGCAAAACAATGATGTTGTCGCCCTCCTGCGTCAGAAGTCGGATCGCCGTCGCAAGCGAGAAAATGGTTCCGTGCGTGGGGACGATCCAATCCGGTTTGATCTCCCAACTGCGCAGATGCCGCATCCACCACGTTACGGCGTTTCTGTAATCGTCTCCGATCAGCGAATAGCCGAACGTCCCTTTTCGGGCAAGCTCCGAAACCCCGCGGCAGAAGGCGGGACAGGTTGCGAATTCAAATTCCGCACCGGCGTAGCCCAAAAGCCCTTCTGCTTTGATCGCTTCCGGCGTAAAATAATCCTTCAGCCAAGGAACTTTTCCGTTCCGATCGGCTCTTTTGTCAAACGAATACTGCATAGTCACCTCACAGCACATGACAGGCGGCATAATGATCGTGTGCAATCCTCTTCAGCTCTGGCGTTTCCGATTTGCACTTCTCCGTTGCGTACGGACAGCGATTTGCAAAGAGACAGCCGGGCTTGGTGTCGATGGGACTCGAAACCTCTCCGGGAAGCTTCGTATATTCCTTTGCTTTTTCTACCGCAGGATCGGTCACCGGAACTGCGTTCATCAAGCCGATCGTGTAGGGATGCGCGGGGTGTGAATAGACCTCCTCAGATCCGCCGAACTCGACGATGCGTCCGAGATACATGACCGCGACGCGGTGCGAGATATAACGGACCACGGAAAGATCGTGCGAAATAAACAGATAGCTGAGGTCTCTCTCGTCACGCAGATCCAGCAGCAGATTGACGATCTGCGCCTGCACGGAAACATCGAGCGCGGAGATCGCTTCGTCACAGACGATGAACTCCGGATTGACCGCAAGCGCGCGCGCAATGCCGACGCGCTGACGCTGACCGCCCGAAAATTCATGCGGAAACCGGTTTGCATGGGAATGATGGAGTCCGACTTGTTTCAAAAGATCATACATGATCTCATTGCGCTCCTGCCGGTTTGCGCCAATCTTATGCGTATCGAGGCCCTCCGATATGATCTCTCCGACCGTCATAAAGGGGTTGAGCGAGGAGTATGGATCCTGAAAAATCATCTGCATCTTTCGGCAGAGCTCGAGCTGCTGCTTTCTTGTGGTCTTGGTTATGTCGTTTCCCTCATAGAAGATCTTACCGCCGTCAGGTTCATAAACCTTCAGGAGCGTTCTTCCGACGGTCGTCTTTCCGCAGCCGGATTCGCCGACCAAACCGAGTGTTTCGCCTTTTCGCAGTGTAAACGACACGTCGTCGACCGCTTTCAAAGTATGTCCGCCCTTCAGGTGAAAGTATTTTTTCAGCCCTTCGACTCTCAAAAGCTCTTGCGTGTTCATTTCTGTTCCTCCTTCTTCGGACGAAGCGTTTTCTCGGTTCCGCAGGGCGGGACAATCTCTGCGCTGCAGCGCTCGTCCATCAGCCAGCAGCGAACCTTATGTCCGGGAGATACTTCAAATTCCGGCGGAAGATGATCCACACAGGCGTTCATGCAATACTGACATCTCGAAGCGAATCCGCAGCCTTTCGGCGGCGCAAACAGATCGGGCGGCGTTCCGGGGATCGAGAAAAGCCGCTCCGGCACCTCTCCGGTCAACGACGGCATGGAACCGATCAGCCCCCATGTATAGGGGTGCTTCGGACGATAGAAGACGTCCTCCGCCGTGCCGCTTTCGACCACTTGCCCCGCATACATGACCGCGATCCGATCCGCCATTTTTGCAACGACGCCCATATTGTGCGTGATGAAAATGATACCCATATTGAGCTCCTTTTTGAGCCCGTTCATCAATTCCAAAATCTGCGCCTGAATCGTTACGTCAAGCGCGGTTGTCGGCTCGTCCGCAAGCAGGATCGAAGGATGCAGCGATAGCGCCATTGCGATCATCACGCGCTGCCGCTGACCGCCGCTCAACGTATGCGGGAAGCGGTCATAGATTACGGCGGGATTCGGCAGCCCGACCAGCGTGAGCATTTCAAGAATCAGCTTCTTTGCATCTTCTTTGGAAATGTCCTTGTGCTGGCGGATCGCTTCACGCATCTGCTTGCCGATCTTCGTCGTGGGGTTCAGCGCGGTCATAGCGTCCTGAAAGATCATCGAGAACTCTTCGCCGCGATACCTGCGCATTTCCTTCTGCGTTTTTTTGACGATGTCCTCGTCTTTATACAGAATCGAACCATGCTTAATTGAGGCAGGCGGCTCGTCGTTGAGACGCATCAGCGTCTGAATCGTGACGCTCTTTCCGCAGCCGGATTCACCGACAATGCAGAGCGTTTCTCCGCGATCGAGATAGAAATCCACACCGCGAACGGCTTTGATTTCACCTACAGCAGTATCGAAGGAAACGTGCAGATCTTTGACTTCCAAAAGATGTTCGTTCATGCTCTTTTCCTCCTTCTGTATTTGCGCGCCAGATACTCCTCGTCTTTGAGCTTCGGATCGAGCGCATCTCTCAGGCAGTTCCCGAACATGAAGAAGCAGAAGATGATCAGACTGATCAGAATCGCCGGGAACAGGAAGCAGTGAAGCTGTGTCATGAATACCTTTACGCCGTCCGTACAGAGCTGTCCTAGGGAGGTCTGCGGAGGATTGATGCCGAGACCGATGAAGCTCATCGAGGCTTCGGCGAAGATCGCGCCGGGGATCGCGGAACAGAGACCGACCGCCATATTGCCGAGAATGTTCGGGAGAATATGACGGAACACAATTCTTCCCGGACGAACGCCAAGCACCTTTGCCGCAAGCACGAATTCACGGTTTTTGAACTGGAGGATTCTTCCGCGGAAGCCGCGTGCCGAGCCCATCCAGCCGCCGAGCGCGAGTGCCACGATCAGGGAAACCGGTCCGCCGCCGAGCACGACGAGGATCAGAATGATGTAAATCATGCTCGGAATGCAGATCATAACGTCAACGACGCGCATGATGATCATATCGACCTTGCCGCCGAACCAACCGGCAACAGCACCGACGATGATGCCGATGACATACGGGATAAATGCGCCGATCAGCCCGATGATGAGCGAAACGCGCGTACCCATCCAAACCCTTGTAAATAGATCGCGACCGACCTTGTCCGTACCGAACCAGTGTGCAGCAGACGGTCCCTGCTTTGCATCCTTCAATACCGCTACGTCATAATCATAGGGTGAAAAGATCGGAACGAAGATTGCCATGAGGACAATAATCCCAAGCAGAATCATGCACAGAACGGCGATCCTGTTCTTCATGAGCCGTTTGAAAACCTCCGGCCAGTAACGCGTCGAAGGACGGAACACTTCCTCGAATTCCTTGTCCTTCGGGATGGGGCTGAAATCGAGCTCGTTCAGAGGTTCGTTTTGATTGATTGCTTCCATATTGACCTCCTTACGAAATCCTGACGCGCGGATCGATCACGCTGTACAGCAGATCGACAATGAAGTTTGCAAGCACGACTATCACGGATTGGAAAACGACCAGTCCGAGCGTCATGGTATAATCGAGACCGGAAATGGAGCTGACAAAGTAGGAGCCGAGCCCCGGGATCGAAAAGACCTGTTCTACGACGTAAGAGCCCATCAAGACGCCCGCAACCTCCAGACCGAGATTGGTCACAAGCGGTAATACGGCGTTGCGGATCTGATGAAACACAACGATCCGGAACTTTGATACGCCCTTCGCCTTTGCTGTCTTCAGATAATCCTGCTTGCCGACTTCCAGCATCAGCGTACGCATGGAGCGCGTGTGACTGCAAATGATGGGAATCGCAATTGCGATCGTCGGCAGGATCGTGTGCTTAAAGGACAGCCATTGGCTGACCGGGAACAGCTTCAGATGCACTGCAAACACCAGTTGCAGCAGCGCTGCAAGCACAAATGCGGGAATCGCCGCAAGAATAACGGTTGAAACCTGAAATCCGATGTCGATCGCGCCGCCGCGTCTGACTGCAGAAATGATCCCGAAGACCATGCCGAGCGGAATACCGAGGAGCAGCGCCTGAATGCCGAGCTGTGCCGTGATCGGAAAATACTGAACGATAACCTGATTGACGCTGCGTCCGAGATGCGTCAGCGAATATCCGAAGTCGAGATGAATCAGATTGTTCAGATAAGAAAGGTATTGCTGCCAGATCGGTCGATTCAACCCGTAATAGTCCATCATTTTCTCCGCATTGGTCATCTGCGTGGGGTTTGCAAGGATAAAGGGATTTCCCGGCAGCAGACGCAGGAGAAAGAAGCAGAGCGTTGCGATCGCCCAGATGGTGATTACGGAGATCAACAGCCGTTTCAAAATGTATTTTATCATGGGCTATTCTCCTTGATTGATGGAATAAAAACCGGCAGGGCAATCGGGTTTTCCCATTGCCCTGCCGTAGGAGGATTTAGTCGGTGACCTCTGCGTAGGCAAGCATGAAACCGTAGGAGATATCGACAACCTCATATCCCTTGATTCGATTCGAGACCGCAGTAATGCCGCCCTGATTCATGATCGGGATAAAGATGAAATCGTTCAGGAACATTTCTTCTGCCTGTGCAACCAGCGCATACCGCTTGGCTGTGTCGAATTCGGAACAGGCGGTTTCTACCAATGCGTCGAATTCCGGGTTGGAATAGATTGAGGAGAATGGAGCGCCTGCGCCCATAATGTCGCTTAACGCACCGCCGGTCTTCCAATATCGCATACAGGTAAGCTGGTTTGCTTTGTCAACCTGTGTTGCCTGATAGTAAATATCATAGTTCATGAATACCATGCTCATGATTGCATCCTGAACCGGTTTGAGTTCGATTTCAATGTTGGTGATGCCGAGCACGCGCTTCCACTCAGACAGAACGGTTTCTGCCATGAGGCGGAAGGTGTCGTTTTCAAAGGTCAGATACTTGACTTTCGGAAGCTGCGAAACATCGGTGTAGCCGAGTTCCTCCATTGCCTTCTTGAGATACTCAACTGCCTGCGCTTCATCACCGGAAATCGGGGCAATGTCAATCGGGAATTCCTCGCCGAAGGTCTTACCTTCGGTCGTGCCTCTGGACAGTTCAAGATAACGGTTCGTCGCTTTGCTCTTGGAATCCACGGTGTTCACAATCGTTTCGCGATCGAGTGCATAGCAGAGTGCCTTTCTGAAATTGTCGTTTGCCAGCAGTGCGGTTACAGCAGCATCTTTCTGCGCGAAAGTGGTGCCATCAAAGTAAAAACCGGTCGTGTTGAACTGAATGCCCTGAAGTGCTCCAGTCATGTACGGGGTCGAGTATTCGTGCAGCAGCGCCTCTGTCTCAACGCCGATGGATTGGAGAATATCCGCTTCGCCGGTGGTAAACATATTGTACTGCGCGTTTGCATCGGTACCGTGAATTACCTTCACATCTTTGATCTGGAAGGTGTTTTCCGCATCCCAGTAATCGGGATTTTTGGTAAAACTGAGGCTCGCGCCATAGGTCCAGTCGGTGATGATGTACGGACCGGAGCAGAGGAAATCCTGCGCGGTGCCGCCCAGCGCATCTCCCTTCTCCTCCGCGTAGCTCTGCTTCATGGGGTAGATGCGCATTTCAGGATCAAATTCCGCTGCGTCATCGTTGAGTTCGAGCACAAACGTGAGATCGTCGATCGCGTGGATGCCAACCTCAGATACATCGCACTGTCCCGCAAGGAATTCTTTGCCGTTTTTGAGACATTCTACGACAGCCGTTGCCGCTGTGGTCTTGACCGAATGAAGAATATAGTAAACAAAGTCAGCAGCTGTGATCTGCGAGCCGTCCTGATAGTATGCTTCGCGGATCTTGTAGGTATAGGTTTTTGCCGTCTCGTCAAATTCGCAGGAAACCGCCATTTCCGGCTTGATCTCGTTTCCGTACGGTCTGTACAGCATAACAGAGATCAGGTAAAACACGTCCTCATCAAGGTTGGATTGGCTTGTGAGAAGATTCAGCGTGTTTGGTTCGGTGTAGGCGATGGTCACGGAGCCATAGCCTTCCTTGGTCTTTTCGCGTCCCGTCGGAGCGTCCGTTGCAGCAGCTGCGCTCTGTGTACTCGAAGGATTCTGCTCAGTCGAGGGATCTGCGGTATAGGTGCTGCATCCGGCAAGAACGCCTGCGAGCATGATCACCGCGATAAAGAGGGAAAACAGTTTTTTCATAATGATACTCCTTTTGAAAATGTTGGTTATTGTACTTCAACGATGGCTTCGATCTCCACCGTGGCGTCCATAGGAAGCTGATTTGTGCCGACCGCCGTACGGGCATGATGTCCCTTTTCGCCGAGTGCATCATATAGAAGCTGTGACGCTGCGTTGACGACGATGTGCTGCTGCATAAAGCCGGTCTTGCTGTTAACAAACGCCTGCAGCTTGACAATGCGAACGATTCTGTCGAGATCGCCAAGATGCGCCTTGAGCGATGCAAGGATATTGATTGCGCAAATCTTCGCCGCTTCTTCGCCGTCCTCAAGTGTTCTTTCCTCGCCGACCTTTCCGGCGTAGAGGAGCTTTCCGTCCAGCATGGGGATCTGTCCGGATACATAGCAGAGATTTCCGGTCTGTACAACCGGGACATACAGTGCTTTCGGCGCAGAAAGCGCCGGGAGCTCAATTCCCATTTCCTTGATCCTTTTTTCTGCTTCCATCGTTATTCTCCTTGTTTGCGATTGAATTTTTCGGTTACGATTCTTGCAAATTCTTCAAAGTCGAATCCCTGATAAGTTTTCTCTGGGTCGGCTGCATTGAAAAAGCAGGTTGGAATTTTCTTCAGATACAGATTCAGTTCGATGCAGGGCGAACAGCCTTCACTGTGATTGGACGGGTGCCTTGGACAGCTCGTTTTGGTGCACGTGCAAAAATCTTGGACGTTGCTCATAATCATGTTCCCCCCGAAACACAAGTTGTTTCTGAAAACCTCTCTGAACATATCAGTTCTATGTTTACATTATAATAACCCTTTGCAGCATAGTCAAGAGGTTTATTGGGTTCATAAAAATATATTTTTA
>JAFZJT010000250.1 GCA_017553815.1 Clostridia bacterium
AAAAGCTCGGACACGGCTTGGGATATAAGTATCCGCATGACTATCCGAATCACGAGGTCGAGCAGGAGTACATGCCGCCCACGGTGAAGGGCAGGGAATACTATGTTCCATCCGAAATGGGTGTTGAAGCAAAGATAAAGGCAAAGCACGACGCCAAAAAGATCCGTTGAGCGCGCCCACGCTCAAGTCAAGTAAAATACATTAATTAATTTTTTGTGTTTTTGTTCAAAACACTTGTAATTCAATGACTGAAATTGGTATAATATCATGAGTACGGATAATCTCAGCAAGCTATGCGCGGATTATCAAATGAGTTTCAGAAAGGCTTTTTACCAGAGGTATAATTTGCGATGAAATGCTTAAATTGTGGACACAAGAATAAGGACGGCAATAAATTCTGCTCCGAATGCGGTGCGCCGCTTAGCGTAAACAACAAGAATTCCTTTGAAGAGGAATGGGATGCACTCGAAAACGAACAACTCGCAGGATCGAGCTATCTGAGCGATCTTGAGGACAACTTCTCGGGCGGCGTTGACGACTGGGGCGAAGAGATAATCGGCTATACCGATGATATTGACGAGCGCGGGAATACGCTCAAGCTCCGCGGCGAACAGAAATCCCGCAAGGCGGACGGCGGCAAGTCGGGCATCGCTGCGAGCGCGGTAAAGCGCTCCGAGGATAATCGAAACGAGCAAGCGGGCAGGGAACGTTCCAACGGCGGAAACCGCGGCTCCGTTATGAATAAGCTGCTTCTCATCCTGCTCTTGGCGCTTCTTGCCATAATGGCGGTGGTAGTTTGCTTCGCTCTCAGGGGCGGCATCGGCACCGGTGTTCCGAAGAAATCGCAGTACGACGTTAAGCATAACCCAAATGATCCCAATAAGTACTACGTCACGGTTCGCGCAAACGAGGGCACTACCCTTGTTTTTGAGGGTACCGACGGCAGCAGGAAGGAGCTTGAGGTCTCTTCCAAGAGGGACGTTACCTTCAACGTACATAAAAACTCCCTGCTCCCGCAGACCTATATCGAAACCGAGACCGTCATGGTGCAGCCTATGGTGTTCCAGATCGACGCCGAGGGCAATAAATCCATCATCGAGATCCCCGAGTTCGAGATTGAGGTTCCCGAGATAAACGTTGAATTCTCCACCCCCGAGAGCTTTGAGTCTGATAACGGCGTTATTACGATCGAGGGCTGCCTTGCAAAAGGTCAACCGGACACGGCTATGACCATCAACGGCGAGAAGCTCTCCACCGATGAGAATGGCAATTTTGCCTACTCCGCCAAGCGCGACATGGGCGAGCACAACTTCGAGTTCATCGCTCAGCGCATTGCGCACAGGATCAAGCGCGTAAACTTCCGCGCGAACGTGACCCGCGTTCTTACCGTCGATCAGATCATCGTTATCCCCGATGCTTTCCATGCGCGCTCCCTCAATGTTGAGGAGTCCATCAAGGTATACGGCGCAGTCCCCGTCGGTTCAAGCATCAGTATCTCGTCCAACGATCCCGATTTCACTCTTAAGACCGAACCCGAGATCGATGCGAGCGGCAACTTTGGCTTTGAAGTTAACCTGCCAATTCCCGCCAAGTCCTATAAATTCCTCATCACCGCCACCCTTGAGGACGGCTCGGTGTTTGAGCGTCCGTTCAGCGTTGAGCGTCCCCCGGTGTACAATGAATACGTTCCCACGGTTTGGCCGGGCAGCTATGAGGAGATGAGCAAGCCCGTCCATGTAACGGATATGCGCGGCTTCCTTATCAAGGGTACCGTTGAGGAGATCATCTATGACGGCGACTATCTTGTTGCAAAGTTCAGGCTCGATGACGGCAACCTTATCGAGATCGAGTATCACGATCATTACTCCACCGCGACCAATCTTGAACTCGGCGCGAGATACACCATGTACGGTTACTCGCTCGGCACGGGCGTTTCGCCGGACGGAAACCTTAGACTGTTTATATGGTTCGTTCAGGACTGATGCAAAACCTAAATTGATTTAACTTGGATGGGGCTGTTGCACTAAGAAGATTTTCTACAATCTCTGTGTTCAAGAAAAGTATATTGGACACTAGATCTGGTAGATGAGGTACTTAATGCAACAGCCCCATCTTTTCAGCTGATACTAAACTCTGACTAAAATCGGACTTCTTGCCGATTGTTTTCCTCCCAGCCTTTGTCTCTCTTCGCTCAACGATACTCCATATCGCCTCGCTCCGTTTGACTTAGACAGGATGAAAAATTCCTCTGCAATTTGATCCGGTTTTAATCATAGCTTAGTATAATTTGAATTCCCTGCGGTTGCTGTCGATGATCCCCTCGTTTTTCAAAGCCTTTATCTCGCGCATCATGGCGCTGCGGTCAACGTTGAGATACTCCGCAAGGTCAACGAGGCTCATTGGTATCGTGAAAAACCCGCTCGAGCTCTTAGGGGTGATGGAGGCGGCGTAGCTCAGATATGCCAATATCTTTTGCCTGATGGTGTTTTGATGCAGAAAAGAGATGTGAAGCGAAAGCCCCTGGGACTTTTGCGCCGCCATGATGAATAGATTGCTGATTATCTGACTGTGGTGCTCGCAGAGATTTTCACAGGGCTTGATTATATGATCGTAGTCAAGAAACAGCACGCGGCAGTCGGTCTCGGCGGTCACTATATACGCGAAGCAGTCGAGGGGAAGGGCAAATGGCTCTCCGAACACGTCGCCCTCGCGGATACGCTCAATAAGGAAGATATCCCCTTCCTCATTGAGTATCTGAAGCTTCGCGCTTCCTTTTTCGAGCACCTCGACCCTTTGGGGCGCAGATGAATCGTATGTAAGTATCGTTTCACCTTCGGAGTAGTTCTTCCAATACGGCTTGAAGCAGGGCAGGATCATATCCATGGACTCACTGCTGATCTGATCGAAAATGTTTTGCTTGTCCATATAAAACGGCTCCTTGAATCAGTAGTAATATAAATTATAACATAAAAAAGTGAAAAAAGCTACTATTATGTTGCAAATGCCACGAAGATTTTTATAATTCTCTTGTAGAATATAAATATATTGGAAGGGTGCGAATTTTGCGCCCGAAATGAACCAAAAGACACGATAAAACGAAAACGGAGGTAGAAAAATGCTTTTCAAAACAACAGAAGCTCATGAAGAGCTGAGAGCCAAGGTCAGAGCGTTCGCCGAGAAGGAGATACAGCCGATAGCGTTCATGCTCGACCAGAAGAACGAATTTCCCGACGACGCAGTTAAAAAGCTCGGCGAAATGGGGCTAATGGGCATCCCGTACCCCAAGGAGTATGGCGGAGCTGGGCTGGACGTGCTCAGCTATGCCATCGCCGTTGAGGAGCTTGCCCGCGTGGACGGCGGCTCGGGCGTTATCCTCTCCGCGCACGTTTCGCTTGGCAGCTATCCCATCATGGCCTACGGCACCGAGGAGCAGAAGCAAAAGTATCTCGTTCCGCTCGCAAAGGGCGAGAAGATCGGCGCATTCGGCCTGACAGAGGAAAACGCGGGCTCGGATGCGGGCGGCACCGAGACCACCGCCGTGGATAAGGGCGACTACTACCTTCTGAACGGCGGCAAAATCTTTATCACCAACGCGCCCAAGGCGGATACCTACGTCGTTTTCGCCGTCACCACCCCCGATATCGGCACGAAGGGCATCAGCGCCTTCATCGTCGAAAAGGGCTGGAAGGGCTTTGAATTCGGCGATCATTACGACAAGCTCGGCATCCGCTCTTCTTCGACAGCGGAGCTCATCTTCAACGACGTGAAGGTTCCCAAGGAGAACCTGCTCGGCAAGGAGGGTGAAGGCTTCAAGATCGCAATGTCCACCCTCGACGGCGGCCGCATCGGCATCGCGGCGCAGGCTCTCGGCATCGCGCAGGGCGCGTATGAAAAGGCGCTCGTCGAAGCCCGCGAAAGGGAGCAGTTCGGTCAGCCCATCGGCGTGAATCAGGGCATATCGTTCAAGCTTGCTGATATGGCAACCAAGCTCCGTGCGGCTCGCTTCCTCGTTTATTCGGCGGCCGAGCTCAAGGAGAACCATGAATCCTACGGCATGGAAGCCGCGATGGCGAAGATGTATGCTTCGGATATCGCGATGGAAGTTGTTTACGATGCGATGCAGATATTCGGCGGCTCCGGCTTCCTCAAGGGAATGGACGTTGAGCGCGCATACAGGGATGCGAGGATCACCTCGATCTATGAGGGAACTAACGAGATCCAGCGTGTTGTAATCGCCTCGTATCTGCTCGGAAGGATCGGCAAGAAGACCGCCGGCGCATCCAGAAGCGCCGCAAAGAAGCCCGCTCCCGTAACCGGCGTTCGTAAGGGCAGAATCTTCCGTGAGGGCGATGCTAAGGATAAGGTCAACGAGCTCGTTGCCGCACTCAAGGCGGATGGCTACGACTTCACCGTTGGCATCCCCGCGGACACCCCGATAACCGAGGCCGAGCGCGTCGTTTCTGCGGGCAAGGGCATCGGCGATAAGAAAAACATGAAGCTCATCGAGCAGCTCGCACATGCGGCGGGTGCGGCGATAGGCTCATCCCGTCCCGTTGCGGAAACGCTACAATATCTTCCCCTCAACCGCTACGTCGGCATGTCCGGTCAGAAATTCCGCGGTAATCTCTATATCGCCTGCGGCATCAGCGGCGCGAAGCAGCATCTAAAGGGCATCAAGGATGCTTCCACCATCGTTGCGATCAATAAGAACGGCAACGCGCCAATCTTCAAGAACTGCGATTACGGCATCATCGGCGACGTAAACGAGATACTGCCGCTTCTCACCGAAGCGCTCGGCACCGGCGAAAAGACCGACGCGCCCCCGATGGTTAAGATGAAGCGCCCGCTTCCCCCGAAGCCCACGCCAACCGGCCCCATCTACGTCTGCAACGGCTGTGCGCATGAATACGATCCAGACCTCGGCGATGAGGACGCGGAGATCGCGCCCGGCACCCAGTTCAAGGATCTGCCCGAGGATTGGGTATGCCCCGAGTGCGCCGAGCCGAAGGCAAACTTCATCATCCGTACCATTCGCGGTCTGTAAGCACCGATATCAAACCGAATTTCTTTAACCAGAAGGGAGAAAACTATGCATTGCGTAAGACAAGTTGTTGATAATCTTTATTGGATAGGTGCAAACGACCACAGGACGCACCTTTTCGAGAACATCCATCCGATACCCTACGGCGTTTCGTATAACTCCTATCTGCTTCTCGACGAGGAGACCGCCGTGTTCGACGGCGTGGACTGGACCGTCACTCGCCAGTACCTCGACAATATCGAGTATCTTTTGAACGGCAGAAAGCTCGATTACTTCGTTTGCAACCATCTTGAGCCAGACCATTGCTCATCGATGTACGAGCTGTTCGTGCGTTATCCCGAGTGCAAGGTCATCGCCACCGAAAAGGCGTTCATGATGATGCGCCAGTTCGGCTACCGTGTGGACGACCATCAGCAGATCCAGGTCAAGGAGGGCGACACCTATCAGATTGGCACGCACACCCTTGCCTTCGTCGAAGCGCCGATGGTGCATTGGCCCGAGGCGATGGTAACGCTGGACGTAACGAACGGCGTTCTCTTCTCGGCGGACGGCTTCGGCTCGTTCATCGCGCTCGACGGCAAGCTTTGGAACGACGACGTGAACTACGACCGCGACTGGATTGACGAAGCTCGAAGGTATCTTGTCAATATAGTAGGGAAGTACGGCCCCCATATCCAGCTCCTGCTCGGCAAGGCGGCGAAGGTGCTCGATAAGATCAAGTACATCTGCCCGCTCCACGGTCTGATCTGGCGCAGCGATCTGATGTACATTATCGACAAGTACAACCATTGGTCCACATATACGCCCGAGGAGAAGGGCGTTCTGATCTGCTATGCCTCGATGTACGGCGGAACCGAAGCGGCTGCGCAGGCGCTTGCTTCAAAGATTTGCGAGAAGGGCTTCACGAACGTCAAGGTCTGCGACGTATCGAATACGCACGTTTCCTACCTTATCTCGGATGCGTTCAAGTATTCGCATATCGTGTTCGCCTCCGTGACCTACAACCTCAATATCTACCCCGTGATGCACGATTTCCTCGACGAGATGCGCATGCTGAACCTTCAGAACCGCACCGTCGCAATAATCGAGAACGGCACTTGGGCATGCAAATCGGGCGACCTTATCGAGAAGTTCATCAATGAGAACATGAAGGATATGACCATCCTCAACGAGCGCCTGACACTTGCCTCCACCCTTCATGAAGACAAGGCTTCGGAGCTCGAGGCGCTTGCGGATGCCATCATTGACTCGATGAAGGACGTTTCAACGGACGTTCAGCCTGTCAAGTAAGCCGAGTCATACTCGGGTATTCCATCCTAATAAGTAAAACCGCCGTCGGTTCTCCGATGGCGGTTTTGCGTGCGGGGCTGCATTTTCGGAATATGCTATTCTAATACTAAACTCTGACTATAACCGGGCTTCTTGCCGATTGCTTTCCGCCCTGGTCTCTCCTCGCTCAACGATACTCCATATCGCCTCGCTGCGTGCGACTTCGACAGTATGAGAAACTTCCCGGCATTTTAGTACGCTTTTAAGCAGAGCTTAGTATTAGGTAATCGCTCATTAGGGGAAAACAATACAAAAAGCATCGAAATCGACGCGATCATGCTATAAAATATAACATCGAGAAGGCGCTATTTCAATAATTAAATCGAGGTTAAAAGCGACACGGAGGGATGAGTGTTAGACAAAACCTGATATATTAAAAATGCGAGACATCCTGTTAATATACTATCGACACATTCCACTTATGATATTATACTTATATTTGCGTGGCTAACCGCGATTGATATACCGATAAACTGAAGACTTGTCTGCTACACGGTGGAATACGCAGGCGGTCTTCGATTGGCATATTAAAGCAAGGTTAGTACCGCCAATAAACTCTTTGTAGGAAAAGAATGAAAAGAACTCTCAGAGGCATTCTTGCCTGCTTTCTCGCTCTCATGCCGGTGCTTCCCGCATTCAGCGGCGCAATGGCAGAGACAGCCCGTGAGCTCCCCCTCTCCGAACACATCGGCGAAGTCAGATCCGGCGTGTATGAGGATGTAAGAGTAAACGGCGCTGCTGCTTACTGCGGCACCTCCGCGATCAGAAATGGAAGAACCTTCCGGGCTGCGGATGTTTAGGCAGTTGAGAGCATCGATCCCACCGAAATTGTGACAATCATCGTTGAGCTTCCCGAGGCTCCCGCTGTGGATGTAGTCGAGAACCGCAGGAACGGGGGCAGCTACCGCGATCAGCTCGTTGCTTCCCAGAAGCAGGCGGCCGCGGTCATCAGCTCCAAGCTCGGCGTTGAAATCAATGTTACCCACAACTATGCCTTCCAGTTCAATGGTTTCGCCTTCGAAGGCGAATATCGCCTTGTTGAGCAGATCGAAGCGCTTGAGGGCATGCATGCGTTCGTTTCCCAGGAGTGGGAGAGCCCGACACTGTACAGTTCCACCGGCATGTTCGGCGCTATCGACGCTTGGGAGCTTGGCTATTCCGGCAAGGGCTACACCGTTGCCATCCTCGACACTGGCTGTAGGATCGATCATCCCGCATTCAGCACCATGCCCGATCAAGAAACCGTCCAGTTCGGCGATGAGGATATCGAAGCTCTGATCGCAGAGGGCAACCTCCACGGCGCAAGCTCAGAGGGCGGCATGGATCTCGGCGAGGTATACGTCAGCACCAAGATCCCCTTCCAGTGGAACTACTATTATAACCATGCTGATGCTTCTCATCCCGGCACCAGCGACCACGGCACACATGTTGCTGGTACCGCCGGCGGCAATAATGACGAGATCCGGGGCGTTGCTCCCGATGCACAGCTTGCAATCATGCAGGTATTCTCTCCCTCCGGCTCCGCGAGCTGGGCAAACATCATCCCCGCTCTTGAGGATTGCGCAGTTCTCGGCGTTGCCTCGGCCAATATGTCCTTTGGTTCCGCTTGTGGCAGGGAAATGGGCGATGGCACCATCTACGGCCTCGGCATCAACCCCTACGTTGCGACCGATGACCTCAGCTACTATCTTGAGGATCGCAACGCGATCTCCCCGAACGACGACCGATTCCTCGACACTCTGAACGTCGTTTACGCAGGTCTTCTCAGGAACTCCGCCGTCCGTTACGTCGTCTGCGACACCGAGGGCAACGAGCTTCACGAGATCTACGAATACGATATCTGCCCCAAGGGCTACAGGACTATGTTGAGCGGCCGCAGCCAGCTTGGTCTTACCTACATGAACTTCCCTGGCAACTTCGATTTCACCCAGTTTGAGGTCGAGGACGTTGTGGTTCGCATCATCGCAGACCTCGATAACGACGGTCATTACACCACCAACGCCTTCACTCCCGAAGTGAACGAGAATCCCTCATGGGATATCCCGATCCATGTGGACCCCCAGGCTCCCACCATCAGCAACGTCTACGTAAGCGGCGCAGGCGTCACCTTCGATGCTACTGACGATCACTACGTTGCGGTGATCATCGTTATGAATGAGTATGGCGAAGTCATCTCCACTCAGGGCGTGTTCGAGACCGAGCGCGGCGCAGCGACCAACGTCACCGTTCAGCTCGAGGTCGGACAGTACGTTGTCGTTGCGGACTACGCAGGCAACGAGCAGTGGTTCGAGTTTGTTGGCGCACACCTTATCCCGATCGATCCCCCGGAGCTTGAACCCCAGCTCATCTACTCCCAGGGCTTCAACCCCACGGACAATCTTGCAGGCTGAACCGTTACTGATAAGGACGGCGACGGCTTTAACTGGGGATATCGTTCCAGCGGCAATATCTACGAGGGCGATCGCTGCATGAGCTCCACCTCCTATCAGCGCAATGCCGATAACTGGCTGCTCGCTCCCGCGATCGAGCTCCCCGAGGGCGAACCGTACCTCACCTTCTATGCTCGTGGCAACTACTCCACCGCATTCTCGGAGCATTTTGCCATCTACATTGCTCCAGTTGGCACCGCAAGCGTGGACGATTACGTTCAGATCTCCGACGAGATAGTGCCCGAGAACGCTTGGCGTATGTACATCGTTGATCTGACCGAGTATGTCGGTCAGGAGGTACGCATCGCTATCCGTCACTTCAACACCGACAACCAGAATTACCTCACTACGGATCTCTGGCAGATCTGGAACTGATTCGGTTTCAAAAGTCTGCGAAGGCTTTAGGCATTCAGTCGGATAACAAAACTGAGTGCGCACGGGCGGCTTCGGCCGCCCGTGCGTTGTTCTTCCTAAAATGCATGCTTTTGATTAC
>JAFZJT010000251.1 GCA_017553815.1 Clostridia bacterium
CGATATCGGTGATGAGGTTGCGCTTACTTGCGATAACGCCATCGAGCGTGTCGGTTATGTACGCAAGAAGGATCAGAACCCCAGCGATGATGAATTTAAGCTGGATGGGCTGACCGTTAAGCGTGAACAGCGCCCAGCTTTCGGGAAGATAGAAGGCGGCGATGAACAGCGGTATCATAAAGATGCGAAGCATCGTCAGCTTGTTTGGTAAATTCATCTCTTTCTCCTTTTAGAACAGGTGATGAATACGAGCGGAAAACAGTTTTTTAAGAAATTCCGCAGGAATTTCATCCTCAACTATTCACTGAAATCCTCAATTCAATTGAGTATTTCCCCTTCAAGGTCGTATTCGCGGGCGGCGGTCAGCCTTGCTTTAACATAGTCGCCCGGCGCGGGAAGGTTCTCAAGCCCCCTGCCGCGAAGAAGCAGCATGCCGTCCACGTCCGCGGCCTCGGCGTACGAGCGCGCAAGGGCGGTGAAGCTGCCGCTCGCCTCAAACTTCACGCTCTCAACAAGCGCCTCCACAACGCTTCCAACGCGCCCTTTATTTAGCGCAAGGGAGGTACTTCGCTGCATACGCATCAGCTCGTCGAGCCTTCTTTGGGCGATCTCATGGGGCACTTGATCGGGCATGGATGCGGCGGGCGTGCCGTCCTCGGCGGAATAGGTGAACCCGCCGACGCGGTCGAAGGGATGCTCCGCAAGAAAGTCCATCAGCTCCTCATGGTCGGCCTCGGTCTCGCCGGGGAAGCCCGTCATAACGGTTGTCCTTAGGATAAAATCGGGTGAAACGGCGCGGATATAGTCCGTTATCTCGCGGATATGCGCGCCGCTGCCGTGGCGGTTCATAGCGCGTAGCATTCTCTCGCTGATATGCTGTATCGGCATATCGATATAGGCGCAGAGCTTTTTTTCTTTTGCGATCGTGTCCACAAGCGCGCGGTCTATCGTGTTCGGATAGGCGTATAAAACCCTTATCCAATGCAACTTATCGATCAGGCAAAGCGCTTCGAGCAGCTCGCGGAGCATGGGTCTTCCGTACAGCTCCGTGCCGTAGGCGCTGGTGTCCTGCGCGATAACGGTCAGCTCCGTAACGCCCGAAGAGGCGAGCGCGGAGGCTTCATCGATCAGTTTTTCCATCGGCACACTGCGCCTTCCGCCGCGAATCAGCGGGATCGCGCAGTAGGTGCAGCGATTGTCGCACCCGTCCGCAATGCGAAGATAGGCGCGGAATGGGGGAGTGGTAAGAAGCCTTGCGGAGTCGCCGCAGATTATTGCGCGGCTCGACTCGCTTTTATCGTTTTCACCGCCGCCCGTCAGCTCGAAGAGCTTTTTTGCGAGGGCGGGGTAGTCCTTGACGCCCCAGAACAGATCCACCTCGGGCAGATCCTCACTAAGCTCCTTCGGGTAGCGCTGGGAGAGGCAGCCCGTTACAACGAGCAGCCTGCATGCGCCGTGCTTTTTATACTGTGCCATTTCGATTATGGCGTCGAGCGAATCCTGCTTCGCGCTCTCGATGAAGCCGCAGGTGTTTACGATTATTATTTCGGCCTCGTCCGCGCTTGCGCCGACCGTAAAGCCGAGGCGCGAAAGCTCGCCGAGCATTATCTCGGTGTCCACCGCGTTTTTGCTGCAGCCGAGCGAAACTGCGCCGATTCTGGAAAACTTCATTATTTAAGTCCTTTCGGAAATGATCTTGGGGAATCCGGGAGGGATTCCATCCTCAACTATTCACTATTCGTTATTCACTCTTTCGCTAAAGCCAAGCGCCTTAAAACTGATCGTCGTCGTATCCGCCGTCATCGACCGCGATATTGGACGAGGCGATCTCGCCGCCGAAGATCTCGTTGTAGCCCGCTGCGTCGAGAAGCACCTTGCGGGGCTTTGAGCCGTCCGCCTCGGATACATAGCGCTTCTGCTCCATGATGTCTATGAGCCTCGCGGCGCGCGCGTAACCGACGCGCAGACGGCGCTGTATCATCGAAATGCTCGCAGCGCCGCTCTCGATAACAAGGCGCACGGCGTCGGGTAGGAGCTCGTCCTCCTGCTTGCCGTTGCCCTGACCCGGAGTCGAACCGCCGCCCACGCCTGTGATCTCAGCGAGCATGTCGGTCTTGAAAACGGGCTGCTGAGAGGTGGTCTGGGTGAAGAACTCGGCTATCGCCTCGACCTCCTCGTCGTCCACATAAGCGCCCTGTGCGCGGATGGGCTTGGGTGCGCCGTTCGGATGGAAGAGCATGTCGCCCCTTCCGAGCAGCTTATCCGCGCCTGTCGCATCGAGAATGACGCGCGAATCGATGGAATTTGCAACAGCGAAGGCGATCCTCGTTGGGATGTTTGCCTTTATAAGACCCGTTATAACGTCCGCAGAGGGGCGCTGGGTCGCAACTATGAGATGGATGCCGCAGGCACGGCCGAGCTGCGCGATGCGGCAGATCGAGTCCTCAACGTCCTTTCCGGCAACTATCATAAGATCGGCAAGCTCGTCGATGATTATGACAAGGCGCGGCCAACGCTCGTTTTCATCCTTCTGAACGGCGTTGTAGCGGTCGATGTCCCTTGCATGCACCTCAGCCATGCGCTTGTAGCGCTGATCCATCTCGTTCACCGCCCAGCGGAGCGCTCCGGCGGCCTTCTTGGGCTCGGTAACGACGGGACAGTAGAGGTGGGGGAGGGTGGAGAAGATCGAAAGCTCGACCACCTTGGGGTCAATGAGTATCATGCGAACGTCCTTCGGGGAGGACTTGTAAACAAGGCTCAGGATTATGCCGTTGATGCATACCGATTTACCCGAGCCGGTCTGACCCGCAACGAGCATATGCGGCATCCTGCCAAGATCGGCATAAACGGCGTTTCCCGTGATATCCTTGCCCACGGCGAAGGTGAGCGGGGATTTTGCGGAGCTGAAATCCGAATTGTCGATGAGCTCGCGAAGGAGCACGGCGGCGGTGTTTGAGTTCGGGATCTCGATGCCGATGGCGGATTTTCCGGGGATCGGAGCCTCGATACGCACCCTTGACGCCGCGAGCGCAAGCGCGATATCGTTTGAAAGCCCCGTTATTTTGTTTACGCGAACGCCCTGAGCGGGCTGAAGCTCAAACCTGGTTATCGAGGGACCGATGCTGATATTCACTATCTTCGCTTCGATATTGAAGCTCTTGAGCGTTTCTATGAGAACGCGCGCCTTCTCCTCGGGGGATTCCGCGCCGATCGCCACGGTGGGATCAGGCAGCTTCAAAAGATTGATGGGCGGGCGCTGATAGACGTATTCGGGAGAGGGCTGCTCGATAACGACGGACTCGTCGCCCTCCTGCGCGGTCTCGGTTTCGTCGATTTGATCGCTGCCGGATTGCTCGACAACGGGCTTTTCAGCGGGTTTTGCGGGCTCACAGTCGGAAGACACACTATTAACGGCGGATACCGCGGTGAGCTTGGGATCGTAGACGATGATCGGAACGCCGGCAAGCAGATCGTCGCCTGATGACGGCGTTTTTTTATCGGGGGGGATGGAGATGTTGACGCCGCCGAACGCGGTGTCGGCGTCGCCGAAATCGATTTCAACATCGGCGGAAAGCGGATCGCACGAATAGGCGTGATAACCGAAGCTCTCCTTGAGCTCGCTCTGAGAAGCCTTATCCTTACCGCGCCTGCGGCTCTTCTTTCCGGTTTCAAGTGGACCGGAGAGCGGCAGGAATTCGAGATCGTCCCCGTCCTTATGCCTGCGAAGCGGCAGCCATTCGGCGTTCTTCTTAGCGTTCTCCTCGCGCTGGGAGCGCTTGCGCTCGTCGATGTAGTTGTTTGTGTTTCGCGCTGGAGCACGCTTACCTGTCGGCTCGGAGCTTCTTACGGGAGCGTAGTCGTAGTCGGAATCGCCCGAGGTGAGGGGGCGGCCGGAATGCTTGATGAAGCCGTCGCTCTCGAGCCTGTTCTCTCCGGAAAGATCCTCGCTGTAGAGCTTCTGCTTTTTGCGCGAGGGTGCTCCGCTTTCGGCAAGCTTAAGCTCGCGCTTTTCACGCAGACCCTCGAAATAGGCGCGAATCGAAAAATGGGTGATCAGCAGTATCCCGATAACGATGAGGCCGATAAGCGCGATGATGCTTCCGCTCGAGCCGAGCATAAGAACGAACACCGAGGCGAAGAAGCCGCCGATGACGCCGCCGCCGATATGCTGCTTGCCGAGCCAGAAGGCCGCCTTCATGTTTTCGCCGAAGCTCGAAACGGCAAGATCGCCGCTCTTGGCGAAAACATGGATCAGCGCGATCACCGAGAGAAAGATGATCGCGATGCATGCGATGGATATAGGGCGAAGGTCGCGCCGCGGGAGCGCGATCAAAAGAACGCCGAGCGCGATGAGTATCACGGGGAGCGCATAAGCCGCAACGCCGAAAAGCCCGAACAGAACGGGCGCGATGGCGGCGAGCAGGCCGCTTGAGCCGAAATAGCAGAAGATGCCGAGGATGAGGCCGACAACGATCAGCACGATGCCTCCTATCTCGCGGTGTACCGCCTCGGGCGCGCGCCTGCTCTCGCGAACTGAAGCATCGGCAGCGCCGGAATCGGAGCGCGAAGAGGCGTTTGAGCGCGCGGAAGAAGCCGAGCGCGAGGAATTGGAGCGCGTGGAGGAACCGCCGGAGCGCCCGGAATTCGAGCCTCCGCTGCGGGAGCCGTTTTTTGCGGATGATGACTGCTTTTGCGAGGTCTTTTTTTCTGCCATCATAAGTCCTTTCTTTTCTTGAATCGGCGCGCGGGAGAATCGGCGCACCGCCGGGCAAATCTGCGTTTTTTGCCGAAAAAGTTTATCCCATATCATTTTTATTATACTATATTTCGGCGCGAAATGGAATAGGAGGGAGTAAAAAAATCAAAATGATCGGGGGACGGAAGCTGCGAATGAAAAGCTGCCCGCGGAATGCGAAAAAAGAAAAAACGGCGGCAATTCTCCCGTGTCTCATAGGGAAACTTTCTGAACAGTCGAATTGAATAGTGATTTGTTTCCCTGCGGGGCTGTGCTGTTTGGCACAGCCCTGCGTTCCTTTTACGCCACCTCTGCTTGGGTAGGCGCTTTCGTTTCCTCGACCATCGTTTCGGGCATTTCGTCGATGAGACCGATGTCACGGTAGTAGATCCGAATCTCCTGCGGGGCGTTCCGGTCGTAGCGTTTTGCCCGTTCTCCTACCTCCACCCGCTGGATGAAAGTGTGCAGGATTTCGCAGGTCAGCTCCGTGATCTCCGTGTACTTTCGTGCGTTCTCCAGAAAACGGCTGACGTTTCCGGCGGAGTCCTTCAACTTTTGAAGCTGCTCCGTCACCTTTGGAAGGGCCTCGTCGATCTCCGCTTGCTCCCTTGTGTAATCCCGCGAGAGAAGCCGATACTGCTCGTCTGGGATGCGTCCGAGAACGGAATCCTCATACAGCCTTTTGAAGATCGCCGATAGTTCTGTTTTTCTACGCTCCATCTCCGTTGCTTTCTTCTGGAGCGTCGCAATCTCTCGCTGGGCCTCCTTGCCTTGCTTTACGCCGATATATTCAGCGAAGCGCAGTTCGTTCTGCCGTGCGAAATGGGTGATCCTGCGAATGTCGTCCAGCATCACCGCCGCCAGCGCTACCTCTCGGATATAGTGTCCCGAGCAAACCTCTTTGCCCTTTTTCTTGTAGGTGGAGCACATGAAGTTGTTCTTGACCGCGTCCATCGTGTGCGCTCTGTGGAGCACCATCGTACCGCCGCAGTCAGCGCAGTACACCAGGCCGGAGAACATATTTTGCTCTGCGAAGTTGGCACGGCGCCGCTTGTGCTTTCGGATGTCCTGCACGATCTCCCAGGTCTGCCTGTCCACCAACGGCTCGTGGGTGTTCTCAAACCGAAGCTGCTCCGACAGCGGTCGCTCGATTTTCTTTTTGTTCTTGTAGGAGATCGTGGTGGATCGCAGATTGACTGTGTGACCGAGATAGGTTTCATCCTCCAGGATGGAGGCGACCGTTGTGGCAGACCGCCGATAGGGTCTGCTCAGATCCAGGCCCGTGGTTTCCTTCCCGTACTTCCGGTAGTAGTGGTTGGACGGATTCGGGATCTGCTCTCGCTCCAACTGTTTCCCGATCTGCATCGGGCCGCTGCCGGCGACACACAGCGCGAAGATGCGCTGGACGACCCACGCTGTGTCCTCGTCCGGTACGATGTGCCGCTTCGGATCGGCGGGATCTTTCTTGTACCCATAGCAGGGACGGGAGGCGACTCTCGCGCCTGTTTCCGCTTTGACCCGCGCCGAACGATATCTTCCACAAGGACAATATGCCGTATGACGAAGAGAACGATCGCTTCACATGCCCGAACGGGAAGCATCTGACCCATGCATATAACAGGGATGTAAAGACGGATAACGGATTTACAGTAACAAAGAGCTATTA
>JAFZJT010000252.1 GCA_017553815.1 Clostridia bacterium
GAACCGCCGGAGGAGCTGCCGCTGATCTATGATATCGTCGAATAAGGAGCAATTTTGAAAACAAGTGATTTTTACTACGAGCTGCCGCCTGAGCTGATCGCGCAGTCGCCGGCCGAGGTGCGTTCCGCTTCGCGTTTGCTCGTTTACAACCGTAAAACTAAAACGATCGAGGACAGAGTGTTCTCGGATATTACCGACTATCTTAACCCCGGAGATGTGCTCGTTCGCAACACGACCCGCGTTATCCCCGCGAGGCTATACGCTCATCGATCCGACACGGGCGGAGCGATGGAGTTTCTGCTCCTCAAAAGGCTCGATGAGCGCCGTTGGGAATGTCTTGTTAAGCCCGGCAGAAGGGCTAAGCCCGCCCGCAGCTTCAAGATAAACGACGAGCTCTCCGCGACAGTGCTCGAGGTGTGCGATGACGGCAACAGGATCATCCGCCTTGATTACGAAGGCATCTTTGAAGAGGTGCTCGAAAGAGCCGGTGAAGTGCCGCTTCCGCCCTATATCACCGAAAGGGTCGCGGATAAGGAACGCTATCAGACTGTATACGCGCATGAGAACGGCTCCGCTGCCGCACCGACTGCGGGACTTCACTTCACCGAGGAGCTGCTCGAAAGCATTAGGAAGAAGGGCGTTGAGATTGCGGACGTGCTCCTGCATGTCGGCCTCGGCACATTCCGTCCCGTTTCTGTTGAAAACGTGGAAGAGCATCATATGCACTCCGAGTACTACGAGTGTAGCGAGGAGGCGGCAGAAAAGATAAACGCCGCCCGTAAAAACGGCGGCAGGATAATCGTCGTCGGCACCACGAGCTGTCGCACCCTCGAAAGCATTACCGACGACGGCGGCATAGTTCACGCGGGCAAGGGCAATACCGATATCTTCATCACCCCGGGCTATCGCTTCAAGGCGGTGGACGCGCTGATAACCAATTTCCATCTGCCCGAATCGACGCTTTTGATGCTCATCAGCGCATTCTCCTCCCGCGAGGAGGTCATGCGCGTGTATGAGCACGCGATAAATGAACGCTACCGCTTCTTTTCCTTTGGCGATGCGTCGTTCTTCGTTTGACGAGCGAAAGCGATAATCAAGCCATACTATTCGCAATATACCTAACGAAAGGCAAAAAATGAATCAACCACCCGTAAGATACGAACTTATCAAAACCTGCGCTCAAACGGGAGCAAGACGGGGCAGACTGCACACGCCGCACGGCACGGTCGAGACCCCCTGCTTCATGGCTGTCGGAACTCAGGCGACGGTCAAGGCCATGACCCCGCGAGACCTAAAGGAGGTCGGAGCGGGCATCGTGCTCGCCAATACCTATCATCTGCATCTTAGGCCGGGGCATGAGCTCGTCAAGGAGCTCGGCGGCCTGCATGAATTCTCGCAATGGCACGGTCCCATGCTGACCGACAGCGGCGGATTCCAGGTTTTCAGCCTCGCCGCAATGAACAAGATAACCGAGGAAGGCGTGGAGTTCAGCTCACATATCGACGGTCACAAGATGTTCTTCACCCCCGAGCTCGTGATGGAGATCGAGCAGGCGCTCGGCGCGGATATCGCGATGGCGTTCGATGAATGCGCCCCCGCTCATTGCGATAGAAATTACACCATAGCCGCGATGAACCGCACCCACCGCTGGGCGGAAAGGTGCAAAAAGAGCCACACCCGCGAGGACCAGGCGCTATTTGGCATAATCCAGGGCGGAATGCACGCAGACCTTCGTATCGAAAGCACCAAGGTGCTGACCGATATGGATTTTCCGGGCTACGGCATAGGCGGTCTTTCGGTCGGAGAGCCGAAGCCCGTCATGTATGAGATGCTCGAAGCCCTGATGCCCCATATGCCGGTCGATAAGCCGCATTATCTTATGGGCGTCGGAAGTCCCGATTGCCTCGTCGAGGGCGCGATGCGCGGCATCGATATGTTCGATTGCGTGCTCCAGACCCGCTCCGCGCGCAACGGCCTTGCCTTCACCTTCGACGGCAAGAAGATGCTCCGAAACGCCGAATTTGCGCACGACACACGCCCAATCGAGGAGGGCTGCGATTGCTACGCCTGCCGCAACTTCTCAAGGGCGTATATCCGCCACCTTATAAAGGCGGGCGAGATACTCGCGGCACAGCTCATAACGATGCATAACCTACGCTTCACCTACCGCCTCATGGAGGGCGTTCGCAAGGCCATCGAGGAGGACAGGCTCTTGGACTACCGCAACGAGCTTATGCTTCGCGGTGCGCTGGAGTGGTAAGGCCTTATATTCAAAAATCAACGGATAATCAATACTTGGATTGAATAAACGCTTTCTTATACAAACTGAAACAGAGATGCGCGATCTCGCCGAAAAACTCGCCGAAGCTTCCTTCGCGGGCGAGTTTATAGCGCTCTTCGGGGGCCTCGGCGCGGGCAAGACCGCCTTTGTTAAGGGCTTCTGCGCGCATTTCGGCATAACCGAGGTATCGAGTCCGACCTTCAATATCGTAAAGCATTACGACGGCGGGGGAGCGGCGATAGACCATTTCGATTGCTACCGCCTTGATGATGAGGACGAGCTTCTTGCGATGGGCTTTGAGGAGTACCTTTACGCAGGTAGCATCGTGCTGATGGAGTGGAGCGAAAACGTGCTTGGCGCGTTGCCCGAAGGGCGGCTTGAACTGCATCTTAACGGAAGCGGAGACGAGCCGAGGGAAGCCGAGCTTATTTCATTCGGCGATGAATACGACGCCTTGATAGAGGGGATAACACTATGAATATGCTTGCTGTTTCGACCTCAGCAAAGCACCCGTCGGCGGCGCTCTATCTTGAACAGAGCGGTGAAAACGATTTGAATTGCAGTGGCGTTATCATGTTTAAGAGAGACGAGAGCAATAAGCCGCACTCGGTCACGCTCGGCGCGCTCGTGGATGAGGTGCTCGAAGAAGCGGGGCTGTCTTTTTCGGATATGGATGCATTCGTCGTGGATATCGGCCCGGGCTCC
>JAFZJT010000253.1 GCA_017553815.1 Clostridia bacterium
CAAATGTCGATCATGGGCTGCGGCATACGCACATTGGATTTTGCATCACTCATGTCGATGCTCCTCCTTATACTCGGCCTCTACCTCCGGCAGAGTCGTAGCGATGCTCGTCAGGATCGAGAGCACCGCAGCCAATGCCGCGGACGAAAACACCACAGGCCAGTTGACCTCGGTGATCATCGCTGCAGCGCCGATCACGCCGAGCGCGGACTGCGCGAATGTGCGCAGCGCGCGGATGGCGGCCGCCTTAACCCATATCTTTATCTTATCGCTCATCTTATCCCTTCTTTCCTTCGATGGCCGAGATCCTGTGGTGCGCCTGCTTCGCGGATTCTTCAACGCGAGTCACGCGCTCAGCCAGCTTACCGACTGCGGCTGCAGTCTCTCTGTGTTCGCGTTTGAGATCGTCAACGCCGGCGCGGATATATCCGAGCTCCGAAACGATCGTGCCTGAGAGCTTTCCGCTGTCGGTATCCTCGCGCTTGCGGTTGCGATAAAATGCCGAGTAGCCGAACGCGACCGCGCAGACGGTCGATACGACGGAAAGCGCAGTAAGAAAGATATCTATTCCGCTCACGTTTTCTTCACCTCTCCTTGCGCGACGGGCAGATTCGAGGATTTGAAAACGCAGACGGTCAGACCTTCGGCCTCGAAATCGAGCCTGCCGACAACGGGCGGCAGCACAGGAACCTCTACGGGTTCGGGCGCGGGTATGACCGCGTGAGCGTTCACGAACGCGCAGACGGCCTGCATCGTGCGAGGTCCACACTTGCCGTCCTCCGTAAGACGGTTGCCGTCATCATCGGTGTAGTACAAGCCATTGAGAGCCTGCTGCAGGTGCAGGATAGCTTCGCCCTGGATGACAGGATTCGTGTATTCGAGCTTGACCGGTTCTTCGCGCGAATCAAGATCGGGCTGCTCGGAATAATCGAATTTGGCCGTCATCAGGCCGCGATACTTCCACGGGCGCTCGCTAAATTTCGTTACGATGACGCCGTAGGCAATGCTTCGCGCCTCAACGACGAGCGGATCACCGTCCGGCAGGAAGCCGCAAACCCAGCCGATGTGGCTCATCTTGCCGGTGTCATTGTTCTTCATGAACAGAGCCTCGCCGACCACATACGGGCGACTGATCGCCGAGATAGCTCCCTTGGTCGATTCTCCGCACATGTACTTGTAGTTCATGTCGGCGTTCCAATCGAACTTTTCGCCGCACTCATGGGTTATGTACGCATCAAGCAGGCCCTGACAGTCTGTCGCATAGCCGGTTCGGCTCCAGTTTTTAGTATAGGAGTCGAACTTCTCCTTCGTCATTTGCTTATAGTAGTGCTCGTTGTAATATCGATCGAGTGTCGCCTGATTTGTAACGACACGAACGCTGCCGAACAGGTACTCCCAAACTTCGGTGCCGCACTCGATGACGGGCAGAGGAAGCCTTGCGCTCTTAGGTATGCTGTCGCGCTTCACATGAGTGAGCGCCCATCGGATGAAATCTAATACCTTATACATCGCTTTCCGCCTCCTCTGCAAGAATTGCGAGAACCGCATCGCGAAGTTTCGCAGGCACATCTTCAATGGTCTTTCGACCGGATATTATCAGGTTGGCATAAATCTTAGCCATATCATTCGCCTCCGATCATTGTTTCAAAAAGTTCACACAGCGCAAGCTCTGTGTCTATCAAGGTGGATCTGAGCTCTCTGTTGTGCTCTTCAAGCTGAGCGATCTTCTCCTCGGGCGTGAGCTTCCGATGCTGCTTCTGCAAGTCAAGATAGCTCCATGCCGCGGCGTAACCGAAGAACAGGTCGAAGTTCGCCGCGATCTCCGCTTCGTGCGCAGTCGTGCGCATATAAGCTTCCTCGGCTTCCCAAGCGGGATATGAGTTGCCTTCATCGTCCTGCCTACTGATTTGCGTGATATTGCGGCGCAGCCAAACGTCGCCTTCGCCCGTCGGAAGGTTTATATACTCGAGCGGTGCGGGGGGTTCGTCGAAAACTATCTTGTTATAGGACATGCTTATCCTCCTTGCTATGCTTGCAGCAAAGTTTAGCGTTGCTCCAGGCGAAGTCGAAACGGCTTTTATACATATAATCGCCGCGGGCTTTTGCCTCGGCCATGAGCTGCGGGCGCGCATCGCAGAAGGCAATGAAGTATGGATATTCAGCCCATTTTGCGATAAAGAATCGGATGAACCTGATCATTTCAACACCTCCGAATAGTCGAAGATACCCGTCAACAGACCGCGATGTGTCCACGGCCGCTCTTCAAGCCTTGTGAGAGTTATGCCGCGGAAGAAGTTGCGGGATTCAACGATGAACGGATCCTTGCCGGGCTTTCCGCAAACAAAGCCGATCAGTGTTTTCTCCTTACTCCCGTGCGGCTGGCAGAATACAGCCTCGCCGATGACATACGGGCGATTCGTTTCATCGATTGCGGCGACCTGAGTGCAGAGTTCAAACGCTTTCTGCGCATTTCGCACCGGGAAGGTGCGCGAATCGAGCATGTAAGAGCGCAGCAGACCAATGCTGTTCACTGCACGATCGAACGCTCGCATGTGAGCTACAGCGCTGTTATACGCATCGCGCGGCATTTCTCGGCTGTAGCGTTCCCTCCATTTGCGCTCAATAAAATCCTTGGTGGTATACTCGCCGTCGGCTCCGTGAAAGTAATGCCAGGGCTCGGTTCCGCAGCAGTCGAACGGAAGCGCAAGCGGATACTCGACATCTTCTAACGGTGCGGGCAGTATATCGGGATCCACGTGGGTGAGTGCCCAGCGGACGAAACGCAATATGCTGTTATCCATATCAGCGCCTCCCGGTATGATAGGGCTTTCCGGCCTCCGGCCGGAAATAGCCGATATCCGGAACGATGATGCCGCCGCAGTTCGGGCATTTCAGATTTGGCAAGATGCGAATAATGGCCTCGTCCGTCTCAAGCTCGCCGCAAAGCAGCTTAAGATACATTCTGCCATCATCCGGCTGAAACGTCGGAGCCTCGATCGTGAATTTATCGTCGATGACGGGGACGGTCTTAGTCCAGTCCGCATCATCGCCCAGGCGAATGTGCATCAGCGCGGTTTTCTCGCCCGAAGGCCACTCCTCGTCAAAATCGATAACGATATCGTAAGGCGTGTGATCGCGCAGCATAAACTCATTGCCGGGCAGGGATATTTTTCGTTCCCTCACACGCACGTCTATTTTATGGTGATGCTTTTTCATGCTGCCTCCTTTTTAGAGCGAGATACTGCCCGCATAGATCACGGTCAGATGCATTGGCTTCTGAGCCTCTATACTCTTGCGCATCCTCTCAAACTGCTCCGCGGGCATGGATGACGGGATCGTTATCGTCAACTGATTGACGTCCTCAGCGAATGTGATCTCGCTCGAACCCGCATAGCCGCTTACAAGCTCCCGCAGATACGCCATGTTGAACGTCCCTCCACGCTGCAGATACCACCGCAAGCCGATGCGGCGAATTGAGGTCGCAACGAGATAGTCTATTTTGAGGCCGAGCGCATCCGCCCAATAGGGATAACCTGCCTCTGTTGCCGTGGCCGCGAACAGCTCCTCGCGGAAGGCCTCGGCATCGGTAAGCGCCGCAGTCGCCGCCGCATAGATCGCCGGGCATACGGAAGCGGCATAGGTATCGTTTTCGAGGATCCGAGGGCGGCATTTGATTATACGCGCTTCGCTCATGAGGTCGCCTCCGCAATGGTGACCGACTCGAGCGTTGGTATAGCCATCGATCCGAACACCCAGTTCTCGGCTCGTCCGTTAATGAGCAGTTCCGGCACATCTGCGACACCGGGCGTACTCATGAGAATTTGCGTTATTCGCGCAAGTGTTATAGAGTCGGTCTCCTCGTCGAATGCGATCTCTTTGATGCGCTCCGCCATCGTCGCGGCAAACTGTTCCTGCACAGTTGCCACGGTGGCCTCGCCTGTCAGCGTGACTTTCGCGCTTATCTGACATCCCCGCCAGAGTGTCCATCGCACCGCCGCTATGGCGCCGATGGGCCGCAGCTCGTCTATATGCGCCTGTGCGGCGTTGAGTACCTGGTCGCTCGGTCGTTCGAGATCGGGGGTAGCCGTCATGATCAGGATGACACCGTTGCTTTGCGGCCTCACCTTTGCGTAGCCGATGCCCGGCACCTCGAGCGCCCAGCGCTTATAATCCGCTGCCGTTCCGCTTGCAGGCGGCTCCTGAAGGCGCAGCTGCAGGCGCCTGTACAGCGCCTCATCGCTCTCTACGTCCGTTCCCGCGAGAATATCGCCATGAGTTACTGTTACGCCCGATATGGCGGGATCGAAAGCAAGGGAATTCGCGCGCACCCAAACTCGCCCGGGTTGCGCAGCCGTAATGGCCGCAGATACGGAGCGGTTTTGCGTGACGGTAACCGCGGTGTCCAGTGTGAACGCGATCCCTCCCGTGCTTACAAGCCTTTTCCCGGCGGGAATGGTCACGCTCTCGGTTCCGCGAAGCATCACGCTTGCCGTTGCCGGAGTAGCCGCCTTCGGAGTGAGTCCGAAATCCAGCGCTCTTCGGTGCAAGTATTCGCCGCTGTTTTCGTTCGGGAACATTGCGTTGAACAGAGAATTGAGATAAGCGTAGACCTTGCTTATCTCAAGCGCACATGCGGAAACCACGTCGCTCGTATAGGTGCCCTCAACGCGCGAGAGCTCATCAGCAAGCCCGAGCTCCTGCAGGATGCTGAGTCTTATGCTTTCAAAGGTTTTTTCCTCAAACATTGGTTGCCTCCAGCCTTATGTCCGCATATACCGTTCTCGCTGTGAGCGATACCGTGAGCGTACAGTTCTCAAAAGTCAGGTCGTCGATCTCTGCCGAAAGGATATAGGGGTTCTGAAGCAGCGCCTCTTTTATGTACCGCTCCGCTTCGGAGAGCCTCGTCTCCTTGCTCCAGTTGCGACCTATAAGGTCAGACACCTCCGAACCGTAGTCAAAAGAGTAAAGCTCCTCAGCATAGCGCTGCGTGCGCAGTGTGCGGTATATCCAGCCTCTGATCGCCTCCGTGCCCGATACCATGATCGGCTCTCCGAGCTCGTCCAGCTCTGCGCAGCCCTCGGCATCGTTCCACTTTGCATCTATAAAAAGGGGCAGCTCAGCAGGATCCGAGACACCCTCTGTGTATTTAACCGTCTGGAGGAAGGGATAGATGCTCGTCGTCATACTACTATCCTCCCAATTATATAGAATTTTTGGTAATCCGTTGTGAGCATAAGAACGCTGTCGCCCTCCGTCAGCTCGGGCGCTTCTGTTACAAATAAAACGTCATCCTCCTCATTCTCCAGCCCTGCCGCGCTGATGAGCAGCGGCGAAGCGCTTTTCACGAGGCCCACAACGAGCTTGCACACAGCCTCGTCCGTTTGCGGCTTCTTGAGTAGGTTGATGATGCCTACATAAGGATTGTTCATTCTGCCTCCTTACGGATAAGTGTAGATCAGTTCGCCATTAGGACCGTAGTGCGAGCCGAGGCTTGCCTCGTTCGCCGATTCAACGCTCTTTTCCTTCGTGCTGCTCTTTGCGAACTCGCTGCCGGCTTCCTGCTCGTCCATGGTGTTCTCAAAGTTGAGAGTAAGCTTGGTAGTGTAGATGCCGCTCTTCCACGTGTGAGTATCGGCATCGATATAGAATTTGCCGTACAGCTTCGTATACGGATCATAGACCATGATTGCGTTTCCGGTAATCGCTCGCGGATTGCCCATGATCTGTATCGAGCCCGAACGCTCCAGCTTATTGTCGCGGATTATCTTCTCCGCATATTCGCGCCCTCTCGTATCGGTTATGGTCATGGCCTGCGCCATGATGCCTATCGAGGTGTCGCCGTACACACTGCCCGATAGATTGCCTTCCTTATCGTAGAGGTCAACGCGGTTTACGACGCGCTCGATGCTCTCATCGTAAGCCGCGCTCATTAGATTGGACTTTGGATATGCCGTGCCGGCTATGATCGTGCCGCGCTGGATGACGGTCATGAGCGAGCCGCTGCAGCGCACCTGGTACACGCCTTTGGTCTGCTCGGCGGCGAAGGTGTAGCCTGTCATGATAGCCGAGTACAGCGATGTGCCGACGAAGTTGCGGTCGAACGTTGTGCCCGTCTCCTCAAGGTAGCCCGTTTTGACGTTAAAGCGGCCGCAGAGTACTCGTGCAGCCGCCGCAGGGGATAACCCTCGGATCTTATGCGTGGTTGTGTTGCGCTTTAAGTAAAGCCCCATATCGTGCGCCTTTAGCGCAAAGATGCTCGATTCGCCCGAACGCTTGAGGCTTGACAGTACTCCGAAAAAGCTGTATCCGTCCGCATCGAACTGCACCTGTGCGCCCGTTGACAGCTCTATATTGGCTATATTGGGATCGGACGATGACTGCACGATCTGCGCGTCGAGCGTGCGCGCGCAGCCCGTCTTACTCCCCGAGGAGCTCACCGAAACAACATAGCCGGAGAGCTCCTTTCCGTTGATCCTCAGCAACATCTTGACTCGCCCTATTCCTCCGGATGCACGACGATGTCGGCTGCAACGTTAGCCGAAAGCCTGACTACCGCATCCGTATCGCCATGGTTGATCAGCGGGATCTGCACCTTGTGTCCGCCGCCTGTCGTCGAAAAATACTGCAGCGCGACCATCTTGTGCGCATCACCGCTGCCGCCGGTCCCCTTGGAGATCGAAATGTTTCTGTAAGCAATGATCTCGTAGCCTTCGGGCAAGTCAAGCTCAATTTCGACGAGTGCGCGGCTGTGTGCTGCAACGGTCTGCGAATCCTTTGCTCCGCTGGTAATAATGTACGTGTGGCTGCCTCTTTTGAGCAGCGTTCTGAGCAGCACTTCGATGCGGCTCTGCGGCTCCTCCAGCTCGTTTCCTGCGCCGAGTATGTTTTCAAGGAGCGCCTCTATTCTGCTTCCTGCCATTTTTAACTCCTATCTTGATGGGATAATAAGCACCTGCCCGGGGATGATGACGTATCCCGCTTTGAGGTTGTTCGCGCGCTCGATCTCGGGATAGCGGCTGCCGCTGCCCAGGAACCTTCGCGCAATGGACCACATCGTATCTCCGCGCACGACAGTATAAGTCGTCGAACCGTATCCGCTGCCTATAGGTCGCTGCGCGGTGCCGCCGCCAATCGTGGTGGCTTCATATTCACTCAGGCTGAGCGTGTAGTAAATATCGTTCGAGCCGTCCTTTTCGCCGAAGCGAATGCCTTCAACGAGCACACTCAGATTGATGCCGGTGCCGTGAATAAGGAAGCGCACGGGGCGCTTCGATTTGGCCATGGCCTGGAACTTTCGCACGTACTCCTGCGGAGAGCAGCGCGGGGCCGCAAAGCGATATTGGTGCGCAGGAAAGAAGCTCGAAACGGTGATGTTCGCAAGCGTTCGGTTTCCTGCGATCCGAAGATCGCCGAGGCCGTTTATGTTGACCGTCTCGATGCGGATCCCGCTCGCAGTTTCTATGCTCTGCGGGGTTACGGGGAGGCTGATCTCCTCCCCGCCCGAAATAAACGTAAAAGTTCTTTTCATGCGCTTATCCTACGTACGTCGCATCCGCCGCGGCAAGGCGCTCGTATATCGCATTAGCGATAGCATCGATATCCGAATCCTCGCGCACGGTCGGGTTGTAAATGTTGATGGTCATGCTACGCGCTCCACCTCGCTCAGCATCCGCCGCACGCGCCTGCGCCGCCGTGAGCACGCGCTCGCCCTCGTGGAGCAACGCGGGGAAATTGTCATAAGGCACGCGGTCAAGGCCGTAGGCATAGCCGCCGGGAGGAAGCAAAGGTCCGGGCGTAGCTGAAGGCCCGGGCGTAGCCGCAGGAGTTTCCTCAACTTCGGGGCCCGAGTAGTAATGCGGAGGAAGCACTCCGAGTTCCGGATCATATCCGGAATTGGGGCCGTCCGATAGGCGCGCGAGAGTGACCTCAAGCGTTGCTGATTTATATCCTTTGGTGAACTCCTGTCCGAGCGCGTATCCGCAATCCCAATGAGTCGCTGCCAAATCCTTTTGCAGTCGGTTGACCAATGCCTGCTGGCTCTCATAGAGACCGTCATAAGCCTCCGTGTCGTAGTACGCGATTTTGGCATCCGCGATCGCATTATAGAGCTCCTGCGACATCTGCGACGGATCGGTTATATCTTTCGTGCGCTCGAGCAAATCCTCGAAGCTCGTGCGCATCGTTTCCTCTTTTGCACCGAGCAGATCGGCTTCGTACTCGCCCACGAGACGATACATTTCCGTCAACTCATCGGCATGCTCCTCGTACCAATCGATCTGCGTTTTCATCTGCTCCTTGCGGCGCTCGTTGTATCCTTCGCCAAGAGCGGCGTTCATCTCATCCTCCCAGTCCTCGAGAGTGGAGGTTAAGCCGTCGAAGGAGTTTTGGAGCTCCTCCATCGATCCGCCGAAATCGAAGCCCATATACTCAAGAAGCACTTCCGACACTGCTTTGCCGGAGAGCTCCCCCTTGGAAACAAGTTCCATTACGTCGGCATTGGTTATTCCTGCATTATCATGCTCGAGGCTTTGGCGAATGTATCCGATAACATCGAGACCTTGCGAGATGAGCGGATTAAGATACTGCATCGTTACCTTGTCGCTCATCTGCATTCTGCCGATGTACGTAGCAGCGCTGACCTTTGCCGAGGCATCCCAACCGAGTGCTGCGCCGGCATCGCCGATCTGAGTCAGCATGGGAATGATGCGCTCTGAAGCGTAGCCATACGTTAGCAGAGTTTTCGAGATGTTTACAAGTTCCTCATAGCCGAACGGCGTGGTTCGCGCATATTCAAGGACCTCTCCCATAAACTGATCCGCGTACCACTTTGGATCAATCGAAGGGCCGTAAACATCGTCGGAAACGGCGACTTCGCTCCTGAGTAGAGTTGAAAATGCGGTAAGGTTGGTTTCACGCTGCGCCGCAAGAGCGGAGCCTTGCGAGACCATTTCTTCTCGCATGGCGAAGACTTCATCGTAGATGTTTTCGACTACACCACGGAAAAGATCGTCCTTCTCGCCCTGCTTCTGGGCGCCGTCTTTAAGCAAGCCCGATATCAAGCCTACACCCGCACCGATAGCACCGCCGATCGCCGCACCCCACGGTCCGAACATCATACCCATCGATGCACCGGCTCCGGCACCCGTGAGGATACCACCGCCGATATTTGCAACGCTGTCGCCGACAGCAGAGCCGTAAGCCGAGGATATGTTTGCGCCGAGGTAAGCGCTTGCAGAAGAGGTAAGCTGGCTGAAAAGCTGAGATCCCATGATCGCGCTTGCGGTGCCCATGAAGCTGTTCGTTCCGCCGCCATCAGAGCCTGAGCCTTCGCCAGCCGCGCCGCCGCCCATATTGTCGAGCTTCGATGCTTCTGAGCGCAGATCTGAGAGCCCGCGCGAAGCGGCTTTAGATTGCTCTTCAACCTCAGCGAGTTGCTTTTTGAGGCTCTCATGCTGCTCTATTGCTTTTTCGTAGTTCGTCCTTGAGACTTCATCGTTGAGCTGCAAGTAGGCCTTTTTGGCATCGTTCATATCCTTCGTCGCTCTTGCGAGATCGACTTTTAAGGATATCTTTTTGCCATTAAGCTCATCAAGGCGCTTGTTAAGCTCCCTTGTTTTTTCCGCAAATGATTCCTGCGATTGCGTTGCTTTTTTGATGGGATCGGTAAACTTGTCCTTGAGTACGAGCAGTATCTCCGCTTTTTTACTCAACGCCGCTCACCTCCCGTTTTTTGCCATACTTGCGAAGTAAAAATGCCCGAAGCAAAAGCTTTTCTCCGCTTGACATAGAATAATATTGACCCGGAGTGATGTTGTGCTCCGCAAACAGGAGATACGCAACCATCAACTCCGGATCCTCCGTTAGTTTTTTTCGATGCGCTCAATGGTGTTCGCACCGAAACCGGAAAGATCAAATATCGCGGTTGCAATACCGTTGACCTCTCCCGGAATGAACAGGGTGCGAACAACCTCATCGGGCATGAGCGGCGTGTTGCGGCCTTCGGGCTTAAGCTTATTCGCAAGCTCCTGATTGCCGAAGTCGATATTCTTCACGCCCTTGAGAATCACGTGGACGGGGCGATCGTCGGAAGGGAGCTCGTCGATCTCGCGCGAGGTAAGCGCTTCGAGCTTGAGCTCGAACGGCCCTCCGAGCAGCTCTTCAAGCCTCGGAACGCGCATTACTGCGCTCGGGCGTTCTTTTATTTTCACGGCATCGGCGCCGAGCAGAAGATCCATAAGACTCGCCATGTCATACCTCCTGAATGGTATCGAGATACTCATAGTCCTGGAAAGTGAAGGGGCATTCGACCTTTCCGAGGACTCCTACCTCCCAATTGGCGATATCGAGATTGTCGAACTGCACGCCCGTTATCGATACGCGCTCTGCGCCGTAAGCATCGGGATCGTCGAGCTTGGATACGATGGTGAACTCAGGATCGTATCCAGCGCGCACCTTGTCGCTTATAAGGCGCTGCATTCGGCTATTGACCTTATGCAACCCGATGCTGCCCGTGCCTTCAAGCTTGGTGAGCTTCTTGCCGTCGCGAAGCGAGCCGCAGAGAGCCACGTTTTCGCGAGTATAATTATCCTTGGCTTCAAGCTTGTAGACCTCGGAAACGAGCTGACCTTCAAGCCACATCGTTCCCCAGGTTCCGTTTATAACTCTTTTTGCTGTCAGTTTCTCAGGCATACTCTACTCTCCTTAATTAACCTACGTCGAGGTTTATGTTGATCTCGATATTCTCGATCGCATCCAGCACGCTGACGCTCGCGTTTATAAACACATAGCTGCCGGTATTTGCTCGCTTAATATCATCGTCCGTCATATCGGCGATGTCAACGCCGCGCTCGGTCAGATAGCGGCGGTGCGCATCAAGGTCGAGCGAAACGGTGCTGCCCTCTTCAAGGATACCCTCGAGTTCGAGCTGACGGAAGTAGCTCTTAATCGCGGTCATGAGCAGGCACTTGTTATCGTAGCTGTTCGGCATTTTGCCGATATAATTATCCTGCACGAGCAGACGAAGCTCGGAGCGGATCCTGTCGAGCACGGCCATGATCTTGATCTTCTTCATGCCCGCGAACTTGCCGCCGGAGATCTGCACAAGGCTCGTTACGCCGGAAGCGAACTTCACCTTTTCACCATCGTGCATAAGGATGAGCTGCCCTGCATCGATTGCTCTTTCCATTTCCGCCTTGGAGATGCGCGTGCAATCGGTCACTTCGGGCAGAACTCCGTAGGTTATGGACTGCGCGAGCGGCGTTCCGGCGATATAGCCAGCAACTCGGCCGCAATACCAGCCCGCGGTCACTCCGGCGCTCGTGTTAGAGTTAGCCGGAACAACGAGTTGCTGCTTGATGCCTGCGCTGGCGAAATTGACGATATCCTCGCGGCCTGCGTCGAAATTGGGAAGGATGGCCTTTGCGATCCCGCCGTCCTCGCGCATCGTGTAGATCCACGTTGCGATGGCGCGACAGCCCGCTTCATCTACATCCGGCGGAGCGACAAGCCAATCGAACTTTTCCGTCGCGAGGAGGTCGAAGGCCACGGCATAGTCCGTGTTGGTCTTGGCGACGGTTGCGATCAGCACCTCGCGCGGTGCGTACTGATTGCCAACAAAAATGCTGTTGATGTACGTCTTGTTATCTGCGGTGAGCGCGGTAGGGATCTCCGCCGACGAGGTTATCTTGTGCGGTTTCCCCTGCAGGGCGCTTGTGGCTTCCTTTACGATTACCGCCACGGATCCGCGCATAATGCGGTATGCGGTTTGCTGTGCAGCCGCAACGAAGTTTATATTAAGAGTCGGAAGACCCATCGGTTATTACCTCCGAATATTCATTGTTTGTTTCCGTCATGCGAACGGTGCGCATGAGCGGTTCGGGATAGATCGGCTCGATCAGACCGTTGATTACGTCATCATGAAATCTGACTTTAAGCGCAATCAATGCGCTGTCGAGCTCCGACAGCGCCTGCGCAGTTGGTGTTGCCGTAAGCCAACGTGTCTCCTGATCAAGCACATCCACGCACGGAAACGGGTGGAAAAACAGTGCGGCCACCTGCGCCTGCACAGCACTCAGCTGCGTTAAATCACAGATGCCACGTTCGTCAACAGCCTCAAAGACGGTGATATAGTATGTCTCTGTGCGCACCATCGTGGTGCGTGTTGCCGGTTCAGCATTCTTATCGCCCGATCGAATAAAGAAGCTCGGACGTTTGAACTCTTGCGGTTGCACGTTGACGTACACCATGCGCTCGGGAAAACGCTCGCAGAGCCTCGCATTGATGGCATCAAGGATATTGTTTTCTGTAAGCATTATCCGTCCCCCTCGATTATGGCGGCGAGCTCGGCGCAAAGCTCATTTGCGGCCTGCTGCGCGAGCTGCTCCGCTTTATCGGCTGAAGCACGATAAAAGAATCGACCTTCGACCTCTTCCTTTGATCGTCTCCCTCGACGATAGCTCTTAGCCGACTTATCGTGCGCCTTGCGCGTTTTGAAGCCGTGCTCGATCGCGTTGGTTATAGCGCCGGGAGAACCGTCGCCCGACGATGGGAGCATAGGCGCTACCCTGTGAGCATCCTGTCCGCCCACCGCTTCGATGACACCATAGCCGCCTTTATCGCCAACGCGCTTATGCTGCCATCCGGCTATCTTCCCGTGAGAGTCGTTAAGCTTCCCAGCTATCGTTGCTCTTACCACATCCAATGCGGTGTCGGACAACGCTTCTACGGTTTTCTTTCGCTTGCCGGGAAACTCAGAGAGCGCCCTTTCAAGGCTTTTGGTGACTACGTCAATGCTCTGCATTACGCCTCATCCTCTCTGACGATCTCGTAATCGTTGCGGTACTTATCGGTATTGGCGTAGGAATACGTCACGCGATAGTCCATATCGGTGGTCCGCATATCCCAGGCGCCTTCTCGATTATCAGGATCGAAATGGCAGTCATATTCGGTTCCCTTGCTCGTGAGCCTATCTCCGGGCTTCAGCACCACGCTTTTCGGCGTGGTGAGGATGAGCGCGGTTGTGATCTCGGACTGCGGCGCTTCCTGCTCCGCCCTCACGTACTTCTCGGCGATAACGCCCCAAAAAGGCGTTATTCTCTCGTCGGTGGTTATCGGGCGATTGAGAGTGCCCTGGGTGATCTCCTTGCGGAAGCCCATCAAGCGAACCGGATATACCTCCGCGGCGGTTACGGTTATGAAACCGCGCTCCACGGGTTCTATTTCCGTTACAAGATGCAGCTTGCCGTCGTACCGGATCGCCATGTGTCGGTCTATGCCCGTTTCGCGCATCAGAAACTGCGCGCCGGGCGCGGCGGCAGCGTGCCTCGAATAGATGACTCGCTGCTGCCGTTTATACGCGCTGTAAGCCGTATACATCGGCTTCCAATCGTTCTCAGAATACTGCAGCACCTCGCAGAAAGCGCGAAGCTTGCCGGCATTCATGCTTTTACTCATCGGTATCACCGCCCATCACAAGATTGCGGCAGTGCATCTCCAGGATAGCCTTTGCCGTCCGATTTTCGGCTGCCTGTTCAGCTGTCATAGAGCGGTTGTCATACATATCGGTGAATATCACCAGCACGGCAACCGCCAGCTCAGCGTATTGATCGAGCTCGTGTTCTTTGAGGCCCGTATAGCTTTTGACGAAGCCCTTAGCCGCGGAGAGAAAAGGCTCCACGAAAGAGATGTCCGAGCCTTCGAGCTTCGCAAACCTGATCGCATCAGCCTCTTTTATCTCCGAAAAACGCATAGGCTTACGAGGCCTTCATCTTGAGCGCTGCGATCTTCTGCTTGTTCTCGATCTTCGCATCGACCTCAGCGAATGCAACGACGCCGATAGCGTGCTCCTCGGCATATTTCTCGAGGAGGATGGTGATATCGATGTCCTCGACGATCTTGGAAGCAAGACCGCTCATATCGCCGTAGTAGATCGCGTATGCGTTCGCCGCCATTGCGGGCATGTTGTCAGTGGTGAAGACATCTCTGCCGAGCAAACGCCAGCCCCACTTTGCGGTGAAGTCGCGCTCGAGCAGATAGTTGCCCTGGCCGTCCTTGAGCTTGCGAATCGCGTTCCTGGTCTTGGAGTTCATGATCCAGATGCACTTGCCCTGATAGGCATCGATGACCTTATCCTGGGTATCGATGAGCTCATCCGCGGTGAGCGCGGTAGCCGAAGCCGCAGTAACGGTCATATCCTGAGTCATACCGCCCTTGATGCCCTCGATCTTGTTGTTGGTACCGATGAGGTATTCAAGCTCCAGCTTATTGATCATAGCATCAGCTATCTTCCTGATGACGTAGTTGAGCAGATCGAGATCGCTGTTGTTGAGCAGGCTCTTGCTGACCTTGGAGAAAGCCTTGATTATGAAGCTCGACATGGTGATAGATGCGAGCTTCTCGGCGGTGCCGTCGGTGATGACGAACTCGTCCGCATAACCTGCGGTGATGCCGCCGGTGGGATCCTCAACGGGAATCACGAGGTTGCCCTTCACGTTGTAGGGCGTTGCGAGCGCGAGGATGGGACTCCTATCCTTAACGATCTCGATGATCTTCCGTGCCACGGTGGTCGGAATGGCCGCGCCGTTTGCGGTTTTGGTCATGTTGACGTCAGCACGCGTCTCCGGGATGCCGCGGATGTAGTTCACGAAGCCGCGCTCCTCGGCAGTGAGGCCGTCATCGGGCTTTTGATCCGCGCAATTGCCTGCGGGCTTCTCGAGAGCGCGCTGCTCCCCGATGGCCTCTTCCGCGGCAGCGATGGTCATGTCGAGGCGGTCGATCTCGGTTTTGAGCTCGGTGTGCTTGGTGTTCTCTTCTTCGGTAAAGCCGCGCTCTTCGGCGACTGCCGCGTTTACGATCGCGCCCATCTGCTCAACGAGCGCCGCTCTTTTTTCCTTGAGTCCTTTAAGGTTCATTTGGATGCTCCTTTGTATTTGTAGTATTCGAGTTCAGCTGCATACACGGCGCGCATATCCGCGCCGCTGTCTGCGGGTTCGGGCGTGGGCTCGTTGTCCGGCTCGCGGAAATCGGTTATCTCGCCGATCTGAGCCGTGCGCTCTTCAGCAAGGCTTGTCTCGCCATCACGCATCTCGATGCTTGTTGCGTAGTACGCAGGAGTGACCGTAAGGATGCTCACTTCATCGATATCGATTTCGGTAAGTCGCCTGTGCTCTACGCCATTCTCGCCTTCGGTCCATTCGTCGCCGCCCGGTCGTGTATAAAAACGGAACGACCAGCCCGTAAGCTTGCCGTCCCTTGCCGCCTGTACGACCTCCTGATCGGATACGACCGCTTCGCCGTACAGACCGATATTGTCCTCTCTAAGGGCGAGATTGTCGCCCTGTTTGCCCACAGTGCGCCCGTGGTTATATCTAAGCTCGATATTGCCGCCCGCGCGCTCGATCGCGCGCGAAAACGCACCCTGTGCCACGCGCTCGATGAACGCACCGCGCTGATATGGGATTGGACGCGAATCGCGTTCGCAAACGTTGACGTAGCCGGAGAGTCTGACGGTGCCGTCAGCTCTGATCTCCGCTCTCATCGCTTCCATCCTCACCACCTCCTGTTAATTTGGTTCGCTTATCTGTATTCGGGGTGTAGAATTCACCCGTCTCAAGGTTATAGAAAACATCCTGCAGACCGAGCTTTACGAACGGCATGCCGAATGCGGGGAGATTCTCAATATACCTGACCTCATCAGTCTGAAGCCATCCGGCATCGATAGCACTCCTGTATGCTTGGAAACGCTTGAGGATGTCGGTCTTGGTAAGCTCCTTCGTGTCGAATGCGAAGTAAAGATGATCCTTTTCGCTCTCAAGCAGCAGCGCCCTGTTTGCGGCAGCCTCGAAAGCGGAGAGGATCGGCATGATCGCCGTTTTGATCATGAGATCGATCGTATTTTCCGTTGCCGTGCCATCGAGCACGGAAGGCGGAATGTTAAGAAGCTGTCCAATGTCCGCGGTGATCGAGCGTTTATGCTCGGCAAGCTGCATCTCGACGGAAGTGGCGCTCGTTTCCTGGAACTCGATTCCGTCGTTGAGTACCATTGCCTTCGATGAGTTGTTGCTCCAAAGGCGCGACCATGCCGCGCGGAGGTTTACCATCGCTGCCTCCGTCAGCTTGTTTTTAGCCTTGAGGAAGCCCTTCTTGTTTCCGCCGTCGCGCATAAGCGCGCGCTCATAAGCGAGCATCTGCCTGGCGACGTCGAGCACGTGATTGCAGGTGTTGACTATGCCGCGGCCTTTAACGCCGTCGCGCGAGCCATTCAGAATGCGGAAGAAGTATTCCGGCATCAGAAGGCGGCCCTGCACGTTGTAAGTGGCCGTCTTGAATATTGCATCGCTGTTCGTCATCACTTCGACGCTCTCGGCGCGAACGTAATGCAGCGATCGAACCTTTGTACCTTGCCAGTAGACGTATGCGTAGCCACCGCCTGTCAGCAGATAGTCTTCGACTACGGCCGCTTTGAACTGCGTACCGTCGAGCAGGTCATTGGTGTCGTCATTGAGCAGATCCGCGCGGTAGTCGTCTATGATCTGAGTTTTGCCTTCCTCCTCGGAATAGAGGTGGATCGGCAGCATCGAGATGATGCCGCAGATCAGCCGAACTCCTGCATACAGAGCGGGAATGCTTCGCGCCTGCTCGGCCGTCAGCTCCGTGTCTTCCATGAGCGCCTTCTGCAGCACCACGTCCAGCGTGAGCGTATCGCCGACGACCTCAGCAGAGCGTTTTTCTTTGTTCCTAAAAATCCCCGTAATATCACCTCCGTTAGAGCTGAACGCCCCAATCCGAAGGAGCTTCGTTGCTCTGCAGGTAAACAAAAACGGCGTTAATAAGCGCCGCAACTATATCCACCTTGCCGGCGCTCTTTTTCTTGCTGATATACCTGTTCATGTTCGAGTCGTAGGTACAGCGAGCGTTCGCAAAGTTAATTTCAAGCATTAAGTTGTTTTCGTAATGTAGCCGTCCTTGCGCGACGAGCTCCGAAACGTATTTGACAGCCGGATGCAGAACGAATGATTTCTGCTCGACGATCGTGCCTTGCCATCCCTCGCTGCCGTCAGCGGGATTCTCGAGCTTATCAGCCGTCGAAATACAGTTATAGCGGTCAAATCCGAAGCCGGCAACATTCATCTGCGAGCCGACGGTTCGTACGTGCTCCTCGATGTAGCCGTAGCTTATGATCCTGTCGCCGCAGGCATGGCAGCACCCGTCCTCGATAAGCGCATAGTAATCGAGCTTCTCATTCGCGCTCTTTTCCTCTATGCGATCCTCGGGGATGTAGCCATAGGCGAGCACGTCAAGCCCACCATCCGCCTCGTTTTCCGCTACAAATACAGCAGCACAGTTATCCTCTGTCATAGCGAGGTCAAGCCCGAGATAAGCCGTTCGGCCGTTCCAGTCGATATGCTCGACCTTGCCCTGACGCAGATCCTCAACAGCGACGTAGCTTTCAGTGCCCTGTCCCTGATAGATGATATTGCAATGCTTGCAGAGGAAATTCTCGCGGCGGCTCTTCATTGCGATCGCGCGCTGGCGTTTCTTCTTCAGATCCTCGAAGATCTGCGGCACGTCCACCGAAAGCGGATTCGCGTGATACAGGATCGTATCGTCCGTTTCCCAGCCCTTGGTCTCGTCCGGCTCATACAGGAGCGCGAACAGCGTTTCGTCCTCCTGGATGCCGTCGAGCACGTTTTTCGCGTATTCGACCTCAGCTTCAAAGGGATTGTCGATCTTCGGATACTTCGTAGAGATGACGAAGCCGAGCTTGTTCAGAATCGTAAGCTGGCCTGACGCCATCGCCTCGATAGCGTAGCCGTTCGGCAGCGCACCCGCCTCGTCTATGAGGTATGCGCTGGGCAGCTTACCGTCGAGCCTGTCATTCGAGTACGCGAGCGGCGTATACGTGTTCTCACGCGCCGTGCAGATTATCTCGTCGCGTTTGACCTTAAAATGATCGCGCAGCGCGGGGCTCGAGCGGATGATCTCCTTGATCGCAGTATAGACCTCGCGGCTGAGCTTGCCATCGGGAGCAACCGAGAAGAACTTCGAGAACTTCGGCTCCAGCAGGAACAGCAGAAGGAACAGCACCGCGATCATGAAGGTCTTGGCGTTCTTCCTCGCGATCTCCAGCAGCGCCTTCTCGTACCTTCTGCGCTTCGGATCCTCTTTATAGACGATGCACAGCGGGACCAAATAAAACAGCCGCTGAAAGCCGGTGCTCGCTTCGTTCACCGTCTTGCCTGCGGCAAGCCCCTTCGGCATTATCATCAAACTTGTCAGCTTATCGATGAGCTTTGCCCGTTTGAAGTCGATCGTGTACTTCGTGTCGTCATCAACGATGCGCAGGAACTCCGCACATTGCTTTTTGACGTATTTCGGCGCGGGCACGGATCCGTCAAGAACTGAGCG
>JAFZJT010000254.1 GCA_017553815.1 Clostridia bacterium
CGAGAACTCGAAAAAATCTGAAGAAAGCGGCGTAGCATGAGCGAGCTTGCCGAAAAACTCAAGCTGTCACTGCGCTCGCGAAGAGTGATGCACGGCTATTTCTTCACGGGAGCCGGCGTTGACAGCGAAGGCGGCGTTATCGAGCAATGCGCGAGCATACTGCTTTTCGGCAAGGTTGATTTGGAGCGGCTCAAGACTGTTCCCGATTATATCGCTCTCGACGGCAGCGCCAAGGTCGACCGCATAAGGGAGCTCAAGAGCGAGCTTTCAAAGCGCACTTTTTCGACCGATAATCGCGTCGTCTATATCAAGGATGTTCATCTTTTGAACGAGCGCTCGATAAACGCTATGCTCAAAATGCTCGAGGAGCCGCCCGAGGGAACGTTTTTCCTGCTTTCGGGTATTGAGCTTCAGGTGCTTCCGACCATCCGTTCGCGCGTTATGACCGTTCGACTCGGCGAGCTTTCCGCAGGGGAAGTTTCCTCCGCTCTCGAGCGGCTCGGCGCAATTAAAAGCGAATCGGAGGAGCTCACTCAAAGGAGCGCCTGCTCGCTCGATGCGGCGCTAAAGCTCTATGGTGACAGCGGGTTTGTGAAGCTTCGTAAGACTGCTGTCTCCGCGCTGTACGGAGTTTTGCTCGGAGGCAAGCTCTTCGATTCGAGCGACGCCCTCGGCTCGGACGCCGAATCGGCAAGGGCTGCGCTTTTCTTCATGCTGACGGCCTGCCATGACATGCTGCTGAAAAAAATCGGCTGCCACTCGCTCAAGCTGTTCAACCGCGATTTTGAAGCTGAGGCCGCCGAAGCGGCGCACGCTCTGAGCTTTTCGGAGATCAACAGAACTGCGTTTGCCGTGTCCTCCGCAGCACAGCGCATCTCCCCCATTATCAAGCTCTCAAGGATCTTCGATCTTTTGATGATAGAAATAGCCTATCCCTCTTCTATGTAGGCTTTTCACCCCCATTTTGCGGCTCCGCCGCTCATTCTACGAAAGGACGCCCGCACACCGACGGTCGGGCTGATATAAAAATGCAGAATGTTGTTAAAGTCAAGTTCAGAAACAGCGGCAGATGCTATTATTTTGATGCGCTTGATTTCGATATCCACGACGGAATGAACGTTATCGTGAACACCACGCACGGCGATATGCTCGGCATCGTTTCGGGCGAGCCCACCGAGATGGATGAAGCACGGCTCTCCTCCCAGCTCAAGCCCGTTATTCGCATCGCTACGCAAGATGACCTCTCCCAGATGCAGTATTATCAGTCCAAGGAGGACGAGGCGCTCGCCATCTGCAAATCGAAGATCGAGGCTCGAGGGCTTGCGATGAAGCTTGTTGACGCCGAGTATGCCTTCAACGGCTCGAAGCTGACCTTCTACTTCACCGCGGACAACCGCGTTGACTTCCGCGAGCTGTTGAAGGATCTGACGGCGGTGTTCAAGGCGCGTATCGATCTAAGGCAGATCGGCGACAGGGACGAAGCGAAGAAATGCGGCGGCCTCGGCTTCTGCGGCCGACCCGTTTGCTGCAACACCTTCCTCTCCGAGTTTACGCCCGTTTCGATAAAGATGGCTAAAACTCAGAATCTTTCGCTGAACCCGCTCAAGATCTCCGGCATCTGCGGCAAGCTGATGTGCTGCCTGAGGTACGAGCAGGAGGCATACGAGTCGATGCAGAAGGTCATGCCGAGCGTCGGCAAGGAATTCAACACACCCGACGGCCCCGGCATCGTGCTTGAAAACAACGTCATAACCGAGACCACCAAGCTCAAGATAACCTTGCCGGACGGCACCTTCGACGTTCGCAGCTATCCGTTCCGCGAGCTGACTTCGACCGAGAGTGATTGCGGCTGCGGCAGCTGCTGCTGCGGCGAGAATTCGGATGCCGGCTGCGAAGCTGTAGGTGAAGCGGCCGTTAATGAAAATGCCGCTTCCGACGAAAAAAACGAAGAGAATGCACAGCCAAGGCCGACAAAGCCCTCTTACGGCGACAGAAGACCTTCAAAGCCCAACAGCGGACGGCCGGCCGTGCAGCATCAGCGCAAACTGAGACCCGCGGAGCAGAGCGAGGACAAGTCCCGCGATCCGCAGAAGAACGGCGCAAACAAGAAGTTCCGCCGTTTCAACGGTTCTCATCCGCGCAAACAGGGCTTAAACGCTCAAAGCGGCGGCAAGAGGTCTTCGGATCGTCCCAAGGCTCCCGAAAACAATTGACGATCAAGTTAATATAAAGCATATCCCGCCCGAAATGAGCGGGATATGCTTTATATGCTTCGTTTCAAAATCAATTCAGTTTAGCCTTGAACACAAGCGCGGAGGCACGCACGGTCATGCTCTCTCCCCTGCCCTCAGGGCCGGTGTGCTCGGGGGTTGTGAATTTGACGCTGACCGCGGACAGCTCCACGCTGAATGCTTCGGCAAGCTTCTCGCGCATTTCGTCGCGATATGATCCGAGCTTCGGCCTTTGAGCGATCACTGTCGCATCGAGATTGCCGATCTCAAAGCCGTTTTCGCGGATAAGCGCCGCTGTATGACGAACGAGCTCGAGGCTGTTTATGCCCTTGTAGCGCATATCACTGTCAGGAAAATGCATGCCGATATCGCCGAGCGCACAGGCGCCGAGCACGGCGTCGATAAGTGCATGAGCAAGCGCGTCTGCATCGGAATGGCCGTCCAGCCCGAATTCAAACGGGATTTGTACGCCGCCGAGGATGAGGCTTCGACCTTCCTTGAGGCGGTGCGTATCCTCGCCGTAACCTATGCGAAACTGAGGTTCGGGTCGGCTGCCGTCGGTCTTAGAAGCCTCTTTAGCGTTGAGTATCGCGCGCACGAGCACTATATCCTCCCTTCCGGTGAGCTTGATGTTGGAGCTGCTGCCCTTTGTGAAGTAGAGCTTATTCCCGGCTGCAGCGTAGACCGCCGCGTCGTCGGTATAGTTTTCATCGCCGTCGATCCGATCATAGGCGTCAACGAGCGCGCTTCTTAAAAAGCTTTGGGGTGTCTGCGCGCTTAAAAGCGCATCCCGATCCACAACTTCGCCTGTTTCCGAATAGCGCAGGGTATCGATTACCCTGCACGAGGCGACGCCGCAGCCGTTTTCGATCGCCGAAGCGATGCTTAACTCGATCACCTCTTTTGAAACGCAGCAACGGGCACAGTCGTGGATGGCAACGATATCGGCGTCGGTCGCGATGATCGCATTATAGACGGAATCCTGCCTGCGCTTGCCTCCGTTTACAAGCCTTGTGCGCTTGCCTGCGGCTTCGCAAGCTTGGGCTGCCTCGAGCGCGGCTTCGCGCGTACTGTTTGAAACTACGAAAACGAATTCATCGGCAAATTCCACAAAAGCCTCGGCAGAAAGTCGGATCGGAGTTTCCCCCATAAAGCGCATGAGCATTTTGTTCTCGCCCATGCGCGTTGACGAACCCGCAGCAAGCAGCACCGCGCAGATGCTTTTTTTATCCGTTTTCATATTTGACACCGAATCAATCATCGCCCTTATCGGCAGGATCGTTCAGAGTGTCGGAAATGATCCTATACATGGCATCGGCCTCATCCTTACGAACGCTCTCCTTCACGGCGAGCACCTCCGCGGTAAGCAGCTTTGCTCCCGAGCGAACGGAAATGATATCGCCGACCTTCACGTCCGTGGACGGCTTCGCCACCTTTTCGTTTACGCTTACGCGCCCCATCGAGCAGGCCTCGTTTGCAACGGTGCGGCGCTTGATTATTCTTGAAACCTTTAAGTATTTATCCAATCGCATAACTTTCTCCTATTATTGTTTTTAGATTATGCCTCTTATTCCGCGCTCGGCAGCTTATCCGCGCCGACGCTGCGGACGGTATCCATATCGATCTTAAGCGCGGGATCCTCGCGCCATTCGTCAAGCTTGCACTGCCAGGCGCTCGGCGACTTTTCGCTGCGGACTATACGAACTATCGCATCCCGAATGGAGGCTTGATCGACAGCGCCCGAGGGTACGTCATCGCCGCGCATGATGATATGCAATGAGCCGTCCTCATCCGCAAAGATCGAGGAGTATTCGCCCTTCGCGGTCATGCCGCAAACCTCCTTGAGCGTGGCGCTCCAATCGTTCTCTCCGCAATCGGAAGTAAGCGATATCAGCTCACCGTTTTCTATAACGCGCTGCGGGAGCGATCCGTCCTCGGATTCGGAATAATTGACTTCGGTGAAGCGCTTCATCACCTCAACGAAATCCTCTCCGTCCTCAAGAAGCGCATAAGCTTCTTCAATTTTCTTTCTCGCCGAAGAAAGGTGTTCCTCATACATTTCATCGGCCTGCGCCTTAAGCACCTTATACTCCTCAACGAGTTTAAGTATTTCCTCTGCGTGCTCCTCGGTTCCGTTTAAAGCATCCGAAAACAGCATATCGGAGCATTTTGCGGAAACCTTGTCCATTTCCTCCGTGAGGCTTTTGTATTCCTCGCTCAATTCGCCGTCCGCGCAGACCGTTATGTCGAATATCCTCAGATAGCCTTCGGGAACGTAGGTCGGAGGATAGACGTCGGTATGCTGCTCGCCGTAGGCTTCAAACTCCGATGCATTTTGAAGGTACTTGCCCGCATCCTCCGAATACATCTTCTTATCCGATTCGAGCTGCTTCTCGTACCATTCCGCAATCTCCGCGTCCGAAACGGAAATATCGGATTCAAATGCGGCTTTGTATGCGGAAACGAGCGCTGTATCAAGCGATTGCTTTTTGTATTCTTCGCAATAGTTCTCAAAGCTCATCGAGGAGCCGGTGTAGTATTCGGCCATATCGCCGATCAAGCTTTCAAAATATTGCTCAATGGTTTTGGAAGGGTCGCTTGCATAAAGCTGCTCGGCTTGACTCATAAGCTGGCTTTTGACCTGCTCGAGTTCGGAAGCGGCGGATTGTTCCGCGTCGAATTTTTGTTCAGCTGTAAGCGTGAAGCCTTCTTCCGATGCATGGTGCAAAACCAATGCATCGTTCAGCACGGCCTCAAGCACCATATCCTGAAAGTATTCAAGATCGCTCTTGGACGCATAAGGATCCATACCCATCTGGGTATAGTAATCAGCATAGGAAGTGAACGCGCCGTTGAAAACGCCTATGGTTATTTTTTGATCGCCAATGGAAGCGACCACAGCGTCATTTTTATCGGCGGGCTTCTTTGCGCAGGCAAACAGCAAGCTCAGCACCGCGATAAGCGAAAACATCAGTGCGAATGCTCTTAGGTATCTTTTCATAGTTTGCTCCATTTCTTTTATTAAACTATTCCTCATTATATCATAAAAAACCGAAAAAGCATAGCTTTTTCGATCTTGGGATCGATCAAATCATATGGCCGCTCCTTACATCATCCCCCCGTTCCGATCATCATATATTGTTTTTTACAAAAAAACTATTGACATTGCTCTCGCTTTTGTGTATAATAGCCAAGCAATCGAGATTTGCCCAGTTCGTCTAGTGGCCTAGGACACCGCCCTCTCACGGCGGCGGCAGGGGTTCGACTCCCCTACTGGGTGCCAAGAGAGCATTGATTTGGTTATCAAATCAATGCTTTTTTCTATGCATATCGTTATGGGATGCGAACGCACCGAACTGAACAAAAAAGCTAAGGCTATTCGGCAACGAAGAAGCCCTGCCTGCACCTGTTATCAACGATATGAAGCGCGTATCCCTTCGGCACAAAAAGCTTATCATCCGCTTTGGGACGTGTTAAGTATTCCTGCGCATGAAATACTCCGTTTTCAAAGCTACCCACCGCGGCAAAGGAACACGCGTGATCGGGGCTTTGCTGCATCACTGCCTGACATCCTCCCGAAGCCGGCAAAGCCTTGATGATACCTTCGGGCTTAACAAGATTCTGCAGATCGGTTTTATCATAGATGATGTTGAACGGCTTGCTGTTTGTAAACAGCTCCGTCCTCTCCATCGACTCGATCAGCCGTCTTCTTGTTGCAAAAAGCGATGCTTCGCCGCAGTCAACGGAGATAAAGTTCCTTCCGAGCAATGCCGCAGCTTCGGCGGTCGTGCCGCTTCCCCCGAAGAAGTCGAGCACCGTATCCCCCTCCCTCGATGAAGCGGAGATGATGCGTTTTATGAGCGCGAGCGGTTTTTGCGTGTTGAAGCCCGTGCGCTCAGGATCGCGCTGATGAAGATGCTCGATATCATCCCAAACATCCGAAGGGAACACGAGATCGTCCTCATAATAGCGATATTCCTTGCCGCCGGTTCGGATCGAATAATAGATCCTGCCGTCATCATCGGCTCGGCGTTTCATGTGGTTCTTTCTCGCGCTTCCTCGAGGACTGCCTGTCGCCGCTATGTTGAAATAAGCGCTCTTTGATTTTCGATAGAAAAGGATGTTGTCGTGCTTTCTGGAAAAATGCTTCGTTGAACGTCCTCCCGAGCGATACGACCAGATGATCTCGTTCATGAAATTCTCCTCGCCGAAGATCTCGTCAAAAAGCATGCGCAACCTCGCACTCATGCGGTAGTCAACATGCAGATATAAAGAGCCGCTTGCGCACAGCAGCCTGTGGCAAGCGGTAAGAACGGTATTCATCATGGCGGTGAGCTCGGACGCACTCAAAGCGTCGGTATAGGCGCAAACGGTGGATCTGTCCTTGAACTCAAACGCCCCGCCGGTTCCGAAGGGCGGATCAAGGTAAATGAGCTGAACCTTGCCCTCAAGCTCGGGCAAAAGGCGCTCGCAAAGCTCCTCGGAACGGGCGGCATAGATGACACCGCATCCGCCGAATTGATGGTGCTCTTCATTTACGAGGATCTTTTTGAGCATACAAGCCTCCGAAGCAAATATCAGTTTGAGGAAGCCCCCTGCTGAAGCTTGAGCTTTTGTGTCGCCTTATCCATGAAATACGATGCTACGACGCCGAGGCCGAGCAGCACTATCAGGATGACGATGCGGAGCGCCGAGATCCCACCCGAATTGCGCTGAATCTCCTTGATCACGCAGCCGACGAGCGTTGCTACAAGCACGCCGAACAGAAAATAGAACGATTGGCAATGGTATTTCAAAAGCACCTTGCGAACGAGGAACAGCATCGGCACCGCAACGATAAGAACGCCGAGACCCGCGAACAGAGCAAGAACAAGGTTGTGTCCCGGATCGCTGAGGAACTTCGTGAAGGTGTTTAAAAAGCTCTCATAAATATTCAGATTTATGAGGATAAACGATGTGCTGACGCCCGGAAGCACGATACCCATCATTATGATCGCGCCCGCAAGCATTGAAAGCAAGGGAGTGAGCTCCCTGCTTGCCGTCTGGGTCTCGCCTGTAAAAAGGTCGAGCAGGATCAGAGAAAACGCAAACGCAAAGCCCAAAGCACCGAAGATGACATTCGTTTTATTGAAGGGCTTTCCGTCGTTGGCTTCCTTGAAAAAGCTCGGTATGCTTCCGACAACGAGTCCGAGGAAGAGCGCGATGACTTCGGTTTGGTACTTTGCAAAGGTATGGTCGATAAGGAACATAAAGACAACGAGTCCGATAATGCCGCCGACGCCGAGTGGGAAAAGAAATCTGAAATTCTTTTTGGGCGCTTTGAAAAAGCCTGTCACGGCCTCGATCGTGGGCTGATAAAGACCCATTGAAACTGCGAGGATGCCGCCGCTGAGACCCGGGATGATTGCGCCCGCGCCGATCACGAAGCCGGCAAGAAGCTTGCTGAGCAAAAGACTCAAGTTTGATACCTCCGAGAATTAGCCGTAATACGGTTACGGCATTGATGGTTTATCAGAATACTATTTCATTATAGCACATTCTCTTGAAAAATGGAACAGTTCATTCGTTATTCAATAATAATTATCTCATATCATGATGAAATCTGCGGTTCTATAGAATAGTTATCGTCAATTTTATTGAATTTTACTTGAAAACGTGATAGAATATAAACAAACAAATCTTAGGAGGCAGCTATTCACATGAAATGTCCGTACTGCGGAAGCGAAAGGATCGAGGAAGGCGTCACCTGGGGCAAGGCCTCCGAGAACGGCGCTATCGGCCTTAAGTTCACAAGAGGAACGCTTTGGAGCGGCATCGCCCCCGTCTATTCGGACCTTTGCCTTGACTGTAAGGCGATCATCAAGACCTATATCAAGGATGAGACCGACAAGGAGTGGAGCCATGCTCCTGGAAGCAGCTTCGGAAGATGAGCCGCAGCCTTAAAACAGGTTCTGATCGAAACGAGGTATAAAAATGAAAAAGAGTGTTATTTGCGGAAACGATATCTCCATGCTCGGAATGGGCAATATGCGCCTTCCCACGGGAGAGGACGGAAGGATAGATTTCGACAGAGCCGCCGCGATCATCGACAGGCTCTACATTAGCGGAGTCAACTATTACGACACCGCCTACGTCTATCATAACGGCGAATCCGAATCCTTCGTAGGAGCGGCGCTCAAGAAATATCCGCGCGAAAGCTTCCACGTTGCAACCAAGTTTAACTGCCGCGCGAATCCGGATTTCAAGGCGGTATTCGAGGAGCAGCTCAAGCGGCTCGATATGGACTACATCGACTACTATCTAATCCACGCGATCAGTGACAACACGGTCGACACCTATCTGACCAACGGCTGTGTCGAATACTTCATGGAGCAGAAAAAGCTCGGCAGGATAAGGCATCTCGGCTTTTCCTTCCATGCTTCGCTTGAAACGATGCGCAGGGTCATAGACTTCGGCGGTTGGGATTTTGCTCAGATACAGCTGAACTATCTCGACTGGCTGCTGCACGATGCAAAGGCGCAGTATGAGATGCTGAGCGCAGCCGGACTTCCCGTTATCGTCATGGAGCCCGTGCGCGGCGGAAGGCTCGCCAAGCTCACCGACGAGACCGAAGCTCAGCTCAAGGCCGTGCATCCCGAGTGGTCGATACCCTCATGGGCGTTCAGATTCCTGATGCGGCTCGATAATGTCAAGCTCATTCTGAGCGGCATGTCCACGCTTGATCAGGCGGACGACAATATCCGCACCTTCAACGAATCCGAACCGCTCAGCGACGGGGAGACCGAGCTGCTTTTCAAGGTTTGCCACGAGTTCAAAAAGCAGATTTCCGCTCCCTGCACCGCCTGCCGCTACTGCACGGACGGCTGCCCGGTGCATATAGACATCCCCGTTATGATGGAGATCTACAACAAATTCAAGCTCAACGGCAGATTCGCGGCAAGGGCGATCGAGGAGCATGAGCACAGCGCGAAGGTTTGCATCGCCTGCGGCGCATGCACCGTGCAATGCCCGCAAAATATAGACATTCCCTCCATCATGGAGGAGCTGAAGACCGCCGCCGAGAGCTGATGCTTCCGTCAAAGGATTTGACTTTTAAATTTATTAAGGAATCGATATGCGTAAAATAACCACTCAAAAGCTTGTTGTCACAGCGATGTTTTTCGCGATAGGGCTCGTGCTTCCGTTCGTTACGGGACAGGTGCCGCAGATTGGCAGGATGCTGCTTCCGATGCATCTGCCCGTGTTCCTGTGTTCGCTTATAGTGGGCTGGCCCTACGGCCTTGTGATAGGCTTTCTTCTTCCCTTGGTGCGTTCGCTGCTCTTCGTGATGCCCGCCCTCTTCCCCACCGCTTTGGAGATGATGTTTGAACTTGCGGCATACGGCTTCTTCGCAGGATACATCTATCAGAAGCTCCTTGCCGCAAAGGTCGGTAAGACCTCCGCGCTTTTTATCGCTCTTATTGCTTCGATGATACTGGGCAGGGTCGTTTTCCTCATCGCCCGAATCATTATCTTCAAGTTGAGCGGAAGCGCCTTTGATTTCAACGTTTTCCTTGCCGACGCGGTGCTCAACGCCATCCCTGGCATCATAATGCAGATAGTGCTGATACCTACTATGATGCTCTCGATGGAACGAAACAAGATCAACACCGAACCCACGCAGAAAAACTACTGAGATGATCTGAACGGAACGCATGGACACTATAGAATCTATCAGATTGAACGTAAAAAGAATACTCGGCCTTATCGAAGAACGCGAGCTCAAGCTGCGCATCGGTCTCCCCCTGCGTCCGTTTTTGATCGCGTTGGACGGGCGCTGCGGAAGCGGCAAAACCACGCTTGCGACCGCCCTGAGGCATGCGCTTGAGCGCAGGATACCCAAGCCCGTGATCACTGTGGTTCACATGGATGATTTCTACTTAAGACCCGAGCAGCGAACCGTGGAGCGTTTCCAAACGCCCGGCGGGAACGTGGACTACGAGCGTTTCAATGAAGAAGTGCTTGACAGGCTTGCCTCCAACAAGGACTTTACATATCGTCCGTTCGACTGCTCGAGCATGACGCTCGGCGAGTCGGTTGCCGTTCATCCTTCGCATGTCGTGATTATCGAGGGTTCGTATTCGCTTCATCCGAAGCTTCGAGAAAACTATGATCTCAAGGTTTTTCTCGATATCGAGCCCGAGGAGCAGCAAAAGCGTATTCTAATGAGAAACGGCGAGGAGAAACTCCTGCAGTTCAAGGAGCGGTGGATACCTCTTGAGGAGCTGTATTTCGATAAATGTGCGGTTCGCGAATGCGCGGACTTGATCATAGAATAAAGTCGAATAATTAGCGAGCATTTTAAAAGCGGACGCTCCCGGGAAAAGGAGTATCCGCTTTTTCGTGTTTTGTGCTATTGAATTGAGTCACTTTCGCCGTTACAGCGCGATAATGCAGCCCATCGGACATTGCTTAGTGCATTCAATGCAGCCGATGCACTTATCCTGATCGATGACGCAGTGCTTTCCTATAAGCGTTATCGCATCGGCAGGGCAGCTCTTTTCACAGCGGCGGCAGCCGATGCAGGCGTTCTTGCAGTTGTCCTTAGCCTCCTTACCGGCATCGTCGTTGCGGCAGAGGATGAGCGCCTTTGCCGCAGTCGGAACGAGCGCGATAGCGCCGCGCGGACATTGCTTTGCGCATGCGCCGCAGCCGGTGCATTTGGCGCTGTTGAACTGCGGAAGGCCGTTTTCACCCATTGTGATCGCGCCGAATTTGCAGTCGCTAATACAGTCGCCCATGCCGAGGCAGGCCCATGTGCATTTCTTCGGGCCGCCCGCAAGTCCGTTTGCAATACGGCAGCTCGGAACACCATCGTACTGATAGCGCGCGGCGGCTGTCTCGCAATCGCCGGTGCAGATGAGCCGTGCAACAGCGGGCGTTTGTGCTGAGGCTTCAACGCCCATGAGCTCGGATATGCGCCTCATCTTCTCGCCCTTTGAAGCGGGGCAGGCATTCGGGGCGACCTCGCCGCGCACTATGGCTTCGGCGAGCGCCGCACAGCCGGCATAACCGCAGGCGCCGCAATTCGCGCCGCCGAGGCATTCGGCGATCTGCGGAACGCGGGAATCTATCTCCACTGCAAACTTCTTATCCGCAACGCCGAGTATTATGGCAAATATGATTGCGAGTGCGCCCATGACGGCGCCCGCGATGATTATTGCAGTCCAGTTCATAAAAACCTCCTTTAGCCTATCAGCCGCCGATGCCGGAGAAGCCGAGGAAGGCTATGCTCATAAGACCCGCGATGATAAGCGAGCTTGAGAAGCCCTTTAGCGCATTCGGCATTTTTGAAAACTCGAGCCTCTCGCGAACGCCCGCCATCAGCACGATCGCAAGCATGAAGCCGAGAGCGCCGAAAACGCCGTTTGATACAGCGAACAGCAGGTTGTAGCTCTGCTCGATGTTGATGAGCGTTGCGCCGAGAACCGCGCAGTTCGTGGTGATGAGCGGCAGATAGATTCCAAGGCTCTTATAAAGAGCGGGGCTCGACTTTTTGAGGAACATCTCGACAAACTGCACGAGGCTTGCGATGACGAGGATAAAGCTCATCGTTTGCAAATACTCGAGTCCGAGAGGAACGAGTATGAAGTTGTACACAAGCCAGGTGAACAGCGACGCGAGCGCCATAACGAAGGTGACGGCCATGCCCATGCCCGCCGCCGTTTCGACCTTATTGGAAACGCCGAGGAACGGGCAGCAGCCGAGGAAGCGCGAGAAGATGAAATTGTTTGAAAGTATGCTCGTTACGAGCAGTACAAGAAGCTTTGCAAAATCACTCATTATGCCGCCTCCTTATCCTCGAGACCGCATTCGGTCTCAGCCTCTTTTTTATCCCTGTTGGAGATGGCGTTCACAAGGGCGAGCATCAATCCGAAAACGATGAAGCCGCCGGGAGCGAGCGCCGCAATCAGCATCGGCTCAAAACCGGATCCGAAAACGCTTGCGCCGAAGATGGTGCCGTTTCCGATGATCTCCCTGATCGCGCCGATCGCGGTTATCGCCACGGTGAAGCCGATGCCCATTCCGAGACCGTCAATCGCGGAATAAAGCACGCTGTTCTTTGAAGCGAACGCCTCCGCGCGGGCAAGGATAATGCAGTTTACGACGATAAGCGGAATGAAGATACCGAGTGATTCGTAGAGCGCCGGAACGAAGGCGTGCATCAGCATCTGAACCGAGGTTACGAACATACAGATTATGACGATGAACGCCGGTATGCGAACCTTATCGGGTATGAATTTGCGAAGAAGCGATATCACAATATTGCTTCCGAGAAGAACGAAGGTGGCCGCGAGTCCCATTCCTATGCCGTTCATCGCCTGAGTGGTGACGGCAAGCGTGGGGCATGTTCCGAGAACGAGACGGAAGGTCGGGTTCTCGTTGAACAGGCCGTTTGTAAAAACTTTTCCTGCTTTACTCATGTCTTCACCCCTCTCAGCCTGCAATGAGCCTGTAAAGCTCGGCGCAGGTGTTGTTGAATGCTTTGATAACAGCGGTAGAGGAATAGGTCGCGCCGCTGATGGCGTCGGGCTCCGAGCCTCCGTCGCTCTGCGCTTTTTGAACGATTATCGAGCCCGCGGGGATGATGTATCCTCCGCCGCCCTCGCTGTACTTGACCTCTTCGCCGGAATAATTCATTCCGATGAACTGCTTTGCAAAGGCTTCGTCCTTGACCTTTGCGCCAAGACCTGCGGTTTCGGAGAAATCGCCGTTGCCGCCTATAACGGTGCCTACGACGCCTCCCTTAGTATCCATTCCGACGACGACCTCGATATCACCGCCGTAGCCGTATTCGCGGGAGGATGCGACGCAGCCGAGGATATTGCCATTTTCATCGAGAGCGGAATAGAAGTTGTGAACGTTCTCGCTGTCGTGTTTCAATGGCTCGAACTTTGCGGCTCCGGGGAATGCCGCCGCGCGAGCATTATCCGCCGCGACCTTTTCCTGCTCCTCGATGGGAGCCTTTGTGACCTCGTTCACAAGGCCGAGCACAAGACCCGCCACAAGGCAGATAAGGAGCAGCTTCCAAACAAGACTGAATGTATTACGCAACCTTCTCGCCCCC
>JAFZJT010000255.1 GCA_017553815.1 Clostridia bacterium
CTTGCCATGACCTATGTGCACGATCTCGACGAACGCGCGTTCACGCGCACGCTCTGGCAGATGTGCACCGAATGCATCGTGGTCTTCCCGGACGGCGTGAACGTGCTGCCGTGGATGCTCTGCGGCACCAACGAGATCGGCGAAGCCACCGCAAAGAAGATGGAGACCGCAAGGCTTTGCGTGTGGGCGCAGCACGGCATCTACGGCGCGGGCAGGGATCTTGACGAGACCTTCGGACTCATTGAGACCGCCGAAAAGGCAGCCGAAATCTACATGAAGATCGCGCATCTTCCTCTCGTCAATACCATCACCGACGAACAGATGCACGAGCTCGAAGCGCACTTCGGCGTCAAGGCGCGCGAAGGGTATCTCAAATCATAACGATTCTTGTTCTTGAGAAAGGAAATTGTGCTCCTCTTCCGGGGCTTTGCGCGTCTCTTACGAACGGATGACGCGACCAAAATCCAATGTCGGTTTTTACCCCATCACAGACGGTTTTCCGATTCGTGCAAGAACGAAAAGCAGCCGGTTTTTACATCAGAAACCGGATAATTCCATCAAAAATAAGATAGCACACGCCGGAAGAATCCTGTAAAATGATATTGACAATATGACAAGAAAACGGAGGGCTTTATGGAATTGCAGGACTATGAAAAAGAACACATTGCCAAGCTTCGGGAATATGCGGCGGAATGTACGCTGTTTCTGAAAAAGAACGAAGATTTCCCGCTTTCCGCACCGTGCAAAATCGCGTTGTTCGGCAACGGCGCCGAATACACGGTCAAGGGCGGAACGGGCTCCGGTAATGTCAATTCCCGCTTCTTTACCACGGCAAAAGACGGACTCGTTTCGGCCGGCTTTACAATCGCCACGGAATCGTGGCTGAAGTCGTATGCCGCGGAACGGGAAGCGGCACACGCAGCATTCCAGGCAAAGCTGAAGCAGGCGATCGAGGAGGGCGGCATCGACACGCTGATTGCGAGCATCGGCGCCGTCGCACCGGAGCCGGAATACGCTTTTTCTCTTGATTCCGAAGTCGATACTGCCGTTTATGTCCTGACGCGCAATTCCGGCGAGGGCAGCGACCGAACCTATGTGCCCGGCGATCTTTTACTGACCGAAACGGAAATACGCGATATTACCGAAGCGGCTTGCCGCTATCCGCGTTTTCTGCTCGTGTTGAATACGGGCGGCATGGTCGACCTCTCTCCTGTGCTCGACTGCGTTTCCAATATCCTGCTGCTGTCGCAGCTCGGTGTTGTGACGGGCGATATTCTTGCTGATATTTTGCTCGGCAAGGCAAATCCTTCCGGCAAGCTGACGATGACATGGGCGACGGAACACGACTATCCCACCGACGGACACTTCGGCGCGCATCGCACCAACCGCTACACCGAGGGCATCTATGTCGGCTATCGCTACTTTGCGACGGCGGACAAGCCGGTTTTGTTCCCGTTCGGCTTCGGGCTGTCCTATACGACATTCTCCCGCGAGGATTTCGATACAACGGTCGACGGAACCGTCGTGACCGTACATGTGACGGTGAAAAACACCGGCGCATTTGCAGGGAAGGAAGTCCTGCAGCTGTATCTTGTGAAACCTGAGGGCATTTTGGATACACCGGCACAGGAACTTGCCGCCTATCGGAAGACGGCGCTTCTTGCGCCGAACGAGAGCGAACGGCTGACGCTGCGATTCGACTTGCGGGATATGGCGTCCTATGATCCGGTGCGCGGCAATTATGAATTAAACGCGGGCGATTACGGTGTGTGCGTCGGTAATTCTTCGGCGTCTGCCGTGCCGGTGTGCGTGCTGCGCCTGAAAACGAACGCAGTCGTAAAGCATACGGCGCATGTCGGCGGCACGGCGGATTTTGCAGACCTGTGGCTGCCGCATAAAGCGCAGGACCTTTCGGGCCTGCCGGTGCACCTCATTGATGCGGACGCGATCAAGCCCGAAGAAGTGTCCTATGTGCGCATGGATGAGACGGACCCGTATCTTGCCTCCTTTACGGATGAAGAACTGGCGCTGATCTGCGTCGGCGCATATGATCGGCGGCTCTTTGCATCGAACGTCGGAAACTCGGCGTTCTCCGTCATCGGTGCGGCGGGCGAAACCGTCCTTTCGATGCCGGACAAAATCACACATTCGATTGTCATGGCAGACGGTCCTGCGGGTTTGCGGCTTGAACAGCAATACGGCGAGGATGAGAACGGAGCGTACGCTCTGCCGAATCCGTTTATCGAATATCTGCTGAAGAATGTGGTTCCGGAATCCATTGCGAAATCGCTCGGATACACCGGAGAGAAAAAGCCGGAACGCCACGGGGTCATCAAAACGCAGTACTGTACAGCCATTCCGATCGGAACGGCAATCGCGCAGAGCTTCAACGACGACTTTGCGGCGATGTGCGGCGATCTTGTGGGAGATGAGATGGAACGCTACGGCGTACATTTGTGGCTTGCTCCCGCGCTGAACATCCACCGCGACCCGCGCTGCGGAAGGAATTTCGAATATTTTTCCGAAGATCCCCTGCTGTCCGGCAAGATGGCGGCGGCACTGACGCGCGGCGTGCAGGCGCACCCTGGCTGCGGCACGACGATCAAGCATTTCTGCTGCAACAATCAGGAGACGAACCGTATGCGCAACGACAGTATGGTGTCCGAGCGTGCGCTGCGCGAAATCTATACGAAGGGCTTCGGCATCTGTGTGCGGGAATCGCACCCGAAAGCGCTGATGACCTCTTACAATCTTCTGAACGGCACGCATACCGCCGAGCGGCGTGATCTTGTCACCGATCTGCTGCGCTCGGAGTTCGGGTTCGACGGCATCGTGATGACCGACTGGATCGGCTCGGAGAACGGCTCTCCCGAGGGTGAGTACCGCGTCGGCAGCGCGCCCGAAACGATTGCTGCGGGCAACGATCTCTGCATGCCCGGCGCGCAGCGGGATGTGGATTTCATTCTGGAGGCACTGAAGGACGGACGCCTCAAGCGCGCAGATCTGCTCGTTTCGGCAACGCGCATCTATCGGATGATCGAAGAACTGCACGAACTGCACAGGTAAGGAGTGTATTATGAGATTTTTGATCCCGGCAAACGGTCCGACCGTCCCGAACAGCAAACATTGGCAGTTCTGTGTCGGCAGCGGTCACGCGCAGCTCGCGCTGCGCACCGATTATCTCCGGCAGCTGCAATGGATTCATGACGAACTCGGCATCCGCTATGTGCGCTTTCACGGCATTTTCTGCGACGATATGCACACGCTGACCGACCTAAAAGAGATGCTGCCTTTTCCCGGCGCGGAGCGGTTTTCGGAACGGAATTTCCGTGCCTGCGGGATCGTGTACGACAATGTGCTGGCAGCCGGCATGAAACCGTTTGTCGAGCTTGGATTTATGCCGCGTAAGCTGGCGGCCGATCCGGACGCAAAAGGATTCTTATACTATAAGCCGAACTTCTCCATGCCGAAGGATTTTTCCGCGTGGAAAGAATACCTGCAGGCGTTTATCCGGTTTCTTCTGCACCGTTACGGCGCGGAGGAGGTGCGTTCGTGGTATTTTGAGGTCTGGAACGAGCCCGACCTCGGCAATTCATTCTTTACGGGAGGCACGGACGGCTACCTTGCACTTTATAAGGCGAGCGCCGAGGCGATCAAAGCGGTCGATTCCATGCTGAAAGTCGGCGGACCTGCCACAAGCGCGTCACGCGGGGTAAAACCGTTTCGCGCGTACTGCGAGCAAAACGGCATCCCGCTGGACTTTCTCTCGACGCACCAGTATCCCGGCGATCCGATCGCCGGTGTGGAAGCAAGCGGCGGTCCCGAGGACGATACGGCCCAGGCGCATACTGTCGAGCTGTTCACGCCCGATAAGCTCGCAGCGATCGGCGCCCTGTTGGACGCTGTGCCGGGAAAAACCTTTTTGTCCGGGATGCGCGCGTTGCTGGCAGATAAATCCGAAACGACGGACATTGCACCGGGCGTGTTCAAACGGAACGCCGCGATTGTCCGCAAACAGGCGGAGGGCTATCCGCTGATCTATTCGGAATGGAATGCGAACGCGATTTTTTCCGCCTATACGAACGATACCAAAAAGGTGGCGGCATATCTTGTCAAGACCGCGTTGGAGGTGGCACCGTATGTGGATGCGTCGTCGGTCTGGTGCTTTTCCGATCTGTTTGAGGAATGGCACACGTTCGTCGAACCGTTCCACGGCGGCTTCGGACTTCTGAACCAGGACGGCATCGAAAAGCCGGGCTTCTGGGCACTGAAACTGCTGTCGCTGTGCGGGGACGAACGGCTTGTCCTGCCGGATGCGGCGTTCGACGGCGAAATCGGACTTGCGGCGTTCCGCTCCCAAACGGGCATGCAGCTTTTGCTGTTCCGGCAGCGTATGAAAAGCGATCCCGCCGCAGCAAAGGAAGCGACGGAGCTTGCGATCGAGTTGCCCGCAGAGCCGAAAAACGTTACCGTACGCCGCATCGACGACGAGCACGGCAACCCGCTTGCAATTTGGGAGACGGTGTACAAGCGTCGGAATGATCTGAACGCGGCGGAGATCGAGGACATTCGCACGCGCTCGGCGGTACGGCCTGAGCCGCTGTCGTTTGTCTATGCGGACGGCAAACTGACGATGTCGACCGCGCTCGGTGTGAACGACGTCTGTCTCATTGAAATTATGTATTAATCTTTATGAAAGGAAACGGATGCTATGAAAAGTGAAGTCATTGTACTGAACGAAGAACGAAACGTGACGCTGACCGCGTATTTGCAGGAGGTCGGCGGTGAATTCCAGTTTGCGAAGCGTCCTGCGATGCTTGTGCTGCCGGGCGGCGGTTATGCGATGTGTTCCGACCGCGAAGCCGATCCGGTTGCGCTCTCGTACAGTCGGGCGGGATACCAGACGTTCGTATTGCGCTACACGGTCGGTGCAGCGTGCGAGTGGCCGATGCCGCTCGATGATTATGAGGCGGCAATGGCATTGATCGAACAAAACGCCGAGGCATGGCACGTCGATTCCGCAAGGATTGCGGTCGTCGGCTTCTCAGCAGGCGGGCATCTTGCAGCCTGCACCGCGACGGTCGCTAAGCACAAACCTGCGGCGGCAATCCTGGTGTATGCGGCAATCCTGCCGAGCATTGTCGATCTTTGTAAGCCGAATATGCCCTATCCGAACGAGCACGTGGACGCCGAAACCTGCCCGTGCTTCCTCGTCGCGGCGCGGGACGATCGGCTTGTAGATGTGACCAATACGCTTGAAATGGAGCTTGCGCTCGCAAAGAACGGCATTCCGTTCGAGAGCCATATCTATTCTTACGGCGGACACGGCTTCTCGACTGCCGAGAAGTGGATTCACGGCGCGATCATCTCCGAGCGTGCGCCGCATTGGGTGGCGGACAGCATCGGCTGGCTGAAGGAAATCATGGGCGAGCTGACGCCGAAGGGAATGACCGAACCGAACCTTGCCGTTTCCCGAAACTGCGACACTGCGCCCGTACTGTCGGTCGCCTGTTCTTTGAAGCATCTGAACACGCAGGGCGACGAGGCAAAGCGCGTCCTGAAGCCGCTGTACGACGGCATCGAGATGTTCGCAAAGGCGCACGGCTATTCGCGCGAAGCCCTTGTCAAGGCTGTCGAAAACAACACAGCCTTCGAGCTGCTGTCCACGCTCGGCTTCGAGGAAGGCGCCATTCGCGCTCTCGATCGAGAGCTGCACAAGATCGTGAATGTTCTGTAAACCATAGAGCCCTCCCCTAAAGACGACGCCTCCGCATTTCGCGGAGGCGTCGTTTTGTTATATGCGGCGGGGTGTGTCCTCGCCGCCTTTTTTTCAGTCATATTCTTTGTCGATCAAATCAAGACCGTAGTCTTTCAGATTTCCGTCCATTGCATCCGTGAGCCATCCGGCAACGGATTGCCCTTGTTCTTCAAAGCGAATCCAGACAACGGGCGTGGCAATGATGGTAGCCGTGCCCTTCAGAATCCTTCATTTTCTTGTCGGAAACGCGATACCATTTGCCGACTTTCGGATTCTCTTTGAGTTTCGGATACCGAAGCACGGCAAAATAAATGCCAAGGGCTGCGACTGCCAGAACAGCCAGAATGATGACGAGGACTTTCAAAAATATTCCCACTTGTTTCTCCTTATTCCAGGTCGATCCGTTGATCCTGATACAGCGGGTTGGTCATCAGTTCCGGCGATTCGCCGATGAAAACGGTCGCGGCTTCCTGATCGCCCATGAGCTGCCAACGGAACCATGCGATGACATAGCCGCCTGCGGAATACATCATGTGATCGTGGTCCATGCCGACGCGGCGGGCCATGGCTTTCGGTGCTGTGATCTTGTCATACTGCTCGTTCAGCTTCGCAAACGGAATGACGGATTCGGTTTCGAATTTTCCCTCCGTTCCGGTAAATATCAGGACCGGACAACGGACAAGGGAGGAATCGTACGGATACCCCACAAAGCTCGCGGCGGATTCACTGGCCGGAGAAAGCGGCGCAGCTGCCTTGAAAAGCGATCCTTCATCGTACTTTGACAGAGCGTTGAACACGGCGGAACCGCCCTGCGAAAAACCCGTGATCCCGATGTTCTCTGTGTCGATTTTATGATAAAACACGCTGCTCGGATCTTCGTTCTGCGCCAACATATAGTTGAGCGTCGTAATGGCGGTCTGTCCGGTACCGGTTCCTTTGTCCTGATTGCCGACAACGATAAAACCGTGGGAGGCAAACAACTTGAATTGCGGCAGATACTTCGTCGCCTTGCCGCCCGTCCCGTTCAGAACGAGGAGCATCGGATAGGTTTTGTCGGCGGTTTCCGCTTCTTCCGGATAGTAAACCGTGTATTTGTTGATCGGTTTTTCTGCCTTCGCGGTTGTTTTTTTGACCGTATACGTTCCGAACTGCAGGTATTTCGCTTCCAGCGTACCGCCGGTTTCGATCTTTTCGTTGTATCCGTTAAAGATCGAGGGCCAGTTGTCCGCGTACAGATACAGTCCCACAAGAAGGACCGCAAAAGTCAACGGGACGTACAGAAAGATGATTCGCAGGACCAATTTCCATCCTCTCCTTTTTTTCTTTTTCGGCTGTTGTTCCATCATTCTTCCCTCACTCTACCGGCAGATATTTCGCCAGATACGCTTCGATCGATTCCATCCATTGCTTTGACAGGGCGTTGTCGTTCTGCAGACCGTGACCGGAGTGCGGCAGCTCGAGATAAACGTGATCGACATGGTTGTCTTCCAGCGCCTTTTTAAGCCGAAGCGAAGCAAGGAACGGCTGTACCCGATCACGCGTGCCGTAGGCGGCAACGGTCGGGATCGGGTTTTCGGATACCCACTCCGCCGCCGCAATCGGCTTCATTTTTTCGAGATACGACCCGTCAGCAATCTGCTCGGGCGTGATGACCTCGCCGCTCATCGCGGTAAACAGCGCCGCCGCCGCTTGCCGCTGCTGTTCAGTTTCGACGCCGCCGCCGAGAACGCCCCAATCCTCTGCATAGAAGCTGGACGGACCGACTGCGCCGAAGGTGAATACAACGGGTACCGGCGCTTCCTTCGCGTCGCGGTAGGCGTAGATCATGGCAAGCGCGTGTCCTGCCGAGCCGCCCGCAATCGCCATTTTGTCGATCGGGTAGCCCGCTTCTTCGGCAGCCTTGACGACAAACGGGATCGCCGCTTTGATTTCATTCGACTGCGACAGCACGCTTGCCGTGTTCGTGTTGCTGCGGAGCGTGTAGTTGATACCGGCCGCGACGTAGCCCTTTTTGCAGAGCCAGGCGAGCATCTGCTGATCTTCGGCCTTGTCGCCGCTTGTGAAGCCGCCGGCGTGCAGATAGACTGCGAGACCGTAATGCTCCTTTGTGTTGTCCTTCGGAAGGTAAAGGTCGAACTTGTTCGCCTTCCCCTCCCCGTAAGGCAGGTCGGTTTTCAGCGTGCCGAGCGCGTCGCTCCATTGCACGCTGTACTGTTTTTGCCACGCGGGCTTGAGTAAGAACTTCGATGCGACGCCCGCCGCAAAGAACACAACAAATGTCATGATACAGGCAAAAATCCACATAATAACCCCCAGAATTCGCACAAGAATGGGACGCTTTTTCGGCTCGTTCACAGGATGTTTCCCCCGAACAGGGTGCCGCCGAGCAGCAGACAGCCGAGACCGCGCACAGCAAGACGACCGGTTACAATACCGACAACCGCGATCACAAGCAGGATGATGACGCGCTTCCAAACAACAGACATACAGACCTCCCGAAATGATTCATTCTTGACAAATCCGAACGTCCCATGATACAATTGTTTTGATGAAACATTTGATTCGTCGAAATCAGTATTGCATGGAGATGCGCAGATGTCAAGCGAAGCGACAAAAATGAAACAAAGGGAACGCGCTGTATCACCGTTCTCAAACGAGGCGCGCAATACCTACGTTGTGGAGCATATCACGGACGCGCTGCTGGAACTGATGCGCGATTGTCCGATGCAGCAGCTCTCGGTCAGCGAGATCTGCGACAAAGCAGGCGTGGGTCGCGTTTCCTTTTATCGCAATTTCGGGAGCAAGGAGGAAATTCTGCGCCGATATGATCGCAGGATTGTGCGGGCAACCTTCGAGTCGCAAAAGCCGGACGATCGGTCGTTCGATGCGACGGCGTTTGTACAGGCGCTTCTGCATCATTATAAATTGTATCAGGATTTCTACACGCTGTTGTACCGCGACGGTCTGTCCCATATTGTGCTCGATACCATCAATTCGTTCATCGGACCGCAGAAAGAGGATGAAAGCATTGTTGCACTGTCGAAGGCATTCCTTTCCTACGGTCTGTATGGGATCGTAGACGAGTGGGTCGCAAGAGGCATGAAGGAGCCGGAGAGCGTGGTTGCCGCACTGATGAAACAATAAGACGGTTTTGTAACAGAGCCCTTTTCGCAGACGCGAAGAGGGCTTTTTTCTGTGCGGTCAAAACAGAGAAAAAATGATGCAAATGCTTTTTTTACGATAAAAATATCATTTTTCGGACAGACAAAACCGATCATATCCCGTAAAATTTATGTAAAAAACGGGGAGGACTGTCCGTGCAACCGGAGGTCTGCATCCGAAATAAAACAGGAGGAAACGATGAAAAAGACAATCATTGCTTTGGGACTGGCAGCACTGATGCTGCTTGCTGCGATCGGCTGTACGTCGACGCCGCAGGCGCAGCCCTCGGAACCGTCCAAGACGGAAGAGACGTCCGTGAACAACACGGAACAGACCGCTGAAACACCCGCGGAGCCGGCTTCGGCGGAGAATGCGGTGGTGCTCGAATACGACGTAAGCACGGGTGATTCAACGGACAAGACGACGCTGACGTTTGATCCTGCGACCAAGACCGTACACGTCAGTGCGATTGCGGCAAGCATGTACGCCTGTGAAGCGGACTTGCCGTACAGCATCGAAAACGGCACGCTCGTGATTCCTCAGACGGAGGCAACGGCAACTATGGTTGAGGAAGCGCAGAAATCGATTCTGGCGGCGCTGTTCCCGAAAGAGCTGACCGCATGGATCTGGACGGAAGTGAACGGCTCGACGCTGCAGATGTGGTTCGGTGCGCCGGACGGCGCCGATGAACCGCGTGACTTCGGCAAATTTGAGTTGACTCCGGAAATTCTGGCGTCGCTCTCCGCAGAATAATCTGTCGGGAGGAAGACCATGAAACTGTTCAAAACGGGAAGAAGAGGGCTTGCGCTCGTTGCGGCACTTTTTATGCTCTGCTCCGCAGTATTCTTTACAACGGTTGCGGCGGCGGACGATCTGAGCTTTTCCTACACTTCGGAGGATGGCGCATCGACGGCGACAGTCGTATTTCATACCGATACGCAAACGGTTTCGGTGGATGCGCTCGCATCTTCCATCTATCAGGTGTCGTTTGAAACAACCTTTTCCAACAATAACGGAATGCTCGCTTTGCGAGAAGTGAACGATTGCACGGCGAAGATGGCGCAGGAGTTGATCGATGCGGGCATGGGCGCGTTCCTGCCCGTGGAGATGACAGCGCCGGTTTTCTACGAGATTACGGAGCAAGACGGCGGCGCGGCGGTCAAAATGCTGTTTGGAGATCCGGAAAAGCCGGAAGAAGCCGCTGTGGTGGCAGACATCCGGATTGACGCAGATTCGCTGGCGACGATCATGGCAAGCGCTTCGGAACTGAGAGAACTCCTGGCGACGACCTACGCGACGGAAGCGGACGGCGAGGACGGCACGCAGACGAAGAACGAACTGCATTTCTTCAGTGACGGTTCCTATACTGCGAACGGCGTTCTCGGCGGTCTGTATGCTTGGGAAGGCAAGGGCGACTGGAGATTCGATCGGAACGCAGGGTTGGTGCTTTCTCCCGTGAAGGATGTCGAACTGAATGTGTTGGATGAAGTTGCCGACTTTGCGAATCAGCTGGGGCTTCGCAAGCAGTACCTTGCGACGGACGTGCGCTTCTTTGCGGAAAAGACCGACGACGCATTGACGCTGGAACCGATTTTTGCGATTCATATTGCAGGCGCTCGTCTGACCTATGCGTTGAGCGAGTCGCTGCATCCGTCCAGAATGGATGAAAAAGAGATTCAGTCCATCTGGGACAAGCGCAATGAACCGGCTTATCCCGCAGTCGGTCATTTCACGATCGGTGAAGAAGACGCGCAAAAGCTCGGCTTCTCGCTGAATGATATCGAGATTGTCGAAGCGACGGCGCTGACGCTGGACAGAAACGCGGCATCGATGCTGCAGGGCAATCATCTGCGCCTGACGCCAATCTTCACACCCGAAAATGCGACGCCCAAGAAGGTTCTGTTTCACAGCAGCAACCGGTCGCGCGCAACCGTTGATGCATTTGGTCTGGTCACCGCGAAGGAGCCGGGCTATGTCCGCATTACGGCTATGACCGAGGACGGCACGCTGCAGGCAGAGTGTGAAATCATGGTGAACGAACGACAGGAGCCGCAAATCGATGACCCGTACGTTGACCTTACGGGCGTGATCGTTTCCCAAACGCAGGGCGAAAACAGTATTTCGTTTGACGCAGACGGAAATGTGGCAATCAACGGCGCGGCGACCGTCAGTTCGCTGCCCTTCAAATTCGGCGCAATGACGAATTACGGTTTTGTGGGCGATCAGCTGGTCATCAACGGAACCACGGGTACCGCAACGGATACCTCCGGATTCTTTGCACTGCTCACCGGTTCATCGTCGTTCCCGATTCCGATTTCCGCATCCGTTACGATGCTGGAGGACGGCGGCGCGAGCATCAGTGTAGTGGCGCACCAGGATGACAACCTGATTCCGATCGGTTCTTACACGCTTTCCAAGGAGGAAGTCGACCTTTTGAAGCAGGCTGCCGGCGAATCGGTCGCCGTAACCGGCGTGACGTTGGATGCAAACGAATTGGAAATTGTCATGGGACAGACGGCGATGCTGACAGCGACGATTGCGCCGGAAAATGCGACGGTCAAAAATGTGGTATGGACGTCTGCGGACGAAACGATTGCCACTGTCGATGAATTCGGTACAGTTACGGCGATAGCCGAAGGCGAAACCGTGATTACGGTAACCACCGAGGACGGCGGATTTGAGGCAACCTGTACGGTATCGGTCATTTCGGTTCCGGTGACGGGAATTACGCTCGATCAAACGGAATTGACGCTGGAACCGCTGGCGGCGGACTGGAGCAACGGTGCAACGGCTGCCGCGATGCTGACGGCAACGGTTCTGCCCGAGAACGCGGGCAACAAGACCGTGCTTTGGAGCAGCAGCGATGAGAGCGTTGCGACGGTAACGGACGGTTTGGTAGTCGGCATAGCGGAAGGCGTCGCGGTGATTACGGCGAAGACCGAGGACGGCGGATTTGAGGCAACCTGTACGGTAACCGTGAAGGCGCCCGAAGTCGATCCCGACGCGCCTGCGGTTTCCGGCATCACCCTCGATCAAACGGAATTGACGCTGGAACCGCTTGCCGCAGATTGGAGCAATTATGCGACGGCGACC
>JAFZJT010000256.1 GCA_017553815.1 Clostridia bacterium
AAAAACAGATGCTCCGTCCTAATTATTCTTGGGATGGGTATCCAACATTGATTTTAAGCGCAAAGCGCGGAAAGGAGCAATATGCAAAACACAAAACTAATCTGCATGGACAGTATCGAAAGCGAGGAGGTGAAATGGCTGTGGAAGCCGTACATCCCGGAGGGCAAGCTGACGATCCTTCGCGGCAATCCCGGCGAAGGCAAGACTATGCTTATCCTGCACATCATCTCGAGGCTGACGCGCGGCGAAGCGCTGCCCGGCGATCTAAACGCGGAGGCTCGGCCGCCGAGCGTCTGCATCTACCAGACTGCAGAGGACGGGCTCGCGGATACGATCAAGCCAAGGCTGGTTGCAAACTTCGCCGATTGCAAAAAAGTGTTCGTGATCGACGAGAGCAATACCCCGCTGTCGTTCTCGGACGAGCGTATCGAAAGGGCGATCAGAGAAAAGGGCGCGAAGCTCATGGTGCTCGATCCCCTGCAGGCGTATCTCGGTTCGGGCGTGGATATGTACCGAGCTAACGAGGTTCGCCCACAGTTCACGGCGCTTATGAACGTTGCGGAGCGCACGGGCTGCGCTATCGTGATAGTCGAGCACATGAACAAGATGAAGGGCATGAAGGCGATCAATAAGGGCCTCGGCTCGATGGATATAACGGGCGCAGCAAGGAGCGTGCTGCTGCTCGCAAAACCCAAGTCGAGCGAATCGCTGATGTACCTTGCGCCAATCAAGAACAATCTCGCAGCACCCGGCGCAACGCTCGTTTTCTCCGTCGAGGACAACCGCATGTTCTTCGATGGAACAAGCGAGATGAGCGCGGATCAGCTGCTTGAATCTTCGGGTGGTGACGACGTTGTATTGAGCAAGATCGAGCTTGCGGAGCAGAAGCTATTGGAGCTGTTTTCAAAGCAGCAGGAATGGGAGGCTCTGCAGCTGCAGGATGGGCTGAAACACCTCGATATCAGCAAGCGCACTCTCGATGAGGCCAAGAAAAACCTCGGCATTAAATCGGTCAAACGCGAGACCACTTGGTATTGGACGATGCCGAACACCGAGGGCAAGTATGCAAACTGAAATGAAGTTTGCAAAATACAGTGTACAAACATTCTTGCAACGTTGCAAGGTTGCAAAGCTTTTGCAATCTTCCCATGGCGCCAAAAAGGCGTTATTTGGCAGCACGGAAGAGAAGCGAAAGCGAGAGTGGCGCCAAAGTGCTGCCATGAAAAAGCAAATACATTTTCCGGGAGGCTATATGAAAAACAAGGTTTTTATCAATCGAAGAACAGGTTTATTGTCCTTGCAAGCATCGCCTTTTTATACCAAAAACGCCGCTTGCGAGGGTGCGAACACCCTATTACCCTATGCCGCTTGCGCGGGGAGCGTGGCATCATGAATAAGAGCAAGCATCAATACCACCTTCACATGGGCGATGCGGAGAAGAAGGAGCTGGACAAGCTCTGCGAAAAGACCGCCCTCTCCCGTGCAGAGGTGCTGCGAAAGCTCATCATGAGCAAGCCCTTGAAGGAGCGGCCCAGCGCCGATTTTACGCGGCTGATCTACGAGATCGATAAGATTGGTGTGAACTTCAACCAACTCGTTCATAAGGTGAACACCGTCGGCTATGCGACAAGCGCGGATGTGTCGGCGGCGAGGATCGCGTTTGACCGCATCTATGAGCTTCTGCGCTCATGGGAGAGCACATGGCGGTAACGAGCGTGCTGTCGCGGCATATGCGCCCCGACAAGCTTATCGCCTATGTAACAAACCCGCAAAAGACAGACGATCAGGTGCTCGTTAAAGGCTTCAACTGCAAGATCGAAACGGCGGCAAAGCAGATGCAGCAAACGAAGGAGCGCTACGGCAAAACGGAGGGCATCACGATGTTTCACGCGATACAGGCGTTCAAGCCCGGCGAGGTAACGCCCGAGCTTGCGCACGAGATCGGCGCGGCGTTCGTGCAGGAGCATTTCGCTGACTACGAGGTCGTGCTTGCAACGCATATCGACCGCGATCATATCCACAACCACATGGCAGTGAACTCGGTGAGCTTCAGCACGGGAAAGAAGTATCACAGCACCAAGAAATCATACTATGTGGACGTTCGCGGAATATCGGACAGGCTCTGCGCCGAAAACGGGCTTTCGGTCATAGAGCCGCGCACGCACGGCGTTTCATACGCCGAATACCGCGCAAGGAAGAACGGTCAATTAACGCTTCGGGATATGGTGGATCGCGATGCCGAGGAGGTGCTTTCCATAGCCCTGAACACGGGCGAAGTTTACAGGCTTATGGAGGCGCGCGGCTATGAGATCGAGCACCGAGGCAAGTATCCGACCTTCAAGCCTCAGGGCGCTAAGCACGGCTTCAGAATGAAGTACAACGGCGCTTCGCTGACAGAGGACGATATAGGCGCACTGATCGAGAACGATATGCTCTCGACCACAACGGTTCTTTTCAAACCGCGCGAGTACGTGCCGATACCGTTTGAAAAGCCGAAGGGTTTCCGTGCGCTTGTTGCACATTGGATGTATATCCTCGGAATAATCGGTCAGGGCAAGCGGACAAGCATACAGGTCGATCCAAAGGAACTGAAACGCTTTGAGAAGCTGAAGAAGCAGGAAGATTTTTTACAGAAGTACGGCATCGATACGGAGGAGCAGCTTAATGAAAGAGAATCCGAAACTAACGCAAGAATAGATGAACTGACGAAAACCCGCATCATCCTTAACTCCAAAAAGAAAAGGCAAAGAAAGCTGTATGATGCGCTGGCGGATATCGAATACCTTTCGGCAGCACCCGAGGAATATGCAGCCGAGCGCGAAAAGCTTATGAAATCACAGAGCCTGCTGGAGGGAATGGACATAC
>JAFZJT010000257.1 GCA_017553815.1 Clostridia bacterium
GCAGATTGGTCCGGCTTCAACTTCCATGAGGGTCAGGGCTTCATCACCTCCCAGTCCTACGACAACAACTTCGGCGCGCTGACTCCCGATAACTGGCTTATCACCCCCGAGTTCTCCGGCACCCGGCTCACCTTCTGGGCACAGGGTCAGGATCCCTCTTGGGCGGCTGAGTACCTTGGCGTGTTCGTATCCACTGACGGCGGCAGCACCTGGAGCAATCAGATCGCAGGCTTCACCCTCAACGGCAGCGACACTCAGTACACAGTCGATCTGTCCGCTTACGCAGGCCAGACCATCAAGGCGGCTATCCGTCACTACAACATCACCGACCAGTATTGGGCGAATGTTGACTATATCGAGGTAAGCGGCGGCGGTTCCGATCAGCCCACCCCCACTCCGGGCACGCCTACCCCCACTCCCGTTCCCGCAACCCCAACCCCCGTTCCCGTAACACCCGAACCTGGTGAGCCCGGCGAAGAAGTTCTCCTTGCCGGCTACTACTTTGAGAACGGTTCTGAAGGTTGGACCTTCATCGGCACCGGAGACACCAGCTGGGTACTTTCCGATGACAACCCCGGCGGTTATGACTACACCGTGTTTGCACATGAGGGCAGCAGCTTCATCATGTCCTACTCCTTCATTGATTACGTTGGCTCTTACCAGGCAAACAACTGGGCGATCTCTCCCGCTGTTGCCCTTCCCAACGGTTCCGCACGCGTAAGCTTCTATGCGAACCACGCCAACATCAGCTATCCCGAAGCTATCGACGTTTACATCGGCACTTCCGCTGATCCCGCTTCGATGACTCTGCTCCAGAGCAACGTCTCCCCGTCCACCAGCTATGATGATCCTTGGACGCACTTCGAGATCGATCTTTCCGCCTATGCCGGTCAGACCGTCCATCTTGCTTTCTACGATCATTGCTACGATATGTACGAGATTTGGGTAGACCAGGTTGAGTTCTTCGGCGCAAACGTCGGTCAGCCCACCCCCGTTCCCGAGACTCCCACTCCCGTTCCCGAGACTCCGACCCCCGCTCCCGAGACTCCCACTCCCGTTCCCGAGACTCCGACCCCCGCTCCCGTAACCCCCGGTCCCGACCAGGTTGGCTTCTTCGTTGACGCTCCCGAGAAGGTCGAGCCCGGCGAGGAGTTCGAGGTTTCCGTTCGCGTTGAGGGCGAGTTTGAGGCACACGGTATCAACCTCTGGCTCAACTTCGATCCTGAGAGCTTCGAGATCATCGGTCACACGCCCGGCTCCGTCATGGCTCATATCACCGATCTCGGCGGTATGTCCTATCTCGATTATACCACCATCCCCGGTTCCGCACGTTTCGGCGTCATGATTCCTGTAGATCCCTGGACCGAGAACGGCGTTATCTACACCCTCACCGTTAAGGCGAGCGAGACCATCGAGGACGGCGTATACGGCTTCATCCCCGAGGTTGTTGAGTTCATCAACTTCCCGCTCGGCGGCGAGTCCACCCCCATCGACAACGTTGCTGTTCCCGCATTCGTGACCGTTGGCGAGGAGCCTCAGCCCACCGAACCCCCGGTAGATCCCACCGAGCCTCCCGTAGATCCCGAAGAGCCTATGGCGAGCTTCTGGGTAGACGACTACGAAGCGGTTCCCGGCGAGCTGGTACCCATCACCGTTCACGTTGAGGGCACCTATCTTGCCCACGGCCTGACCTTCTGGCTCGACTACGACGCAGAGAAGCTCACCGTTGAAGGCTTTGAGAACGGCGACCTCATGAACGAAGTGCTTGAGATCGGCGGCTTCAACGTTCTCGATTACGAGACCGTAGAGGGCTCCATCCGCTTTGCGGCTGTTGCTCCATATCCCGAGCAGCCCTTCGCCACCAACGGCACCGTATTCACCGTACTCTTCCGCGTATCCGAGGATGCACAGGTTGGCGATGTTTACGAACTCCTGCCCACCGTGACCGAGCTTGTCTTCATGCCCGAAGACCACGAGTTCGAGATCGATTGGGAAGCTGTTTCCGGCAACATCACCATCGTTGACGAGCCTGTTGAGCCCACCGAACCCCCGGTAGAGCCCACTCCCGTTCCCGGCGAGCCCACCGAACCCCCGGTAGAGCCCACCCCCGTTCCCGGCGAGCCCACCGAACCCCCGGTAGAGCCCACTCCCGAGCCCACCACTCCGCCCGCACCTCCCACCGGTACCATCGCTATGGTCGGTGCAGGTATTGCGGCTGTAGTAGCAGGCGCAGGCATAGTGCTCTTCAGGAAGAAGGAAGACTAATAGAACCCGCTCCTAAGTGAGCATAACAGTTGAGGAGGCTCCCGTAAGGGATCCTCCTCTTGGCATAGAATAATATATTTGAAATCGCCAAAACAGCATGGTATAATATAACTGAATAAGACTAAGAATTATTTAGAGGAAGGTGTAAGCTTGAAGAGGGCGAGCGAATGCGGCGGCGATACGCGGCTTGATTTAAATTCGTTTCTGCCGACAGTCTTTTCATCGGCAAGGTGCTTCGCTTCAATGCTTTGCCCGGAGATAGTAGAGGGCGTCAAAGTAGCCGTGCATCCAACGTGCGCCGCTGTGAAGCTAAAATATCCTTCCATCGGCTTGGAAGGCTTTGATCGGCTCGCTGCCTGTTTTGGAGAGTTCTGCGCAAGCGGTGCATCCAAGATAGAAGAAACTCCGATTTTCGGGAGCGTCGTTCCGGGGAGGCACACGCTTCTTCTCGAAATTGCAGACGGCTTCCTGCTTGCCTTTGCAGAGGAGGCCGCGCTAAGCTACGAGCATATTCTGCCGGAGAAGATATCGATCCCGGTCGGCGGCGCTGCTCATAGCAGCGATTCATCGGCTTATGTGCGCTCACGCCTGTACGCCGTTTCCAAAACTGCCTTAACGGAGCATGAAAGCGCATCTTTGAATGCTCTGTTTCGCTGCCTGTGCTTATTCTCAGCCGATGCGCTCGGCCTCGATTCGGCGCATTCATCGGCGGTTCGTGCTTCGCTCGCCGCCTGCGAGCGGGGCGACCTCGGAAGAGTTGATTCCGCGGCGATGGCCGCCGCGCTTTTATATGCGGAGGCTCCGCAAACGAATTAAGTAAGAAAAAGGAGTATTTTTTATGCAGATAAGATGGTATGGACATTCATGTTTTTTGTTCACTGATTCCAACGGAACAACGGTGCTGACAGATCCATACGATTCGTATATCGGGTATGAGCTGCCGCAGATCTTCGCCAACGCAGTCACGATCAGCCACGATCATAACGATCACAACAATATCAGTGTTGTTAAGAGCAACACTATGATAATCCGCACCCCCGGCGAATACGATATCGGCGGCGTGCACATAATTGGAATCGAGACCGACCATGACCGCTGCGGCGGAACGCTTCGCGGCAAGAACATCATGTTCGTTTGCGAGATGGACGGGATGCGCATCCTGCACTGCGGCGACCTTGGCGCGATACCGAGCGAGGATGTGATAAAAAAGATCGGGAATATCGACGTTATGCTCGTTCCGATCGGCGCGATCTACACTATCGATGATTTTGAGGCGCGTGAGCTTGCGAATATCTTAGAGCCGAAGATCGTTATCCCGATGCACTATAAAACGCCCAAGCTTAAGATCGAGCTCTGCACCCTTGCGCCGTTTGTTGACGCGGCGAAGGACTGCCGTATCCACTATCTGAACCAGTGCGACGCCTCCGTGATGCCCTCGAGCCTCGGAGAGGATCGCGTTATCATCCTGCGCCCGTTCGACGCGGAGCGCGACGAAGTAAAAGCACCTGTTGCTTAATTATAATATAAAGCTTTTCATGTGAAAACGGGATCCGACATCGGTCGAACCCCGTTTTGATTTTTCTCCGGATCTAATACTAAGCTCTGACTAAAATCGGACTTCTTGCCGATTGTTTTCCGCCCTGGTTCCTCTTCGCTCAACGACACTCCATATCACCTTGCTCCGTTCACTTCGACAGGATGATAAACTCCTCGGCAATTTAGTCCGCTTTTAATCAGAGCTTAGTATAAATCCCCGTTTCAGCGAGTGTATCGATCGCTTTACAGTTCCGTCTTGAAGCAAATGTATTTGTCGACCAAGCGGAAGCCCGCGGCGAGCACATCCGGCTGCTCCTGCTCCTCGCAGAAGACGACCATGTGCTTCGTGCCGTGCTGCTTATCCCAGTTGAGTGCGGAGGCGAGAAGCTTGCGGAACAAGTCCCCGTTGTAAACGCCGCCTTCAAAATCTATTCCGAATATCTCGGAGAGCACTTTATCGTCAAAAAACCTGAGATACACCGCGCCGACGGCCTTCCCGTCCTCGATATAGGCAAATATCTTCCATTGGTCGAGCTTTTCAAGGATGCGCTCCGCAGTCCAATACATATAGTCCTCGTCCTGCGTGTGAAGCGCCGCAAAGAGGGGATAGTTTTCACGCGTTATCTCAACTATGTGCTCGTCAATCGGTCTGAGTTCGTAGTTTTCATAATTGAGAGCGTTATTAAAGCTCTCCTCAATACGCTCAAAGCCGAGCGCGTCGAGCGCGGAAACGGCCTCGGTATTTTCCGAGGGAAAGCCGAGATGCAGGGAGAAGCCGGGGAAGCGTTCGCGCGCAAAGGCGATGAACTCATATAGCGCCTCCCGGGTAGAGCTTTCGATATTGAATCCGTTCGTTTGCATATACTTATACTCGGGCTCCGTGAAATACTGTATCCAACCGCAGACCTTACCGCCTCTCTCATACAGCAGAATGCTGTCGCACTCGTCGGCAAGCGACCTTCTCGCACTCGCTATGAAATCATCCCTGGTCTTTATGCCGTCCGTATAGGTCGGGTATCCCGAGCGGGTCAGGTCGAGCGCAAGCTCGTATGCAAAGTCGATATAGCGGTCGAATTCGCCTTCTTTCAGTTCTCTAAGCATTGTTAAGCCTCCAAATCTTTATTCATCGTAGATTATCGGTTATTCCTCGCCGACGCCTTCATCGGCTTGAGAAGGGGACGCATCCTCTGATTTTGCTTCCGTTTCCGCGCTTTGGTGTCGGTTACGCTTTTTTTGCGCGATGCTGGCAAAGAGCCTTGTATTTTCAAGCAGGAACCATAAAATGGTCAGCAGCTGGAGCACTCCGGCGACTATATAAATAAGGAACATATTTTCGATGCGGAGGATGAGATGCAGCGCCAGCGCCGTGCTCCAGATTATCCCGCTGATGCTGATATAGCGCAAAAGCTTCGAGTGCCAAAGCGAGGTGAACACCGTGCCCACGATGAAGGTCGCGGGGATCGCCACGATGAACGCGAGCCATGCCCCTTGAAGCTGCGGCGCGGCGACACGCAGGAAGAAGTACGCCACGGTCGCCACGAGCCAAACGAGCCCGAGCGACAGAAGCGTTATGATATTGCGCCTGAACTGCGGCTCGGTGCGGCTGCGCTTAGACTGCTTCTCGGCGATAAGGTCGTTTACGGTCACGTCGAAAATCTCGGCGAGCATCACGAGCACGTAGATATCGGGCACACCCTCGCCGCGCTCCCACTTGGACACCGATTTGCCGGAATAGTGGATCATCTCGGCAAGCTCATCCTGCGTGAGATTGCATTGCTTTCGGTAGTGGGCTATGTTTGCGGCGAGCGTTGCGCGCAGTTTTTCATCGTCTCGAGCCATCATGCTTCTATTTTACATTAAGCGGCGGTTTTTTTCAAGTAGGCAGAATATAATACGGCAAATATATGCAAATAAACACTTTTTAGCGGCTCTACTCACAGTAGAATCGCATTTTTGCGGCTCTACTCGGCGGGATTGGCGCGGTAGAGGGCGAAAACAAAGCAGTAGGGTGCAATCCGTGCAATTTTGTGGTAAAAAGGTTTTGGGGCGGCTTAGTACGCCCGCGCCGCATCGAACCATCGGGCGCGACGGAGCAAACTCCTATGCTCGCTTTGCCCGAAAACGGCGCCGTGCGGTGCGGCGCAGTGCTCGATGAGGGGCGCTGCTTTTGAGTGAAGTGAGCTCGCCCTTGCGCCGCTCGGCGATGGGGTATTATATGAGCATATAAATAGGTAAGGAGTAACTTAAAATGGAAGGCTTGGATAAGATAATGGCGGGATCGAAGAATACGGCGGGGGAGAATGCCTGCCGCGCAGTGCGAAGAAGCGGCGCAAAGCTTTTGCGCATTTTGACAGTGCCGCCGGTATTGGCGCTGTTTCTCGTTACGGCGCTGTATATCGGCATGGGGATGGAAGCTTTTCGTTCTCCGATAAGGTATTTTGAGGCCGTTTTCACGCTGAGCGTGCTGCCAGTGCTCGCCTATCCGCTCTGCGCCGCCGTGCCGTCATTGAAAGCGCGCGGAAGAAGCTTCGAGCGGAGCCTGGCGATAGTTTTTTCGCTGCTCGGCTATCTGATGGGAACGCTTTTCGCCATTTTCGGCGGAGGCACGAGGCTCGAATTGGAGCTTTATCTAACCTATCTGTTTTCGGGCGTGCTGATGGGGCTGTTTTCATTCGTTTTCAAATTCCGCTCGAGCGGGCATGCCTGCGGCGCTTCGGGGCCCTTTGCGATGCTTTCCTATAAGCTCAGCCCCGCCTGGCTGCTCGGCTTCCTTCTTTTGATACCCGTTTTCGTTTCCTCCGTACGCCTGAAACGGCATAGGGTCTCGGAGCTTGCCGCGGGAGCCGCGATCTCGGTATGCTCGCTGATCGCCGCGGTATATTTTGTTAAACTCATTCTGCCGCTCGGCTGAAAACTCGGGAGTCGATGAAAAATATCCGAAAGGGATTGCGTTTGATGCGTTTATGCATTATAATAAGAAGAGGCTACGACGCAAAAGCGTGCGGCGAGGCCGGAATCCTTTTCGGAGGTCATTATGATGCTCAACAGGAAAAACAAGCTATCGACCCTTATTGCAGTGCTTACTATCGCGGCAATGCTCGTTTCCTTCGTTATGACGACAGGCTGCGCGAAGGAAAAACCCATCAAGGTTCCCGACGGATTGAGCCGCGAGGAGGCCGCGCTCTACGTTGCGCTCGCCACCGTTTGCCCGCAGGGCGACAACAATACCAAGAAGGAGTATCTCACCTTCCGCTTCGAGGGCTGGAGCTTTGACGAGGTGCCGGAGGTCATCAATGAGTACATCACCGATTACTGCAGAAGCGGCAACGCGCAGCTTGTTCAGGCCGACGACGCAATGCTCGAGCTGCTCGGTCTATTGGTCGTAAACACCGATCCCGAGTCCTACTACACCGTTGGCGATCGGGTCTACGCGGAGGGCAAGGGCTCCATCCTTACCTTCACCCTCGGAAGCGATCAGAGCACGGATTCGGGCGGGGTCTGCGTTTCCTATAAGAAGTTCATTTCGGACAGCGACACCAGCGGCTTCGACGTTGAACTGAAGCGCGTGGGCGATACTTGGAAGTATGAGAAAACCTCCGGCGCATGGAACCAGTACCAGTTCTTCACCCCAGAACCGACCGATGAAAGCGGCCCTCAGAAGTGATGAAAAACGGTATATTAGCCGTTCGAATCATCAAAAACGCCTTAAACAGCTATAAATCGATAATATATTTACGCCGTTCCGATAAGCCTTTTTCAAAGGTCAAATATATCGGAGCGGCGAAACTGTTTTTTATGGCGGCTTGAGAAAAACAAACAAACACCGTGTAGATGCAGCGCACGGCTCAATTTGGATCAATTGTTACCGAATTGTGGCAAAATATGGCAAAGGGGCTTGCAATTGCGGCAAAACCATGATACTATAGGTCAAAATTCCGTTAAGGAGATAGATCATGCATTCAGAAACCAAACGCAGAACGAGAAGGCTCAAGCGCCACATACTGTTGATGCTTGCGGCATGCTTCGTTCTGGTGAGCATCCTGAGCATAGGCATAAATGCGGAAAGCCGCATCGTAAAGCAATCGGGCGAGAGGAGCGAGGATTATCGCAAATGGGCGCAGGGTGACCCGCGCTGGGCGAACCTCACCCTCGGAACGAGCGGCAAAACCGTCGGCAGCAAGGGCTGCCTCGTTACCTCGGTCACGAAGCTTTTGATACAGAGCGGCTTCAAGAACAGCTCGAGCTTTAACGTCGGCACCTACGTCACCTGGCTCAATTCCCACGGCGGCCTCAGCAGTGCGGGCAACCTTATATGGGTGGCCTCCGCCGGGATAGCGAACGGGTTCGACTTCTACGGCATGGATTTCACAACGGGCAGCTCGTCCTCCTCGTCCATGCAGAACAGGATAATGAACTACATTCGCGGCGGCTACCAGATAGTTCTCAACGTCAAGAACGCCGGTCATTGGATCGCGGTCGACAACGCGAAGAGCCTTGCGACGGGTCAGGTCTATATCATGGACTCGCTGAACAACGTTTCGGGCAATGCGGACGTTACGCTGACGAGCAGATACTCCTACGTCAGCAGGATCTGTCTTTTCACGGGTCATGCGGCCACCGCGCCGAACCCCACCCCCAACCCCACTCAGTCGCCCGCTCCCGAATACGCGAACCAATGCGACTCCGAGTCGGTGAGCGTTCAGGCGAGAGTCACCGCGCAGAGCGCGACGCTCTACACCCAGCCCTGCGCCTCGGGCAACGGCTCGCAGGCTTCGGGAACCGTTTCAAACGGCAGCATACTCGACCTCTCCGCCCAGATACTGAATACCTCCGGCGAGAACTGGTACAGGGTCGAGCGCGAAAACGGTCAGCAGAGCTATATCAGCCTTCAGAACGTTGAATTCGCGGGCTTTGTGAACGATCTTCGGATAGTCGCCTATAATCCCCCCTCGGGAAATCTTCCGCAGGGAAGCGGCTATTCGCTCAACGAGGCGGTCGTTTCGAGCCATAGGATAACGAGCGTGACGGGCCGATTCGTCGACCAGAACGGCACCGTTATCAAATCCGTTACTCTTAATCCAAACGTAAGAGGGCTCTTCAATATCTCGAGCTCCCAGATAAACTCCCAGCTCAGATTCGGCGAGCTTTCCGTCGGCCACTACGCCTACGAGCTCATCGCCGAGGTCACGGCGGACAGCAATATGACGAGCGAGACCAAGGTATTCACGACCGCGTTCGTGAGCCCGTTCTCCATCGGCACGAATCCGCTCTCGGTTCACACCGTTTCGTTTGTGGACGGCGTCACAGGCGAGGTCGTCGGCACTCAGACCGTTGCGCACGGCTTCTATCCCGTGGCGATAAGCGCGCCCGAGCATGAAGGTCTCGTGTTCTCCCATTGGATCGGAGCGGGACAGAGGGTCTATGCGGACACTCAGCTTACCGCGCTCTACGTTTCCGGCAGCAGCGCGACGGGCGATGCGGACGGCAACGGCACCGTTACCGTTGTGGACGCGCTCATGGTGCTTCGCTGCTCGATGGGAACCATCGGCGAGGAGGAGCTGATACTCTCCGCGGCGGACATGAACGGCGACGGACAGCTCACCGTCGGCGATGCGATCATGGTGCTGCGTGTAGCGATGATGTAAGAAGGGCAAGCAGCCCGAATAAAAGACAATACGCTCCTTTGAGCTTGAGCCCGGTTTGCGCCGGGCTCTTTTTTGCTTCGGGGCATGGCGGCGAGCTTTATACGATCGGTGCGTGGCGGTGAGCAGTTATCCGATAGGGGCAAGCCTATGCGAGCGTTTTTTGGAGGATCTTTCGTTCCAAGCGGGCTTTTCATGGGCGCGCTTTCTTGATGCAGCAAAATATATTTAAAAAATCGGCGGATTTTCCTCTTGACAGGCTTGCGGGCAACTGTTAAGATATAGCAGCGTGTTATTATGGGTATAATGCGTATTTTTTCCGCTTTTTACCCGAATAACACCTCCCGAGAAGGCCGTTTTTCAAGCTTTCATAAGGAAAAATGCGTTTGGGGATTAGATGCCCTGAGCGCGAAACAGCAAAATACGATCAAATTTTCCGCGGCTGTCCGCGGAGTTAGGGGTGAAAAATGCTGCATGAAGCAAAGACGGGGAAGCTGACACGCTGGAGCTTTTCCAAGATCAACGAGATCCTCCAAATGCCCGACCTTATCGAGGTACAGAAGGATTCGTACCGCCAGTTCGTTGAGCACGGCTTCGGCGAGGCGCTTGCGGACATCTCTCCGATCAAGGATTTTTCGGAACGCCTTGTGCTCGAGTTCGTCGATTACACGATCGATAAGGATCATCCTAAGTACAGCGTTGCCGAGTGCAAGGAGAGGGACGTCAACTATTCCGCTCCCCTTCGCGTCATGGTTCGCCTCATCAACACCCAGTCGGGCGAGGTGAAGCAGCAGGAGGTCTTCATGGGAGATTTCCCGCTGATGACCGATCAGGGAACTTTCATCATCAACGGTGCCGAGCGTGTCATCGTCAGCCAGCTCGTTCGTTCCCCAGGCGCGTACTATACCGACACCGTGGACAAGGTCGGCAGGCATCTTTTCTCCTCCCAGGTCATCCCCAACAGGGGCGCGTGGCTCGAATATGAGACCGACAGCAACGAGATCCTCTACGCCAAGGTCGACCGCCAGCGCAAGATTCAGATAAGCATCCTCATGAGGGCTCTCGGCTACGGCACCAACGAGCAGATCCTCGCGGTTCTGGGCGAAGAGGACCGAATCCTCGCGACCCTCGAAAAGGACACCACCAATAAAAACGACAGGGGCGACACTCTTTCCGCCGAGGAATCCACAGTCAACGCTCTTATCGAGATCTATAAGCGCGCGCGTCCCGGCGAGCCTCCGACCGAGGAGAGTGCAAGGAACCTCTTCCATTCCTTCTTCTTCGACCGCCGCTATGACCTTGCGCGCGTGGGTCGCTATAAGTTCAACTGCAAGCTCGGCATCCGCGAGAGGCTGATCGGCAGGATCGCTGCCGAGACCGTGGCGGATCCCCGCACCGGCGAGATCCTCGCCGAAGAGGGCGAGACCATCACCGCCGAAATGGCGGATGCGATTGCAGATTCCGGCATCGAGGGCGTTTACGTTCTTATCAACGAGAAGCGCATCCGCATCGTCGGCAACCGTTTCGTTGACGCAAAGAAATATCTCGATTTCGACCCCGCCGAGGTGGGCATCAACGAGCGCGTTTACTACCCCGCTCTTATGAACATGCTCGAGGAGCGCAGCCGCGAGAACCTCAGCGACGAGGACTTCAAGGACTTCCTCCGCATGAACATTCTCGAGCTGATCCCCAAGCACATCATCCCCGCCGATATAGTGGCTTCCATAAGCTATCTTATGGGTCTTGCGTACGGCATCGGCATCTGCGACGATATCGACCATCTCGGCAACCGCCGCATCCGCTCCGTGGGCGAGCTTCTTCAGAACCAGATCCGCGTTGGCCTTGCAAGGCTTGAAAGGGTCGTTCGCGAGCGCATGAGCATCCAGGATCTCGATATCGCGATGCCCTCCAACCTCATCAACATCCGCCCGGTGACTGCGGCGATCAAGGAGTTTTTCGGCTCCTCGCAGCTCTCGCAGTTCATGGATCAGACCAACCCCCTTGCGGAGCTGACCCATAAGCGCAGGCTCTCCGCTCTCGGTCCCGGCGGTCTGAACCGCGACCGCGCAACCTTTGAAGTCCGCGACGTTCACTACTCCCACTACGGCAGAATGTGCCCGATCGAGACCCCCGAAGGTCCGAACATCGGTCTTATCAACTCCCTTGCGACCTACGCAAGAATCAATGAATACGGCTTTATCGAGGCTCCCTACAGGAAGGTCGATAAGAAGAATCAGCGCATACTCGACGAGATCGTTTACCTGACCGCGACCGAGGAAAACAACCTCATCATCGCTCAGGCGAATGAGGACACCGTTGCAAACGAAAACGGAGATGTTTGGTTCGCCAAGGAGCGCGTGGTCGCCCGTCAGCTCGATCAGATCATCGAGGTGCGCGCCACGGATATCGACTATATGGACGTTTCCGCCAAGCAGCTCGTTTCCGTTGCGACCGCAATGATCCCATTCCTTGAAAACGACGACGCGAACCGCGCTCTGATGGGCTCGAACATGCAGCGTCAGGCCGTTCCGCTTCTTGTTACCGAAGCGCCAGTCGTCGGCACAGGCATGGAATACAAGGCAGCCTACGACAGCGGCGTGCTCGTTCTGTGCGAGGAGGACGGCATCGTTCGCTCCGTTTCGGCAAACAAGGTCATCGTTGAAAGTGACCTGACCCACGAAAACCGCGAATACCGCCTCATCAAGTTCAAGCGCTCCAACCAGGGCACCTGCATCAACCAGCGCCCCGTCGTATCGGTCGGAGAGCATCTCAAAAAGGGCGACATGATCGCCGACGGCGCATCCACCAAGAACGGCGAGATCGCGCTCGGCAAAAATATCCTCATCGGCTTTATGACCTGGGAGGGCTACAACTACGAGGACGCCGTTCTGATCAGCGAGCAGCTTGTTCGCGACGACGTCTACACCTCCCTGCATATCGAGGAGCACGAGACCGAGGCAAGGGACACCAAGCTCGGCGAAGAGGAGATCACGAGGGATATCCCGAACGTCGGCGAGGACGCGCTCAAGGATCTCGACGAGCGCGGCATCATCCGCATCGGCGCCGAGGTGCATTCGGGCGATATACTCGTAGGCAAGGTTACGCCCAAGGGCGAGACCGATCCCACCCCCGAGGATAGGCTCCTTCGCGCGATCTTCGGCGAGAAGGCGCGCGAGGTGCGCGACACCTCCCTCAAAGTGCCCCACGGAGAGGGCGGCGTCGTTGTTGACGTTAAAGTATTCACCCGCGAGAACCGCGATGAGCTTTCCCCGGGCGTACACGAGCTTGTGCGCGTATACATCGCCCAGAAGCGCAAGATCTCGGTCGGCGATAAGATGGCGGGCCGCCACGGCAACAAGGGTGTTATCTCGAGGATACTCCCCGAGGAGGATATGCCCTTCCTTCCCGACGGCACTCCGCTTCAGATAGTTCTGAACCCACTTGGCGTTCCCTCCCGAATGAACATCGGTCAGGTTCTCGAGCTCCATCTCGGCAAGGCCGCAAAGGGTCTCGGCATCAGCGTTGCCACTCCGGTTCTCGACGGCGCGGGAGAGGAGGATATCAAGATGCTTCTCGCTATGGCGAATAAGGACAACGCCGAGATGCAGGATCTCATGCAGATGACCGCAGGCGATGTTTTGAAGCTCATCGAGCAGGCGGAGACCGATGCGGAGCTTGGCGAAAAGCTTCGCAACGCCTACAAAAACGAGGACGGAAAGACCGTTCTTTACGACGGCAGGAGCGGCGAGCCCTTTGAGAACCGCATCTCCGTCGGCTATATGTACTACCTCAAGCTCCATCACCTTGTTGACGACAAGATCCACGCAAGGAGCATCGGCCCCTACTCGCTCGTTACCCAGCAGCCCCTCGGCGGCAAGGCGCAGTTCGGCGGCCAGCGCTTCGGTGAGATGGAGGTTTGGGCGCTCGAAGCGTACGGCGCGGCGAACACACTTCAGGAGATCCTGACCGTCAAGAGCGACGATGTCGTGGGTCGTGTCAAGACCTACGAGGCGATCGTAAACGGCGAGGACGTACCCGAACCCGGCGTCCCCGAGAGCTTCAAGGTGCTCATCAAGGAGCTCCAGTCCCTCTGCCTCGATATCAAGGTGCTCAGCGAGAATCACGAGGAGATCCAGATCAGCGAGATCGCCGATGACATCGAGGATGAAGGCGCGCTCGACGGCTTCTTCAACAACCTTGAGGGCGGCGATTCAAGGCGCAGAACCGACGACAGCGGCGAGTATGACGACGGCTTCGACGATGAGGATGACGATTCCTTCGAGGAGGACGCCATCGACGAATTCTACGGCTTCACCGTTGATGATGAAGACGACGGCTTTGACGAATAATGCCGGAAGGGAGAAAAACTATGTTTGATCTTGCAAATTTCGATGCCATCCAGATAGGGCTCGCATCCCCCGAAAAGATCCGCGAATGGTCCCACGGCGAAGTCAAAAAGCCCGAGACCATCAACTACAGAACGCTTAAGCCCGAGCGCGACGGTCTCTTCTGCGAGCGCATTTTCGGACCCACAAAGGACTGGGAGTGCCACTGCGGAAGGTATAAGCGCGTTCGCCATAAGGGCGTTGTGTGCGAAAAATGCGGCGTTGAAGTGACGAGGGCCAAGGTGCGCCGCGAGCGCATGGGTCATATCGAGCTCGCCGCCCCCGTTTCCCATATCTGGCATTTCAAGGGCATCCCCTGCCGAATGAAGATGCTTCTGGATATGAGTCCCAGAAATCTCGAGAAGGTGCTGTACTTCGTTTCCTTCGTCGTCACCGATCCCGGCAGCACCCCCCTTGAATACAAACAGCTTCTTTCCGATGTTGAATACAGAAACGCCCAGCGTGAATACGGCTCAAAGAGCTTCAAGGCCGGCATGGGCGCCGAGGCGATCAAGGAGCTTCTTTCCCAGATCGACCTTGAAAAGACCGCCAAGGAGCTTCGCGAGGAGATCGAGTCCTCGAGCGGACAGAAGCGCTCCAACGCGATAAAGCGCCTCGAGGTCATCGAATCCTTCGTCAAGAGCGGCAACAAGCCCGAGTGGATCATCCTCGACGTGCTTCCGGTCATACCGCCGGATATCCGTCCGATGGTTCAGCTCGACGGCGGCAGGTTCGCCACCAGCGATCTCAACGACCTCTATCGCCGCGTTATCAACCGCAACAACCGCCTCAAGAGGCTGCTTGAGCTCAACGCGCCCGATATCATCGTTCGCAACGAGAAGCGCATGCTTCAGGAAGCCGTTGACGCTCTGATCGACAACGGCAGGCGCGGCAGAGCCGTAACGGGCCCCGGCAACCGCCCGCTCAAGTCTCTTTCCGACATGCTCCGCGGCAAGCAGGGTCGCTTCCGCCAGAACCTTCTCGGCAAGCGCGTAGACTACTCCGGCCGTTCGGTTATCGTCGTCGGCCCCGAGCTGAAGATGTATCAGTGCGGTCTGCCCAAGGAGATGGCGCTCGAGCTGTTCAAGCCCTTCGTTATGAAGGAGCTGAACCGCCGCGAGATAGCCCAGAACATCAAGTCCGCAAAGCGCATGGTCGAGCGCGTCGACGCGAGGGTGTGGGACGTTCTTGAGGATGTTATCCGCGATCATCCCGTGCTTTTGAATCGCGCTCCCACGCTGCACCGCCTCGGTATCCAGGCGTTCGAGCCCGTGCTCGTCGAGGGCAGGGCGATAAAGCTTCATCCGCTCGTCTGCACCGCGTACAACGCGGACTTCGACGGCGACCAGATGGCTGTACACGTTCCGCTTTCGGTCGAGGCCCAGGCAGAAGCCCGCTTCCTGATGCTTGCTGCGAACAATATCCTCAAGCCCCAGGACGGCAGACCCGTCATCAGCCCCTCTCAGGATATGGTTATGGGCTGCTACTACCTCACCATGCGCAGCGACGGGCTGTACGATCCCGAGGTACGCACCACCATCCGCGCGATGCTCAAGAACAACGACTTCGTGGACGCATTCGTTTCGGATGAACTCATCCACCGCATCTATGCGCTCAGGGACGAAGCCGCGATCGAAAGCTTCATCTCGAGGGCGAAGACTGAGGTTGAAGACTTCGATGAGGACGCGCTCAGGCGTTATCTCAACGATTCCCGCCTCGTTCGCATCTTCAACGGCGAGGGCAAGGCCTTCTCGAGCGAGGATGAGGCGATGATGGCGTATCAGACGGGTCAGCTTTCGCTCCATGCGCTCTGTAAGATCCGCCTTGAGCGCAGGTTCGAGGGCAAAACCTATCGCAAGATAGTTTCCACCTCGATCGGCAGACTCATCTTCAACCACGGCATCCCGCAGGACCTCGGCTACGTCAAGCGCGACACTGCGGACGATATGTTCGCGCTTGAGGTCGATAAGCTCGTTGTTAAGAACGACCTTGCGAATATCATCGACCATTGCTACAGAAAGCACGGCCCCACCACCACCAGCGAGGTGGCGGACAGCATCAAGGCCATGGGTTACAAATACTCGACCCGCGGCGGCGTAACGGTCGGCTTCCAGGATATCACCGTTCCCGAGGAGAAGCGCGATTACCTCTCCGCGGCGGACGAGAAGTGCGGCGAGATAGACAATCTCTACCGCATGGGTCTGCTCTCCCGCGAGGGCAGAAGAAAGAGCGTCATCAGCGTTTGGAAGGAGACCGAGGCTGCGGTCACGAGCGCTCTTATGAAGCGCCTCAGCCCGATAAACCCCATCTTCATGATGGCTACCTCAGGTGCGCGCGGTTCCACCAACCAGATCCGTCAGCTCGCGGGTATGCGCGGTCTTATGGCCGACCCCAGCGGTCAGATCATCGAGGTTCCCATCCGTGCGAACTTCCGCGAGGGCCTCTCGGTTCTCGAGTTCTTCATCAGCTCCCACGGCGCGCGCAAGGGTCTTGCCGACACCGCGCTTCGTACCGCGGACTCCGGCTACCTCACCAGGCGTCTTGTTGACGTTTCGCACAACGTCATCATCCGCGAAGAGGATTGCTTCCATGAGCGCGGAATGGCCATCGACGGCATGCTGATAGAGCCCATCGTGGACGGCGACCGCGTGCTCGAGCCCCTTGCGGATCGTATCCTCGGCAGGTACACCGCGGAGGACGTTTACGACCCCGCCACCGGAGACCTTATCATCGGCTCCAATCAGATGATAACCTACGATATCTGCGACCGCATAGTTGCAAGCGGCATCACCGGCGTTCGTTGCAGGACGGTCTTCACCTGCCGCAGCGAGCACGGCGTTTGCGCGAAGTGCTACGGCAGAAACTGCGCAACGGGTCAGGAGGTCACGATCGGCGAAGCGGTCGGCATCATAGCGGCTCAGGCTATCGGCGAACCCGGTACCCAGCTCACGATGCGTACCTTCCATACCGGCGGCGTTGCTTCCGCCGAGGATATCACCCAGGGTCTTCCCCGCGTTGAGGAGATTTTCGAGGCAAGGAAGCCCAAGGGTCTTGCGGTCATCACCGAGATTGCGGGCGAGGTCACCATCGAGACCGACGGCAAGAAGACCGAGGCGACCGTTTCCAACCCCGAGGGCGACGCGGAGAAGTATCTGCTCCCGTTCGGCTCGAAGATCAGGGTCAAGACCGGCGATCACGTCGAGCCCGGCGACTCCCTCACCGAGGGCTCCGTCAACCCGCACGATATCCTCAAGATAAAGGGTATCAAGGGCGTTCAGGAATACATGCTCCGCGAGGTTCAGGCCGTTTACCGCAGTCAGGGCGTTGCTATCTCCGATAAGCATATCGAGGTCATCATCCGTCAGATGCTCCGCAAGATAAGGGTCGAGTCCTCCGGCGATTCGGATATGTTGCCCGGCGAGCTCGTGGATATCTTCAAGTTCGACCAGACCAACGAGGATATCATCATGCGCGGCGGCGAACCCGCGAGCGCAAAGCGTATCCTGCTCGGCATCACCAAGGCTTCGCTTGCGACCGACTCCTTCCTCTCCGCGGCGAGCTTCCAGGAGACCACGAGGGTGCTCACCGAAGCCGCGATCAAGGGCAAGATCGATCCCTTGGTCGGTCTCAAGGAGAACGTCATCATCGGTAAGCTCATCCCCGCCGGCATCGGCATGAAGCGCTACCGCAATATCGAGGTCGAGTCCGTGAACGAGACTTCCGCCGAGGAATAAGGCGCGCTGTAAACGACAACATAATAAGCATCGAACGGACCTCCGCATGCGCGGGGGTTCGTTTTTCTCAGGAGGCGGGCGTATTTGCGCCCGTTTCCGCTTTTTGGGTTGCAAAACGGTGGTATCCGGGAATTTTCACCGCAAAAAAGGGGCGTTTGGAGCGATTTGGGGGCGTTTTGCTTGACGATTCCCAAAAAACAATGTAAAATGTTACAGTGCCAAAAGGCGCAATCGATACAACGGAGGGTAAGCCTCAATATGGAAAATAATCTGAACAACACTTCATGCAGGCTGTACGGCTCGCCGTACTGCTCGGTTTTGAATCAAAACAGCTGCGGAAACTGCTATGTGTCAAAGCTCGGCGCGGAGGATCAGCTCAAGGCGGCGGAGGATATCCTCTATATTGCCGAGGCGCTGCCCGAGGACGGCGCTGAGGGCATTATGAACAGCGAAAGCTGCGCGCTCTGCCGCACGAAGGGCAGAGAAGGCGCGGAGCCGAACGCGGCTTCGCAGTACGCACAGATGGATATGGGGCATCTGCACCCGACGGCGAAGGTCGGCTCCAAGCTCTCGGGCGGCTACGACAGGGGAACTTCGATGACGGTTCCCGTCCAGCTTCCCGTTTGCGACAGCTGCCGCAAGAAGATCGGCAGGATCTCGTATCTTCCGCTCGCGCTCGGCTGCATCATAGCGGCGCTCGGTCTTGTGCTCGTTTCGCTCGAACCCGTGCGCACCGCGCTCACGAAATACGGAAGGATCATACCCTTCCTCGTGTTCCTGATCTTCGTTTTCATAGGGATTATCGTGGAAAGCCTTGTCAAGCGTTCGCTCGGCAGGAAAAATGAGCGCACCGTCAACACCCGCGCAAAGCGCATCGCGGCAATCGCGCCGCTTCTTGAGAAGGGCTGGTTCGCGATCGGCGAAATGAACGACGGTATGCCCTTCATCTTCACCAAAAAGAAGCTCGACAGCGGCATCTTGACAGGCGAAAACCAAAGGGAACTTCTCGATGAGATCCGCGCCGCGGGCAAAGCGGGGATAGAGGCGCTTTCGGATAGGTGAAGTGTGAAGAGTGAAGTGCGAAGAGTGAATAGTAAGGCGTAAGTGGAAGGGGTGAACCGGCGAATGATCGCGGTCGATATCCCTTCGGGCTCACCGCGAATTGAAGCCCTTGTTCGCGGCCTTATCTCCACGGAACGAAATCGAAAAAACAAGCAAATATTTTTGGGTTTCCCCCTAAATATACTTGACTTAGCTTGAATATAGTGGTATTATACGCATAGTGTGCTTTAAAATGACACACTATGTGTTTTTATGTGGAAAACACTCCTTCATATAGGGTTGCAAGGAGTTTTCTTTATATAAAAATAACAATATTTTTAAGGAGAAACTTTCATGCCCACCATCAATCAGCTGGTCAGAAAGAGCAGGGAAAAGGTTGAGTATAAGTCCAATTCCCCTATTCTGAAGCAGTGCCCCCAGCGTCGCGGCGTCTGCACGGCAGTCCGCACGATGACCCCCAAAAAGCCGAATTCCGCGCTTCGTAAGATCGCCCGTTTCCGTCTGACCGACGGTCTCGAGGGCACGGCCTACATCCCCGGCATCGGCCATAACCTTCAGGAGCACTCCGTCGTCCTCATCAGGGGCGGCAGGGTCAAGGACCTCCCCGGTGTGCGCTACCACATCATCCGCGGTGCTCTTGATACCGCAGGCGTTGCAAAGCGTATGCAGGCTCGCAGCCGTTACGGCGCGAAGCGTCCCAAGAAGTAAGGAGGTAACCATATGCCCAGAAGAGGTTTTGTTCCCAAGAGGGAAGTGCTTGATGACCCTATCTACGGCGGCAAGCTCGTAACCAAGCTCATCAACCAGGTAATGCTCGACGGCAAGCGCGGCACCGCTCAGAAGGCGTGCTACGGTGCTTTCGATATCATCAAGGAAAAGACCGGTCGTGAACCCCTCGAGGTGTTCCAGGAGGCCATGAACAACATCATGCCCGTTCTCGAGGTCAAGGCTCGCCGCGTCGGCGGTTCCACCTATCAGGTGCCGATCGAGATCCGCGCAGAGCGTCGTCAGACCCTCGGTCTTCGCTGGCTCGTGCTCTATGCCCGCAACAGGAATGAGCGCACCATGCAGGAGAGGCTCGCAGGCGAGATCCTCGATGCGTGCAACCAGCAGGGTTCCGCTTTCAAGAAGAAAGAGGACGTACACAAGATGGCAGAGGCCAACAAGGCGTTTGCCCACTTCAGGTTTTGATCGAGGGTCGAAAAAAGACCGACTTCAAAACCATTTGCGGCGGTTTTATTTGCCGTTTGCCGCATAAAATAATAATTACAGCGGAAAGGAGGAGACGCTATGCCGAGAACCACATCGCTTGAGATGACCCGAAACATCGGGATTATGGCTCATATCGACGCGGGCAAGACCACGACCACCGAGAGGATACTGTTCTACACGGGCAAGATCCATCGCATGGGCGAGGTCCACGAGGGCGCGGCCGCCATGGACTACATGGAGCAGGAGCGCGAGCGCGGCATAACCATCACCTCCGCCGCCACCACCGCCTATTGGCGCGATCACCGCATAAACATCATCGACACGCCGGGGCACGTCGACTTCACCGTTGAGGTCGAAAGAAGCCTTCGCGTGCTCGACGGCGCGGTTGCGGTATTCTGCGCGAAGGGCGGCGTTGAATCGCAGAGCGAGACCGTTTGGCATCAGGCCGAGAGATACGGCGTTCCGAGGATAGCCTACGTTAATAAAATGGATATCGTCGGCGCGGACTATCTCAACGTTATCGAAATGATGCGCGAGCGTCTCGGCGCAAACCCCGTCGCGATCCAGCTCCCCATCGGAGCGGAGGCCGATTTCCGCGGCATCGTGGACCTTGTTCATATGTGCGTCGAGGTCTATTACGACGAGGAGGGCACCGATATCCGCGTCGAGAGCATTCCCGAGAATCTGCTCGAAATGGCGGAGGAGTATCGCAATCTGCTCATAGAGGCCGTTTCGGACGAGAGCGACGAGCTGATGGAGCTGTATCTCGGCGGGGATGACATCCCCGAGGAGCTGCTCAAAAGCTGCATCAGAAGCGCAACGATAAATAATCGCGCCGTTCCCGTTTGCTGCGGTTCATCCTACAGAAACAAGGGCGTTCAGCCCCTTCTCGACGCGATAGTGGACTATCTGCCGAGCCCCTTGGACATACCGCCCATCGAGGCGATAGGCAAGGGCGGAAGCAAGAACGTTGAGGTTAAGGCGGACGACTCCGCTCCCTTCGCGGCGCTCTGCTTCAAGATAGTCGCGGATCCCTTCGTGGGTCGTCTCGCGTTCTGCCGCGTTTACAGCGGCACGCTCAAGGTCGGCACCGCCGTGTTCAACAGCAGCAAGGGCAAGCGCGAGCGCGTAAGTAAGCTCCTTTTGATGCACGCCAACAGCCGCACCGAGGTGGAGGAGGTCTACGCGGGCGATATCGTTGCGATGGTCGGCCTCAAGGAGACCATCACCGGCGAAACGCTCTGCAGCGAGGGTCGCCAGCTTCTGATGGAGTCCATGGATTTTCCGGATCCCGTCATCCGCGTCGCCATCGAGTCCAAGACCAAGGCGGGGCAGGAGAAGCTTGAGGAATCGCTCAGAAAGCTCGGCGAGGAGGACCCGACCTTCCGCACTTATTCGGACGCGGAAACCGGGCAGACCATCATCGCCGGCATGGGCGAGCTGCATCTCGATATCATAGTCGACAGGCTCATCCGCGAGTTCAAGTGCGAATGCCGCGTCGGCAAGCCTTCTGTTGCGTACCGCGAGAGCATCAAATCCCCCGCAAGGGGCGAGGGCGTTTGCGAGCGCGTTGCGGCGGGTAAGCCCATCTACGGCCGCTGCGTCGTTGAATTCGAGCCGGGTGAAGCAGGAAGCGGCGTCAAGTTTGAAAACCGCGTTTCCACCGCCAAGCTCCCCGCGGAGTTTGCAAAGGCCGTTGAAGAGGGCGTTATGGACGCTTCAAGAAGCGGCAATCTCGGCGGCTATGAGTGCATCGATTTCTCGGCGGCGCTCGTGGATGCGGACGTAAACGAGCTTGAAAGCTGCGAGCTTGCGTACAAGATCGCGGGAAGCTTCGCGTTCCGTGAGGCGTTCTCGAGGGAGAATTCGCTCCTTCTCGAGCCCTTCATGAAATGCGATATCGTGGTGCCGGACGAGTTCCTCGGCGACATCATGGGTTCGATCACCGCCCGCCACGGGCAGGTGCTCGGAAGCGACCCGAGAAGCGGCGGAAGGACCTGCATTGAGGCCATGTGCCCCCTTCGCGAGATGTTCGGCTACGTCAACGACCTGCGCTCAAAGACCGCGGGCAGGGGCAGCTTCTCGATGCAGTTCGACCACTATCAGGAGGTTCCCGCGAACCTCGTGGACAAGATTCTCGGAATTATATATTGAGAAACGCCGTTTTTCTGCTGATTTTAAGGAAAAAAACGGCTCAAAACCCCGTTTCGGGATTGCAAAAAATTTCCGTATGGGGTATAATACCAAAGTCTGAATAAAACTAATTATCCATTTAGGAGGATTTCACAATGGCAAAGCAGAAGTTCGAAAGAACTAAACCCCATGTAAACATCGGCACCATTGGTCACGTTGACCATGGTAAGACCACTCTGACCGCTGCGATCACCAAGACCCTTGCCATGAAGGGCGGCGCTGCTTTCGTCGATTACGCGAACATCGACAAGGCTCCCGAAGAAAGAGAACGCGGCATCACGATCAACACTGCGCACGTCGAATACGAGACGGCTTCCCGTCACTATGCGCACGTTGACTGCCCGGGTCACGCCGACTATATTAAGAACATGATCACCGGTGCTGCACAGATGGACGGCGCTATCCTGGTTGTTGCTGCAACCGATGGTGTTATGGCTCAGACCAAGGAGCACATCCTTCTGTCCCGTCAGGTAGGTGTACCTTACATCGTAGTATTCTTAAACAAGTGTGATATGGTTGACGATCCTGAGCTGATCGAGCTGGTTGAGATGGAAGTTACCGAGCAGCTGGAAGAGTACGAGTTCAAGGATTGCCCGATCATCCAGGGTTCCGCTCTGAAGGCTCTTGAAGATCCTTCAAGCGAATGGGGCGACAAGATCATGGAACTGATGGATACCGTTGATACATACATTCCGGATCCTCAGCGTGATACAGATAAGCCGTTCCTTATGCCGATCGAGGACGTATTCACGATCACAGGTCGTGGTACTGTTGCAACAGGCCGTGTAGAGCGTGGTACACTGCATATGTCTGATGAAGTTGAGATCATCGGTATCAAGGAAGAGACACAGAAGTCCGTTGTAACCGGTATCGAAATGTTCCGTAAGCTGCTTGACGAAGCTCAGGCCGGTGATAACATCGGTATCCTGCTTCGTGGTATCAACAGAACCGATATCGAGCGTGGACAGGTTGTTGCTAAGCCCGGTTCCGGTACCTGCCATAAGAAATTCACGGCTCAGGTATACGTACTGACCAAGGACGAGGGCGGACGTCACACACCGTTCTTCAACAACTACAGGCCTCAGTTCTACTTCAGAACCACC
>JAFZJT010000258.1 GCA_017553815.1 Clostridia bacterium
ATGCATCCTCTTCTTCAGCTTCACAGCTCGTTTGAGCCGAAACGGGAAGCAAACAAAGCGACATAAGAAGCGCGAGCACAGATGCAAGCGTGAGTTTGAAGACCTTTTTCATAAAAATACCTCCTGAACACCTGAAAGATTGATTTTATATGCAATGCTTCACTTAGAAGCGCTGTAACGTCAATATGAACGAAAGCGCTTACAGCACTCCTGAAACTACCCTGCAAATATGATCCGCCCATATCTTCATATAGGTGCTGGTGAGATGGATGCCGTCGCTCGAAGCTTCCGGAACGAGCGAGCCGTTTGAGTTGTAGAACTGCTGCGGAACGCTGACGTAGTATGCGTTCTGAGTCCGTGCGGCAAGCGCCTCAAGGCCTTGATTTATCGTGTTGATATTCGTATTGGTAACGCCATTTGCGCCCTTGTCCGAAACGGCTTTGGAAACGGGGGTAATGGCCATCAGAAACAGCTTCGCTTGGGGCTGTCTCGCCCAAACGTCCTGCAAAAGCTGCTCGTATTTGCGGATGAAGTTGTTGAGATCGGGCCAACCGCATTCATTCTGACCGAACATAAGGAGAATGCCGCTGTAACTGCCGTTGTTAAGCTCGTCGATGATCGGAACGCTGCCACCGATGACGGGGGTGTTGTAAACTGTCAGAATATTCAGGCCAACCTTTGTAAACCATGTGCCGTTTTTAATAACGCCGTAGGTATGCAGTCCTTCAAAAACCGAATTGCCGACAAAGCAGCAGTTGTTGAACACGCTGTAATCGACCTGACCGGGAACGTTCGTCGGCGCGGCGGTCGGCGGGATGGTCGGAACGATAATTCCCGTAACCGGCGCATCGGTTACGCCGGAATCAGGCGTTGTTGCAGCGGTCGGGAGCGCTGTGGGGTCGACCGCAGGCGTTGGGGTAACAAAAGGCACGGCGGTCGGCGTGGCTGAGGGGGCTGCAGGATCGGTCGCGCCTGTGGTATCGGCGGGCGTGTTCTCGGAGTCGCTACTGTTTGCGGTTGTGAGGGTCTCCTCGGTATTGATCGGATCGACGTCGATAATAACGTCGTTCGGCTTTTTGCTGCAGCCCGCCAAGCAAACTGCTGCGAGCATGGCGGCTATCAGAATGAATATAGTAAGCTTTCTCATTTATTTATCCTCATTTCGTTCGCGTTTTCTGATGATTATCCGTATCGGCGTCGCCTTGAGCTCGAAGGACTTTCGGATGAAGTTCTCAAGATAGCGCTTGTAGGAAAAGTGCATCAGATCGGGCTCGTTTACGAATATCACGAAGGTAGGCGGCTTAATGCTGACCTGCGTAGAGTAGTAGATACGGAGCCTTCTGCCGCTCGAAACAGGCGGCTCGTTCATGGTAATGGCCTCATTCACAACGCCGTTGAGCTTGCCTGTGGATATGCGCATGCTGTTCTGTTCGAGTGCGTACTCCGCAAGCTCCATGACCTTGTTGACCCTTTGACCTGTCTTTGCCGAGATAAAGAGCATCGGAACATAGCTCATGAAGGCAAGATCCACGAGCATATCCTTCTTGAACTTATCGGCGGTGTAGGTGTCCTTCTCGATAAGATCCCATTTGTTGACGATAACGACGCTCGCCTTGCCTTCCTCATGAACGTATCCGGCTATCTTAACGTCCTGTTCGCTGAGTCCGCGCTCGGCGTCGATAACGATAAGCGCGATATCGCAGCGGCGTATAGCGGCGAGCGAGCGTATGACGCTGTATCTTTCGACTGTTTCATCCTCAACCGAACGCTTGCGCCTGATGCCTGCGGTGTCGATCAGCGCATACTCCTTTTCATTCCAAACAAAGGGCGTGTCGATAGCATCCCGCGTGGTGCCGGGAATATCGGAAACGATCGTGCGCTCCTGACCGAGCAGTGCGTTCACAAGGCTAGATTTGCCAACGTTCGGACGGCCGACTATCGCGATGGATGGATTCTCCTCGGCGGCCTCCTCCTCGATGCGCGGGAAATAGGCCACGATCTCGTCGAGCATATCGCCAAGACCGAGTCCCTGCTCGGCGGAGATGCCGATGGGAGTGCCAATGCCGAGAGTGTAAAAGTCGTAGATCTCATCCTCGAATTTCGGATGATCGAGCTTGTTTACAACGAGCACGACGGGCTTCTTGCTGCGGCGAAGCATCTCCGCAACCTCTTCGTCTGCGGCGGTGAGACCCGCTCTTCCGTCCACGATGAAAACTATGACGTGCGCCGTCTCGATGGCAAGCTCCGCCTGGCGGCGCATCTGCTTTGCGATGATATCCTCGCTCTCGGGCTCAATGCCGCCGGTGTCGATGAGCGTGAAGTGGTAGTTGAGCCACTCGCCGTCAGCATAGATGCGGTCGCGAGTAACGCCGGGCGTGTCCTCAACTATCGCGATGCGCTTGCCGACTATCTTATTGAAAAGTGTCGATTTGCCCACGTTCGGGCGGCCGACTATCGCTATAAGGGGTTTCATTTTTATCTATCCTTCTATGGTGTTGTTTTATTTATCATTAAACGGTCGTATGACCGTATTAATCGTTTTCAAGCTCCGAAACTATCGCCTCGAGCTCGTCTATAAAATCCGCTCCGTCGCTTGCGGAGATCTTGTAAACGGGCATAGAGAGCTTCTCGGAAACGTCCGCGATCCTGAGCCCGTCCAAAAAAACGGTGTCGTTCTCGCGGAGCATAGTATAAGGGAGAAGAAGCGCTCTTCCCTTGAGCTTTCCGTCGAGCTGGGAAAGAATATCCTGCGCGGTGATTAGCCCTGTTACGGTTATAGTGTGACCGAAGAAATCGTTTAAAACGGGATGCACCGCTATGCGGATATTATAAGGAAGAAGTTTATCGAAAAGCGCCTGCATCAGCGGGGCTATCGAAACGCCGCTGACCGAATCAAGCTCAATGAGCCTTTCGCGTTTTTCAAGCGTATCGAGCATCATTAAAAAATCGTGCTCGAAAATGCGGTACATGCCGACGCCATTCTCGATCTGCTCAAAATCGCAGTACTCCTCGTATTCGGGAAGGGGGAGTCCCGCCGCAAGATACATCTCGTCCGAAGCGTAGCAGAAATCGGTGATTCCGTGTCTCTTGCGAAAACCCTCAATTTGCTCAACAGCCTTTTTCGCGCGTTCCTCATTCATCGGTGTGAGCTTTGTCAGACCCTCGCGATGCTTGGTTATTCCGAGCGGAACTACGGCCACCGAGCGGCACTCGGGGCGAAGCGCGTATAGGTCAGAAAGCGTTCTTTCGAGCACTTCGCCGTCGTTTATCTCAGGGCAGAGAACTATCTGACAATGGAACGAAAGCCCGGCTTCATAAAGCCTTTTAAGCCTCGGAAGCAGGTTTTCGGCGTTCTTGCCGCGAAGCATAAGCTTTCGCACCTCGCCGTCTGTTGCATGAACGGTTATATAAAGCGGCGCGGCGCGGCGGGCAAGTATGCGATCGAACTCATTTTCGGAAACGTTCGTAAGCGTAACGTAGTTGCCCATGATAAGAGAGAGCCGCCAATCGTCGTCCTTAAAGTAGAGCGTCTTGCGGTTGCCGTGCGGCATTTGGTCGATGAAGCAGAAGATGCAATGGTTGGCGCATTGGCGAACGCGGCTCATAAGGCCGGACTCGAAATTGAGTCCAAGAGGGTCATATTCGCCCTTTTTTATGCGAACGGTTATGCGCTCAATTTCGGATGAATCCCCGGTTTCAAAGCTATCCTCGCCGCTTTCACGCAAGTCTTCGGCACTCCTTGAATGAACGCTTTCGGAGCCGATAAGCTCATTTTTACAAGATGTTTCGGGTGAGTCCTTGATAAGGGTAAGCTCAAGGCGGCTATTCGCAGTAAGCTGCTCGTAGTCGATAACATCGTATACGGTTTCGCCGTTGATGCGTTCTAGACGCCATCCGGGTCGTATGCCTGCTCTGTCGGCAGGTGAACCCGAGTCAACACCGATTATCCTGTGCTTCATATTCCCTCACAGACCATGCCCCAATAATCCAATATAATTATAGCATAAAAATGGGTTATTTGCAAATGCTGTCAGATTGACAAAATGTTTTCGGGATGATACAATATATCGGATGGGAAACAACGATGAAAAAAGCGGCAATGCCGTCGGCTATGAATATAAGCTGATACGCAGCAATCGAAGAACGCTCGGAATGGAGCTCGGGAAGAAAGGGCTTATCGTTCGAGCTCCTTTTTCCGCGAGCGATGCGGACATTCGCGCATTCATGCAGAAGCACAGCCCGTGGATCGAAAAGCATCTGTCGGAGATCGAAAAACGCAGATCCGATCCCGATAACGATCATCAAGCGGAGTCCAAGCTTACAAGCTCGGATATCGATATGCTTGCAAAGAAGGCGGCTCAGATCATACCCGAAAGGGTTCGTTACTATGCTCCGCTGATCGGCGTATCTTACGGTAGGATAACGATTAGGAATCAGCGCACTAAATGGGGCAGTTGCTCAAGCAAGGGGAACCTTAATTTCAACTGTCTTTTGATGCTGACGCCTCCAGATGTGATCGACAGCGTTGTTGTGCATGAGCTCTGTCATCGCAAGGAGATGAATCATTCTACGCGCTTTTATTCCGAAGTCAAAAGGGTCTTTCCCGATTATGACCGTTGGAACGATTGGCTCAAAAAGAACGGCTCGGCAATAATGCGCAGGATGACGGACGAATGATCACATAATAATAGGGGATGAGCTGATATGCGTGAAAGAACGGTCAAAACCATAATACTGTTGATAGCGATCACCATTGCCGCGGGTCTTGTTTTCATCGGGTTTAAATTCGGCGCGTTTGATTTTATAGACTTCTGCTGCGCAAACGGCGCAGGTACTGTCGAAGAAAAACTGCCGCTCGTTCCGAAAATGCCGGTAAAAGGTCAGCTTTCTGTCTATTTTATAGATGTTGGACAGGGCGACGCGGCGCTGCTCGTTTCCCCGAGCGGAAGGACGATGCTTATAGATTCCGGTGAGAGCATATACGCAAACAGGGTAGAAAGATTTCTAAATGAGCTCGGCGTCAGCCACATCGACCTTCTTATCGGCACACATTCGCACAGCGACCATATAGGCTCAATGCCGCGAATTATTGGAGACCTTGGCGTCGGACGTTATATCACGAGCGCAGTTGATGTCAGAAGCGAATTCACAGCGGCGGTTGAAACGGCGCTCGAAGCGAAAACGGTATCGATTGAAAAAGTGCGCAGCGGTGAAATCATCGAATGGGATGAGGACTGCAAAATAACGGTGCTGTCGCCCGTTCTTGGCTGCGAGTATTCAACTGCGGATGCAAACGACGGCTGTTTGATATTGAGAGTTGAATTCGACGAAACGGCTTTCATCTTCACAGGCGATGCAACCGTGCACGCCGAGCAGCTTTCGATGTTCCACAACGAGATGGAAATCTTTAAAGCAAACGTATTGAAGATCGCGCATCACGGTTCGACCACAAGCTCCTCGCTTGGCTTTATCGAGACAGTGGATGCGGATATCGCCGTGATATCCGTTGGCGCGGCCAATCCGTACGGACATCCCGATTTTGATATTTTAAACAGATTGAGCGCCGCTGGCTGCTCGATAGCGAGGACGGACGAGCGAGGCACTATCGCCGCATTTTCGGACGGAAGTACTGTATCGCTTGAATTTCAAAAACCCGAAAGGTGAGTTATGGCTTTATACTGCGAAAACTGCAAAAGCAGAATTAAAATTACCGCCAAGTTCTGTCCCGAATGCGGAACAAGGCTGATGGTAACCGCGGCTCCCTATTCAAAGATCGGTATTGATAACGATGTTGAGCAGCCGTTCGCCGATGATGAATCTTCGTTTCCGTTTGCGTCCGAGAGTCTGACCGAGCATTTCCAATTTGCCGAAGGTCGCAAAAACGGCACTTTCGTGCGTTCGGGGAGCGGGGAGATGCTCTCTAAAGCGAATGCTTCAAGCGGAAAGCGCTTTAATCTCAGCAAGCCGCTGTGTTTGCTGATGGCGCTTATCATGCTGTCAACGTTTTTCTTTCCTTGGATGAACGCAAACGCCGTTTTGAATCAAACGAGGCTTTTTACAAACAGAGGCGTGAACATATTCGAGCTGCCATCGTTCATCAAGGGCTGTATCAACACGGCGCTGAAGCTCGCCGGACCGGGTTCGGAGCTGACCCAGGAGGGCGAGCACCTCGTTTGGATCTTGAACGGATTGCTTCTTTTTCTGGCGGGGCTATTCCTTCTGATCGCCGTTCATTTTGTGCTGTTCGGCATCATCGGACTGTTCTCGGCAGGAAAACTGCGCTATTACTTCGCAAGGGTTGGTGGAACAATGTTCTTTTTCGCTCTTATCCTGTTTATAGGGATCGTGTTTATAGGCAATGCTGCGCTCGGCTCTCTGTCAAGGCAGACCACTGCAGAAGGGGTCGTCATGCTTGAACTCTCGATCGCTCCTACTGTATATGCCTATGCAGCAGCCGTGCTTGCGCTGATATTCCGATTTTTTGGCGTCAGAGCGCTCCGCCGTTTAAACGCGGAAAGCTGTTTGAACAGAGGGAGGTATGATATCGCCAAGCGCGAGATCAAACTTCTGCGCCGAAGTGATCTAATGCAGCGGATACCGCAAACGCATTCAAACTGAGCGGACTGCGGAAAATGCTCTATATCGGCAAATCATAAAACTGACCGATCAAAAAGGAGAAAGATCTTTGGAAAGAAAGAACGATAAAACAAACTCCACGGTTAAAGAGAGTGGAGAAAGATATACTTGGATGAATATCCTCAAGCGGCTTCCGCTGCTTCTTTTGATACCGCTCGGGATATTTCTGCCGCGCCTTGTTCAAAACTCGCCCGATAAAGTGGAGCGCATCTATTCGCGCGGCCTGTATCCGCTCATTTCGAGGGTGCTCGGCTTCATTAGCGCCCTTGTTCCGCTCTCGCTTGCTGAGCTTCTTATAGTTTTGCTCGGCGGTCTGCTTGTTGTGATGCTTATCGTTCGTCTTCTCAAAATACCGTTCGGTAAGCTGAGATCAAGAAGCACGAATCGCATCAGGTTTTTCAGCTACCTTGTTTCGCTCGGCATCTTCGTTGGCGTGATGCTCAATCTCTTCTATGTTACTTGGGGCTTCAATCACTACCGTCAGCCGCTCTCGAAGCTTATGGAGCTTAACGTTCACACAAGGAGCGTTGATGAACTTGCGGAGCTTACGGAGTATCTTGCGACCGAGGCGGCGGAGCTTCGCACAAAGGTATACGAGGATGAAAACGGCGTATTCTCGTCGAATTCACGCAAAGAAGCTTTGAAGACCATACCGCTTGCCTTCCGAGCTCTCGGTCGGGATAACGAGCTGTTTTCCAATAAATGTTATACCCCCAAAACACCGATACTCGCCCAAACTCTTTCCAAGCTCGATATAGCGGGCATATATATTCCGTATCTTGCAGAGCCAAACGTAAACGCCGAGCAGCCCGATCTCTATTTTCTGAGCGGTGCGGCGCATGAGATGGGGCATTATTTCGGCTTTGCCGCCGAGGATGAGGCGAATTTTATCGCGTATTATGTTTCGCTTTGGTCGGATGATGCGGCTGTCAAGTATTCCTGCGTCATGGCGGCGCTCTCGTCCTGCGCAAACAAGCTGTATTCAAACGATTACGATAAATACGCAGATATTTGGTACAGGTGCTATTCCGAGGGAATGCAGCGCGATCTTGAGAACTATCGGGAGTATTATGAAAAATACGAGAATCATCCCGCCGCGCAGGTCAACGACAGCATAAACGACACATACCTGCAGTACCACGGACACAGCGACGGCTTAAAGAGCTACGGCAGGGACGTCGATCTTCTGCTCGCCCTTTATGAAAAGGGCGGAATGCAACGAGAGCATTGATCCGATCACTGCGGGCAAAATAAAACTGAAAAGGAGACGAAAGCTTGAAAACGGCAATAGTTTATTATTCATTGAACGGTAACACGGCCTTTACCGCCGAGTTGATCGCAAAGAAGCTCGGTGCGGAGCTTATCCGTATCAAGCCCGAAAAGGCATACCCTTCAAAGGGCTTGATGAAATTCTTTCACGGCGGCAAAAGCGCAATCAAAAACGAGACGCCCAAGCTCAAGCCGTATTCCTTCGATGCGGAGAAATACGAGCGAATCATATTCGGCAGCCCCGTCTGGGCAAGCAATATTGCGCCCCCTCTCCGCACCTTCATCGAGGAAAACAAGGCTTCTATTTCGGGAAAAAGATTCGCCGCCTTCGTTTGCCTGAGCGGCTCTGGCGCGACCAAGGCCATGGATAAGCTCAAGCACTGCCTTGGCGCCGATACCCTTGAAGCCGAGCTTGCGCTCGTCGACCCAAAGGATAAGCCGCAGAGCGCGAACGATAAGCGAATCGCGGATTTCTGCGACGCGCTTATAGGTTGCTGAACCGCTTGGGAGAATGAAATGTCACTTGATAGAGCGAGGGCATATCTTGAGAGCGTAGGCTTTGTCGATAGGATAATAATACCCGAGCAAAGCAGTGCAACGGTCGCCGAGGCCGCCGCCGCGCTCGGCTGCGAGCCGGGAATGATAGCCAAAACGCTGTCCTTTTTGCAGGGGGACAAGCCCGTTTTGATACTCGCCGAGGGAATGGCGCGCATAGACAACGCCAAATACAAGGCGCGTTTTTCCTGTAAGGCAAGGATGATACCCTTTGAACTCGTTCAGGAGCTCGTCGGGCACTCCGTCGGAGGCGTATGCCCGTTTGGAGTGAACGAGGGTGTTAAGGTCTATCTTGATGAAAGCCTCAAGCTGCATGAAACCGTGTATCCAGCCGCGGGCACCGACCACAGCGCGGTCAGACTCAGCGTATCGGAGCTTGAAAAGGCTTGCCCGATGGCGGATTGGGTGGACGTTTGCAAAACCGCCGCTGATACCGAAAAAGAATAGTGAATATTCTTATAATGAACCCGATTAATTTTACGGAGGAAACAACATGAAAAAGCGTGCAATAATAATAGTTCTGGACAGCGTCGGAATAGGCGAGCTGCCCGATGCGGCGGATTTCGGCGATGAGGGCTCCCATACCCTCGGAAACACATTCGCCGAGCGCCCGATGAATATTCGGAACCTGCTTTCGCTTGGCATAGGCAATATCGAGGATTCGCGTATGCCAGCGACCGAAAGACCCAGGGCGGCATACGGCCGCGCTGCGGAGCTAACCCACGCCAAGGACACCACGAGCGGTCATTGGGAGATGGCGGGTCTTCCGATGGAGGTGCCGTTCAAGACCTATCCGAACGGCTTCCCGCGCTCGATAATGAATGAGTTTGAAATGAAGATACATAGGGGCACGCTCGGAAACTGCGTCGCTTCGGGCACGGTCATCATAAACGAGCTCGGCGATGAGCACGTGCGCACGGGCAAGCCCATCATCTACACCTCTGCGGACAGCGTTTTCCAGATTGCGGCGCACGAGGAGGTGATACCCCCCGAAAAGCTCTATAAAATATGCGAGATAGCTAGGGAGATACTGATGGGGGAAAACCTCGTGGGCAGGGTGATCGCGCGCCCGTTCCTCGGCGCGAACGGCGATTATAAGCGCACCGAGAACCGCCGCGATTTCGCTGTCGAGCCCGTCGGCGAAACGATACTCGACAGGCTGACTTCGCGCGGCAAGGACGTGGTCGCAATTGGCAAGATAGAGGATATCTTCTGCCACCGGGGAATCACCACCGTCGACCACACGAAAAACAACGTGACGGGCATAGAATCCACCATCGAATTCCTCAAGAAGGGCAAGGGGGATTTCATCTTCACCAACCTTGTGGATTTCGATGCGCTCTACGGCCATCGTAACAACGTTGAAGGCTACGCCGAAGCGCTCGAATACTTCGACAGAAAGCTGCCCGAGATAATGGACGCGATGGGCGACGAGGATATGCTCATCATCACCGCCGACCACGGCTGTGACCCCACCACTCCCAGCACCGACCATAGCCGCGAATACATTCCCGTGCTCGTTTGGGGAAGAAAGATAAAACCCGTTTCGCTCGGAACGCTCCCCACCTTTGCGGATATTGGCGCAAGCGTCGTGGATTATCTTCTCGGGGAAGGCTTTAATTTCGGGGAATCGTTTATAAACAGGATAATGAAAACCGAGAACTGAGAAGCTCGGCCTGTGTTCCGATTCTTCCGTGCC
>JAFZJT010000259.1 GCA_017553815.1 Clostridia bacterium
AGGCGCATGGCATCGGCATGAGCGATATATTACAAGCAGAAGGGCTGTTTTTATTGCTAAGTTTGTTTTCTTCATTCCCTTTTTCAAAACGCAGTTACTCCTCGCGCCGTTCTGCAAAATAGATTCCAAGCGGCGCAAGTTTTTCGGGCAAATCATAAATCGTTATGCCATTGTGCTCTACCTTGACGCATTTCCCCGGCTCCTCATGCGAAAAGGTATCCCAAGCGGTAACAAGCTCATCGACCCGTTGCAATCCAAATTCCTCAAAAAAGCGCTCATACTCCTTTTCATCCTTTGCAAAGAGCATGAGTTGGTTATATTTATACACCATAAGCTCCGATGAAGAATCGTGTCTGCCAAAGCCAAAGCGCACCATGCCGTCGTTTATAAGCATATCGCCATACTCCAAAAGAAGCTTCATGACGGCTTCGCCGTCCAAACCGTCGATATAATAAACGTCCAGATGCATCGGGTCAGTATCCGTCTTGCGAAGCGTCCGTTCCACGGCTGAATGCGTCGGTAGCTCAAGAACAAAATACATCCAATCGGTCTGCATGAAGATATAGCGTTCAAGCACCGTGCGTATCTTGGAAGCGTTGACGTTTGCGTTTATGCGGATAAGCTCGCCCTTATCGACCGAATACTGTTCAAACAGCCTCTCGGGATGGGGCACTTTGCATCCCTTGACCATTTCAAGCATCGATGCTCTCCCCTTTTACCTCAAACACCATGTTTGCATTCTCAAACGTCACCTCCGCAAGCTCGTCGACGGTCAAGCCCTTAATTTCGGCGATCTTCTCCGCAACGAGCCCGATAAAGCTCGGGTCGTTCCTTTTGCCGCGATAGGGCACGGGCGTCATATAGGGGCAGTCGGTCTCGAGAAGTATGCTCTCAAGCGGCAGTTTTTCGATGGCTTCTATCGGTTTTTTCGCGTTCTTGAAAGTCACCGCGCCGCCGAAGCTGAACGCAAGCCCAAGGTCGAGGCATTCGTACGCGGTTTCCACGCTGCCCGAATAGCAGTGCATCACGCCGCGAAGCCCGTTTTTATGCGCTTTCAAAATGTCCATACAATCGCCGAACGCCTCCCTGATATGCAGCGTTACGGGCATATCGAGCTCGCGCGCAAGCTCGAGCTGTTCAACGAACCATTTGCGCTGGGTTTCGCGCGGCGAAAAGTCGTAGTGGTAGTCGAGCCCTATCTCGCCGAGCGCGAGCATCTTTTTATGCGAAAGCACCTGCTTGAGCCTGTCCATAAGGAAATTATCCATCGCGGAAGCGTCGTGCGGATGCATGCCCGCCGTGCCGTAGATGAACGGGTATTTTTCAAGCAGCGCAAGGGTTTTATCCACGTTGCGTACGTCGCAGGCAACGTCGATAACGCGCGCGACGCCGTATTCGCCGAGGCACTCTATGACGGCCTCGCGGTCCGCGTCGAACGCCTCGTCGTTCAGATGGGCATGGGTATCGAAAAGCTTTATCATTTTTTAAGCTCCGTGCTGAGTTTTTTCGCAAATTCCGCCGCGTCTTCCCCGCCGCTGTCGAAGCGGTATTCGTATTCTCCGCCGTCGAAAGCGCCGTGCTTATTTTCGAGCATCTTTTCAACGGGTGGCGGCAGAGTTCCGCGCATGCGCACACGGAAGCGCTCCTTAATGAGGCTCAGATCGCAGTGAACGAGCACGCGCACCGCGCCCTTGGGAAGAAGGGCTATATGCTCCTTCTCCGAAATAACGTAGATGATATTCTCTTCCGCTGCCGCCGTATTTTGGAGCTTTTCGCGGAAGAGCTTTTCCGCCTCGGCTTCGCTCTTTGCCATGCGAAGGTAGTCCTTGCCCGTTATCACCTCGCCGCCGAGCTCTTTCTTTATCGCCTCCGCGAGGGTGGATTTGCCCGCGCAGTTTTCGCCTATTATTGCAATTACCATTTGTTTTTCCTTTTTTAAGTATTATACGAGCTTTTTCAGCCCGTCCGTGTCGAGCAGTTCAAATTCCGCGAGCGCTTCCAGAAGCGCAGAGGCAAGCTTACTTACACCGCCCCGCGAATTGCTCTCGAGGTTCGTGGGCATCAGCGGGTCGTGCAGACTGCGGCGAATCAGGAACCAGCCGTCGCCATGCGCTTCATCCGCGTCCACGCGCACGCCCTCGAAATTCGGTTCAACGAGGAAGAAGCCCTCTTTTTTTGCAAAATGCGCCTTAACTTTTTCAAGCACCTTCTCGGTGTAGGCCGCGAAGTCCTCGGTGTTCACGCCCATGCGCACCTCGGTGCTTTCCGCAGGCTCCGCGAGGGTCGATATGAGATTATTCAGCGTTTCGCCGCGCCTTGCCGCGCGCACGAACTCGATGAGTATCTTAACGATAATATACGCGCCGTCATCGAGAAAATAGTTTTCGGATAAGGCGCCGTGCCCGCTCGTTTCCATAGCGAAGATGGCTTTTTCGCCCGCGTCCATAAGGCGTTTGGCTTCGTTTATGACGTTGCGATAGCCCCTCTTGAAGCGGTGGTGGCGGCAACCGAGATTTTCGATGAAGCTCGCAAGCCCCGTGGAGGTGATGGAATCGGTAACGACGGTTATCTTGCCGTATTCGCGCTCGAGTATCGCGGTCATCAGCGCGATAAGGCGGTTCCTGTCGAGCGCAAGCGCACCGCTTTCATTCGGCAACACCGCGCCCGCTCTGTCCACGTCCGTATCGAAGATTATGCCGAGCTGCGCGCCCGAAGTCTCCACGGCCTCCACTATGCTCTTCATCGCCTCCTCGTTTTCGGGGTTCGGCTGATGATTCGGGAAATTGCCGTCGGGCTCGAGGAATCGGCTTCCCGAAATATCCGCACCGAGGGGCTCAAGCAGGCGCGTTGCGAAGAAGCCGCCCGCGCCGTTACCCGCATCGACCACGATGTGCATACCCGAAAATGGCTTCGCGCCCTCGTTTTCGCCAAGCGCGGTCAGAATCTTCTCCTTCAAGCCGTCGATATGCGGGGTCATTATATCGGTCTTGCCGCTCTCGCCCCGCTTCTCGGCGGCGGGAAACTCGCCCTTTTCCGCCATTTCGAGGATAGCTGCGATATCCTGCTTTTCAAGCCCGCCGAGCGCCTCGCCGCCCTTTTCGGGGCTTCCGAGGAAGAATTTCATGCCGTTGCGCTCCATGGGAAGGTGGCTCGCTGTCGCCATAATGCCCGCGTCGAAGCGGAGCTCGTTTACGCAGCACATAAACATTGCGGGAGTGCTCGCCATGCCGCCGTCAAAGGCGTTCGCGCCGACCGAGGTTATGCCTTTTATCAGCCACGAAACGAGGATATCGCCGTTTATGCGCGAATCTCTGCCCAGCCCTATGCGAAGCGCCGAAACGCTTTTTTCGAGCTTCTTTGCAGCATAAAGGGCGAACGCCGCGCCGATGCGCGTTACGCTTTCCTCGGTAAGGTTGACGGGCTTGCCGCCCGAAATCTCGATAAGCACGCCGCGAATATCGCTTCCGTTTTGAAGTTTTTTATAGTCGATAGCCATGTTTGCCTCCGTTTTTTAATCTGCCATTATTGCAAAAAGGGCGGCAGTATCGCCGCCCGAAAATTCTTATTATGCCTCGAAGTAATCGCCCCTGCGGTAGTCGTAGAGCGCGTTGGAATACGCCTTGTCGGGGCTGTCGAGCACCTTGCCCGTGCCGATAGCGACGCAGGATATCGGGTCCTCGGCAACGTAGCATGGCACGCGGGTATGCTCCGCGATGAGCCTGTCGATGCCGTAGAGAAGCGCGCCGCCGCCCGTGAGGCAGATGCCGTTCTCCGCGATATCGCTCGCAAGCTCCGGCGGCGTTTTTTCAAACATATTGCGGACGGTTTCGAGAATGTACTGAAGCGGCTCCTCGAGCGCGTCTATCATCTCATTCGAGCCGACCGTGAGCTGTTGCGGAAGACCCGAGATGAGGTTTCTTCCCTTGACGTCGAAATAGACCTGGTCCTGCCTGGGGTAGGCGGTGCCGATGCGCATCTTCATCATCTCGGCGGTCTGCTCGCCGATAAGAAGATTGTGCTTTTTTCGCATGTAGCGAACTATCGCCTCATCGAACTTATCGCCCGCGATTTTTATGGACTCGCTGAGCACCGCGCCTCCGAGGGAAACGACCGCAACGTCCGTGGTGCCGCCGCCGATATCCACGACCATATTGCCCTGGGGCTGGGTAACGTCGATACCCGCGCCGATCGCCGCCGCGATGGGCTCCTCGATGAGCCAGGTATGCCTCGAGCCCGCTTCCTCGGTGGCCTCGATGACCGAGCGTTGCTCGACCTCGGTCACGCCCGAGGGCACGCAAACGACCACGCGGGGCTTGAAGAATATCTTCGTGCCGACGACCTTTTTAAGGAAGTGCCGAAGCAGCCTTTCGGTGATATCGAAATTGGAAATAACGCCGTCGCGCAGAGGGCGTATCGCGATTATCTTGTTCGGCGTTTTGCCGAGCATCCTGCGGGCTTCCTCGCCCACGGCGTATATCTTGCCCGTTACCTTTTCGACCGCAACGACCGAGGGCTCGCGGAGCACGATGCCCTTGTTCTTAACGAAAACGAGAACGCTTGAGGTGCCGAGGTCGATGCCGACGTCGTTGAATTCAAATAAAGCCATTTCCTTCTCCTATACGACCCCCAAAGGGGCTAAATGAACATCCGAAGCCGCACGAGACTGCAGAAAATCGGCCTATCGCGGCAATATCGATAGTTTACCCTTTATTTTAACATTAAACCTCACTCCATTTCAATACCGAAAGCGGGGATTTTTCTCGGAATTTGGATTTTCGCCCGCGCTTTTGAAATATGCGCGGGACTCGCGGAATATGCTTTAGCGAAAAAGAGCGAAAAACCGCCGAAGGCTTCGAGCGGCAAAAGGAGGATGATGAAGGATGGTATTCTATTTCCGCCCCTGCTCACGAAGGGCGCGCTGGCGCAGAAGAAGGCTCTCCGCGGCGGCGGTTCGGCTTTTTGCGTGCCTTATCTGCCTTGCGGCGTTCGTGGGGATATTGTTTATCGCGCCGCAATGGGTGCTGGTTTGCGTCGTGGTGCTGCTTACGCTTTCGGTTATCTTTCTCGTTCAAAAATAAAGGACGGTTTTCCCGTCCTTTATCGAAGCTTCTGAGTATCGGTTTTAACAAGCAGTTATAACGCGGCATACTTCTATGGCGATAGCCGCATCGTTTCCCGATGGGATTCTGTTTCGGAAGCTCTGTGTTTTAAGGTCCGTCAATCGTAATAGACAGATATCATAAAGCCCCATGCGAATCCAAACGCAACGCTTAAATCGGACGAGACCATTGCGCGCTCAATGTCCTCCCAGCTTTTGCGCCTGTCATTAACAAAGTAGAAATGCTCCGCAGTATCGTGACGCGCACCCTCTCGCATCTTTTCCGTTTCGCGTTTCAAATACCGAAAGCGGCTCGGAGGATCTATCTCGTTTGAATCGATGCCCCTCGTTATTTTCGTATAGAATTCGCCGTTAAAGTCAACCACCTTAATAAACAGGCTGTCGGCTTCGTTCGAGTTCGGATCGGCGGGATAGTATGTTGCATATTTTAAAGTATCTTTTTTCCCTTTATTCGTTTTCTCGTAGAATTCAACGAGGCGATCATAGCCCGAGGTGCATTCGCCGTCTTCTATGACTGTGTAGCCCTCGTTTTTAAGCATTTTCAGCACGCTGCCGATATCCGCATCCGTCGGAAAGCGCATCATGTCCGCGCTCAGGCGTTTTTCCTCTCCCCAACCGAACTTTACGGCCGCCACAAATGCGGGAAGCCCGTTTTCGGAGCGAAGCGTTTCAAGCTCCGCCACCCTGCCGTTGTAGTCCGTCAAGGCAAGAGCGATCTGATCCGCAGAGCGCCCTATCTTCGCTTCGCCCGTTCCGTCAGTCAGATAATAATACTCCATACGGTCGAAGCCGTATTCGCCGCGTTCGTTCTCCGAAAGATAGTAAACTCCTTTTTCAAGGTGCGCTGCCGTGAAAGAGTATTCCTTTTTTTCTGGGAAATAATTCGTTATATTAGCATAGAACGCTTCGCCGTCGAATGTGATCTCGCCAACGATACGCCTTTCGTTTTCGGGATCCAACAACCCAAACGCACCGTTCACGCGTTTCGCTTCGCCATGCTCTTTAATGGTGTAATTAAGGATCGAAGGCTTTCCCGCGCAAATATCCGCATAGAATTCATCCAGCTTTTCTTTTCCGTCGATAAGGCGGCCTTCGGTTATTACAGCATACTTTCCGCTGCTGTCGATAACGCTCAAATAGCGATCCAGCGCTTCGCGCTTCGTATCATAAACGAACTCGCTGTTTTTATCAGAATCCCGCCTGTTTTTTCCGCAGGCGCAGAGCGATGCGATCAGCATCACGGCGCATAAGAGCAGGCATACCGTTCTTTTCATCGTGGTTGCTCCTTTTCTTTAAAAGTATTATACACATATTATACTAACAGTATCACTTTTTGCTGTCAATAGCATAAAAAGCCCTGTTTATTAAATTTGTATGTCATTTTCAGCGTACTGCGCGGCTTTGGCTGCAGCTGCATAAAGCGGCGGCGAAGCCATCGCTCCGCCGCCGATACGGTCAGAATATTCGGTTATTTCAGCATCTCGAGGATGGCTCCCTTGGGCTTTACGCCCAATTCGCGCCTGACTTCATCGCCGTTTTTGAAAACGATGAGGGTCGGGATGCTCTGCACGCCGTAGCGCACCGCGAGGTCGCGGTCGTCGTCCACGTTGACCTTGCAGACTGGGTGCTGGTTTGCGTCGTGGTGCTGCTGACGCTTTCGATCATCTACCTCGTGCAGAAATAAAGGACGGGTCTCTCCGTCCTTTGCCTGTATTTGGAATTATTCACCGTAATAAACCGTTATAACGAAGCTCCATTCAAGGTCCCTTGGAATGCTTAACGAGCTGTACGGGAACGAAGGGGCGACGCTTGAAAGGGCAAAAGGGATGTATGAGCTCATTATCGCATTAAGATCCGCAGTTTGCTTATTCACAAGGTAGAAATGCTCCACGTTTGCGATGGAATCCCCGATGAGCGCAATAGATTTCTCCCGTTTGAAATAATTCAGGCGCTTGCCCCGCTCTATCTCATCGGTTCTTACATCCCTCGTCAGTTGGGTGAAGGCTTCGCCGCTGTAATAGAGCGCGGAGATGAGCAGCCTTTCCTCCCCCGTTTCGCTATGCTCCTCGGGATAGTGCTGAGCGAATTTAAGCGCGTCCCTCCTGCCGTTTTGCGTATTGTTATAGAATTCGCAGAGCCGCGCATAGCCGGTTATGCCCGTTCCGACCTCGGATATGACGAAGCCCTCCTCCTGAAGCTGCAAAGTGAGGCTGTTAAAATCCGCATCCTGCGGGTAGGAAAGCAGCTCCTCGCTCAGGGCGGCGAGCCTTTCCGATTCGTTTTCAACTTCTTCCTCCTCGATATCCACCGCGCAGGAAACGAGGCTCATCATAAGCATCAGCGCGCAGAGAAATATCGAAATCGCTCTTTTCATTTGCGCTCCCTCCTTCCGTTATCTCGGTATGAATATACCAAATCCTTTAGCTCGCTGTCAATCGGATGGGGCACTGTTTTCATAAACTTTTTATGTCATTTCATCGAAAAGGCGGCGAAGCCGAAGCTCCGCCGCGGATTTGACCACGTATTCGGTTATTTCAGCATCTCGAGGATGGCTCCCTTGGGCTTTACGCCAAGTTCGCGCCTGACCTCCTCGCCGTTTTTGAAAACGATGAGGGTCGGGATGCTCTGCACGCCGTAGCGCACCGCGAGGTCGCGGTCGTCGTCCACGTTGACCTTGCCGACGCGATAGCTTCCGTCGGACTCATGCGCGAGCTGTTCGATGGTGGGAGCGAGCATGCGGCAGGGGCCGCACCAGCTTGCCCAGAAATCCACGAGGATGGGGGTGTCGCCCGCTATCTCCTTATCGAAGTTTTCGCTTGTTAGAACTATCTCCATATTTTCCACCTTCTTTTCGGTTTTTTCGTTAGTATTGCCGTTAAGATGGAATTCATGCGGCTTTTCTTCGCCGTTCAGAACGCGAAGGCCGCCGGCCGCGAGCGCTTCCATCTCGAATTCGCCCGCCATGACCTGCATCGGCGCTATCCATTCGACGTGCGGACGGATCATATCCATAAGCATCCTGCTGTTTGCAAGGCCGCCCGTGATGACGATTCGATCCACCTTGCCGCAAACGACGCTCGCAAGGTCGGCTATGCCCTTGGCATGTCCCCTCGCCATAGCCTCGAAAACGAGCTTGGCCTTTTCATCGCCGCGCTCGACCATTCTTTCAACTTCGAGCGCGTCGCTGGTGCCCATCAGCGCCGCGAGACCCGACTTGCCGCGGATATAGCGGCTCATCTCCTCCTCGGTGTACTTGCCGCTGTAGCAGAGCTTGGCAAGGCTCATCGCCTGGATCCTGCCGCAGCGCTCGGGCGCGAAGCCCGCGTCGTCGTCGCTGTAGCAATCGATACAGCGGCCCTTATGCACGAGCCAGGTCGAGCAGCCGCCGCCGATATGGTTCACGATTATCGTGCAGTCCTCAAGCTTTTTGCCGAGCACCTCCTCGGCGCATTTGCGGGCCATTGCACGGCTGTTGAGCACGTGGCCGCGGCTCGCCTTTTTTATCTCGCTCATGCCCGTTATGCGCGCAACGTCCTCAAGCTCATCGACCGCAACGGGGTCGTAGACCATCGCGGGGATACCGAGGGGCTTTGCTATCGCGTCCGCAAGCACGCAGGCGAGGTTTGAGATATGAACGTCCACCTTCGCGGCATAGAAATAATCGATCATCTCTTGATTGATGATGAACGCGCCGCTCGGAACGGGCGGAAGCAGACCGCCGCGCGCCATAACGCAGTCGATGGTCGATTTATCGATGCCCTTCCTGTTCAGGGCTTCCTCGATATGCGCCATGCGGTAATCGAACTGATCCATCACCCAGGTATACTGCTTAACTTCATCAAGCGGGTGGCGGATGGTCTCGGTCATTATCTGCCTGTCGTCGTCAAAAACGGCGATCTTGGTCGAGGTCGAGCCCGGGTTTATTACAAGGATTCTTTTCATTTTATTCACCGACGAAACCCGCGCCCATCGCAAGGCTGTAATACTTCTCTTCGGCGCTGGAGCCGCGGCTGGTGAGCACTATCGGCACCTTGCAGCCCATGATGAGGCCCGCCATCCTGCCGCCGCAGGTGTAGGTGAGGCACTTGCCGAGAACGTTTCCGACCACTATCTCGGGAACGAGCAGTATATCGAAATCGCCGCAGCAGGGGCACTCGGTGTAGCCCTTGACCTCGGAGAGCTCGGGAACCATCGCAAGGTCGTAGCTGATGGGGCCCTCGACGTAGCATTCGCCGAGCTCGCCCTCAAGGCTCATGCGCTTGAGCTCCGCGCCGTCCACGGTCTCCTGCATCTTGGGATTGACGGTTTCGATCGCGCAGAGCGCCGCCACGTTGGGCTTTTCAACGCCGATCTTATGGAAGAATTCAACGGCGTTTTTGACGATGCCCGCCTTCTTCTCAAGGTCGGTATAGGTGCACATACCGCCATCGGTAACGCCGAGGAGCTTATGATAGCCGGGCACCTCGAAGAGCATAACGTGGCTCATCAGCGAGCCGGTGCGCAGGTCGGCCTCTGGAGCGAGCACGCCCTTCAAGAGATTGCCGGTCATGATCTTACCCTTCATGAGGAAATCCGCCTTGCCGGCATGGATGAGCTGCGCCGCGCATACGCTCGGGTGCATACCCTCGGGCACCACCTCGATGGGGAAATTCTCGGGGGTCTTGCCGTGCTCTTTAAGCAGCGCGTGCAGGTCCTCAAGCTTATCGCCCTCAACAACGAGAACGGCGTTCACAAGGTCGCTTGCCGCGATGACCGCTTCGAGCGCGTGGGCATCGTTTGCGCAAACGAGCGCAACGGTGCTCTTCCTGCCGGATTTAACTTTCGCAACGAGTTCGTCAAAGGTTTTAAGTGCCATGATTTTTCCTCCGTTTTTTCGGTCGTGCCGAATTAGTTTATTGTATTTTTTAAAAGCCTCGGCGCGTTTTGCGCCCATACTTTCTATGATACCATTTTACTATTTTTTCCGCGAAGTATCAAGGGGTTTTTGATTATATGCATTTAAAGAAAAGCGAAAGCGCCGTTTGCGCGGCGCTCAAGTATCGAAAACATATATATCGGGCGATATCACTTGCCCGAAACGGTGAGCTTATCGATAACAAGGCTCGGGGAGCCGACCCTGCCCGATTGATACGGCAGGCAGAATCTCAGATCGTTTCCGACCGCGATTATGTTCTGCATCATCGTTATGAAATTGCCAGCAACGGTTATCTGATCGACCGAGCGGATAATGCTTCCGCCCTCCACCAAAAGACCGCTTGCTATCAGCGAGAAATCGCCGCTGACGGTGTTTACGGCGGAGTGCAGACCGCCGAGCTCGGTTATTATGAGGCCTCTGCCCATAAACGAGATGAGTTCCTTATAGCTCCTCTCGCCCTTTTTGATATAGAAATTGCTCGGCATCGTGCCCACGGGCGATTCTGGGCTCACCCTGCCCGCGTTCGAGGTGGAGTCCACTCCGTCCTTACGAGCGGTTTTTAAATTATAGAGGTAGCTCTTCAAAACGCCGTTTTCAACGACGCTCGTTTGCACGGAAGGCGTGCCCTCGTCGTCGAAGGCGCATGGATAGGTCGCCTCAAACGGGTCATCCACTATCGACACCGCCTCGCTCGCGATGGACTTATTCAGCTTGCCCGCAAGCATCGAAAGCCCTTCCTGCACGTTTTCCGCGAAGAACACCTCGCAGAAGCGCTCCATAAAGTCGGAAGCCGCATCAGCACGAAGGAGCACCCTGTATTCGCCCGAATCCACGGGCTTTGCGTTGAAAAGGATCAGCGCGTTGTCGACGCATTCCTTAACGAGGTCATCGTAATCGGTTATATCGGGGCCGAACTTAACGCTGTAGCTTGAACGCTCCTCATCGCCCTGACTCACTATCGGAACGACGGTCACGTATGAGTATCTGTTTTCCCTGTCGGCGCGAAGTCCCCTCGTGTTGCGAATACGGATTTCGCGCACACCGGAGTTTATCTCACAGCGCGACATTCTGCTCACACGGTCGTCGAAGGCCTTGATATCGGCCTCGAGATTTCGCACGATGTTGAGCTTTTCTTCATCGGTCATATCGACCACGGGATTAGGCTTTTCATTGACCTCGGGATAGGCGCAGAGCCCCTGAAGCGGGTGGATATCGTCATTCTCGATGGCCATGGCGTTGTCCATCGCATGAAGCACGAGGCTTTCCGCATCCTCAAACACCTCTGTATAGGCATAGCCGTTTCTGCGGTTATACATAACGCGCAGATTGAGGCCGCTTTCGTTGTAAACGCCGTAATTATCCAAATTGCCGTCGAGCACGCCGAGCATAACGCGGTTTTCGGCGGCATAGTATATCTCCGCCTCGTCGCAGCCGAATTCCTTCGACGCCTTGAAGCAGGCCTGCATGAATTCATCTAAACTCATCATATTGAGCCTCCCTTTCCGCCGACGGTGAGCTCGCTTACGCGTATCCTCGGCTGACCCGTGTTCGCGGGGATTATGCCCGAGCTTGCTCCGCAAAGGCCGGATTCCATCCACATTCTCCTTCCGATTCGGTCTATCCTCATCAACACCTCAGCGCCCTTGCCGATGAGCGTTGCACCGCGAACCGGGCTTACGATTTTGCCGTTTCTTACCCAATAACCCTCGAGCACGGCGAAATTGAACGAGCCCGAAAGAGGGTTGACCGAGCCGCCGCCCACCCTCACGGCATAGAGCCCTTCCGCCATGGAGGAGATCATCTCTTCCTCGTCATCGTTTCCGTCCGCAATGAAGGTGTTGGTCATTCGAGCGGCGGGCGCGAAGGTGTAGTCCTGCCGCCTTGCGCTTCCGGTTGCGGGAAGATTTAGCTGTCTTGAGCCGATAGTGTCCACAAGATAGGATTTTAAAATCCCGTTTTCAATCAGCACGTTGCGCTGAGCGGGGTTGCCCTCGTCGTCATAGTTCATGCTTCCCCATTCGCCCGCCATCGTGCCGTCGTCAACGACTGTGACTATACTGCTCGCTATCTGCTTGCCGAGCTTATCGCAGAAGACGGAGTTGCCCCTGCCGACGTTGTTTGACTCAAGCGAGTGTCCGCAGGATTCATGCACTATAACGCCGCCAAAGCCGCCCTCTATAACGACGGGAACGACCTTCGACGGGCATTCGGGCGCGTGGAGCATCGTTACGGCTATCTCGGCGGATTGCCTTCCGACCTCCTCCATATCGACCCGCTCGGAATACGCCTCAAAGCCCATGCCGTAGCCGGGCTTGATGGAGCCTGTCTGCGCTTCGCCGTTTGCGGAAGCAACAGCCTGAAGCGCAAGGCGCGTTCTGGGTCGGTGGTTCTCCGCATAAACGCCCTCGCTCGTGTAGACCCATGTTCTTCTGTCGCAGTCCATGTAGTTTACGGCAACTTGGGAGATCTCGTTTGAATATGCCTTTGCCGCATCGGTGCCCCGCTTGAGAAGCTCGATTCGCTTTTGATTGTTTATCTCTGAAAAAGGAAGCTTGGCGCAGGAGCGACCTATTCTGTCGATCGAAACGGCCTTCGTTTCGAATTCGCGCGTTCCTTTAATGGCGGCGGCCGCGGCTCTTGCCGCCGAAAGCAGGGAAGTTTCATCGACGCCGGTGCAATACGCATAAGCGCTCCTCGTGCCTTTAAGCACGCGAACGCCCGCGCCTACCTTGCGTTGGTAGCTCGCATTATTCACCTTTCCGTCCGTCATGGACAGGGTGTTTTGCTCCGTGTCCTCAAGATACAGCTCCGAAAAATCGCCGCCGGTTCTCAGCGCCTCATACAGGACCGCAGAAACTATGCTTTCGTTTATCAAGTTTAACCTCCAATGCTATAAAGCACTTCTATTATAGCATATTCTTCCCACATTGCAAGATTTTGCATAAAAATTCGTTGTTTTTCGCGGCAAAATACCTGCGATTCGCTTCGCATTTGCGAATATCAACATGAGTTCATGTAATAAAGGCCCTCCCGAGCGTTCGGATAGGCCAAAGCGTTCGGAAGGGTCTAAGGTTCAACTTGCCCGTTGTAAGGTCATTCTGCTTTAACAAGCGCAACGGCAACGTCGTTTACGTTGGTCCCCGTCGGCCCCGTGAAGATGAGGCCGCCCGTTTTTTTAAGCGCGTTGTAGGCGTCGTTATCCGCGAGCACCTCGTCGATATTCACTCCGAGGCCGGAAAGCTCCGAGAAGGTATCGCCGTCCGCATAGCCTCCCGCCGCGTCGGTCGGACCGTCGGTGCCGTCGCTTCCGACGGAGAACACTGCGGCGTTCTCCATTCCCGCAATGCCTATCGCCGAAGAAAGCGCTATCTCCTGATTGCGGCCGCCCCTGCCCTTGCCGGTCAGCTTAACGACCGTTTCACCGCCCGCGATAAAGGCGAGCGAAGCGCCGTCCGCGCGATGGGTCTTGAGGATAGAAGCAAGGAAGCTCCCCGCCTCCCTCGCCTGACAGCAGAGCATATCGGTGAGTATGACGGGCTTATAGCCGAGCCTTTCGCAGGTGCTCGCGGCGGCCGTGCAAAGCTCGCGCACGCTGCCTTTGATATGGGTTTGAACGTTTGAAAGCGCCTTGGGCGTTTCAATCTCAAGAAGCCGCAACGCCTCAGCGGAGAGCTTTAAGCCGAATTTTTTAACGATGTTTTTCGCGTCCTCGGCCGTTGCGGAATCCGGGCAGGCGGGTCCCGAGGCAATCATGTCGAGCGGGTCGCCGAGGATATCCGAAAGGATAATCGCTTCGACGCTTGCGGGCGCGCAACAGAGCGCGAAACGCCCGCCCTTCACGGCGGAGAGCCGCTTTCTTATCGTGTTTATCTCCACGATATCGGCGCCGCAGGCGAGAAGCCGACCCGTTATATCCTGCAATTCCTCGGCTGGTATCAGGGGCTTTTCAAACAGCGCGCTGCCGCCGCCCGAGAGCAGGAAGAGAACGGTGTCCTCGGGCTTCAGCTCCTTAACAAGCTCGAGCGCCGCACCCGTGGCACGGAAGGAGTTTTCATCGGGTATCGGATGCCCCGCCTCAAAGCAGTCGAAATTCGCGATCTTACCCATTACGTGATCGTATTTGGTTATGACCATGCCCTTTTCTATGCGCTCGCCGAGGAAGTCGGACGCGGCTTTAGCCATCTGCCACGCCGCCTTGCCCGCCGCAACGAGCAGCACCCTTCCGGGGAACGCCTTCCCCTCGAGCGCGCGCCGAACCGCCGCATCGGGCTGAACGGCGGCTATCGCGTCCTTGATTATTTCATCGGCGTGTTGACGCAGGAGTTTATTCATTATTGGTCCCCCTATAATAATGGCGCACCGTGCGGCAAGCGCGGTGCGCCATGAAGCTTGGGTTCATTCGGCAAGCGCTTCCATCTCGTCGATAAGGTCGCTGAAGAGCCCGAGCGCGTCCTCGATGGGCTTTGAAGAAGCCATATCCACGCCCGCTATCTTTAGAAGCGAGATCGGATCGGTGCTGCAGCCGCCGCTGAGGAACTTTTTATAGTCCCGAACGGCGCTCTCGCCCTCGCGCAGGATGCGGTTTGCGATGGCGACCGCGGCGGAGAAGCCCGTTGCGTACTGGAACACGTAGAAGTTGAGGAAGAAATGCGGCACCCTCGCCCATTCTATCTCGATGAGCTTGTCCACGCAAACGTTGTCGCCGTAGTATTTCCTATTGAGCTCGTAGTATTTCTCGTTCATCATTTCGGCGGTCAGCGTTTCGCCGTTCTCCACGCGCTCGTTCATCCAAAGCTCGAACTCGGCAAACATGGTCTGGCGGTAGACCGTGCTTCTGAACTGGTCGAGGAAATGGTTGATGAGGTATGCGCGCTCCTTTTTATCGGTCGTTTTCGCGAGCAGATGCTTGACGAGCAGCACCTCGTTGCAGGTGGAAGCTACCTCGGCAACGAAGATGACGTAATTGCGGTACGCTATCGGCTGGTGCTTGACCGAAAGATAGCTGTGCAGCGCGTGACCCATCTCGTGCGCGATGGTGAACATGCTGTCGAGCGTGTCCTTCTGGTTCAGAAGCACGAAGGGATGGGGCTCGCCGCCCGCGGAGTATGCGCCGCTGCGCTTGCCCTCGTTTTCGTAAACGTCTATCCAGCGGTTGTTGAAGCCCTCCTTCAGTATCTCGATATAGTCCTCACCGAGGGGCGCGAGCGCCTCGATGATTATCTCCTTCGCCTTTTCGTAGGGGATCTCCGCGTCCGCATCGGCGATTATCGGCACGTGCAGGTCGTACATGTGGAGCTCCTCCAGCCCGAGCAGCTTCTTGCGCAGGCCCATGTAGCGATGCATACAGTCCATGTTCGCGTTCACGGTGTTGATAAGATTACGGTAGACCGAAACGGGGACCTCGGTATGCGCGAGCGAGGCTTCGAGATTGCTCGCGTATTTCCTCGCCATCGAATGGAAGGTGAGTTGCTTCATCTGGGCGTTGAACAGCGAAGCGACGGTGTTTTCAAAGCTCTTATAGGTTCCGAACGTGGACTCAAACGCGGCTTTTCGCACGTTTCTATCCTCATTTTCAAGGAGGGGCGTGTAGGAGCCCGCAGTGACGCGAAGCTCGTTGCCCTCCGCATCCTTGACGGAGGGGAATTTAAGGTCGGCATTTCTGAAGCTCGACGCGATTTCCATTGGCGCGCCCGATATCTCCCTTGCGGAAGCGAGCAGTTTTTCCTCGGCCTCGGAGAGCGTGTGCTCCCTCTGGCTCCTCAATTTTTCAAGATGACGGCGATAGCCTTCGAGCACGTGCTTTTCTTTATAGAAGCCCTCGAGCACCTCGTCCTCGATCGCGTTTATCTCTGGAATATCGAAGCTCGAAGCGCTTCCAAGCTGAACGTAGAACCTGAAAAGATTGCCCTTCATACCCTGATAAAAGCTGTTTGCGGCGTCCTCATCCGCCTTGCGCATGGCGTACATCGCAAGCCTGCTGATCTTTGAATCGACCTCATCCGAAAGAAGCAGATACTCATAGAGCGTTTCGGCGCTCTCCGAAAGCCTGCCGCGATAGGAAGCTATCCTCTCGGGCAACGTGCGCACCTCTTCAAAGGCTTCAAAAAAGAGCTCGTCGGATGCGAAGATATCCTCCGTTGCCCAGGTGTATTGTTTTTCGACCTCGCTCCTTTTGGGAACGATCTTCTGTTTTGCCATTTTAGACCTCCATTTGCCGATATAGGATCGGAAAGTTTCAGTTAGATTATATCATAATAAGCTTGAGATTAACAGCGGTTTTTGATATATTTGAGCCATTCGGGCAATTTTTAGCAGAGCTTTAAAAAAGCCGCTTCACGACGGAAGCGGCTTAATGCAGATGACAGTATTCTGTTATCTTGACTTATGCTCCTCTCAAGCTTTTAGGAATCTAATTGCGTTTAAACGATCAAAGTTACCTGTTCTCAATTCGACTACAAAAAAACGCAAAACGCCAACACTGCCCGCCGCAGAAAACGGCCGATTATTCAATATGGGCCTCCGACCATAAGTCCGCCTCCGCTTACCCAATCATACTCCGCCTTGATAAGCTTCTCTATAGCCGATACGATTTCCTTATTGTTCTTTGCCCATGCCTTCACGCTATCCGCACTCGAAAATGCCGAAGCATCAATGCTTTTGACCGCTGCTTTGTTATGCGAACCGAGGCTTTCAATGAAAAGCTTGAGCTCCAAATCGCTTATCCGCCCCGATTCGGCTCGCTTGACGATGTTTGGCAAAAGAAGCAGCCCGTACTTCTCGACCTCCGCCTTTGTAACGGCGCCGGACGGGATATTTGCTTTCAGCTCGGCAAAATCAGCTCTCCACAATCCTTGTGCATACGGATCAAACAGACCCCAACCCAATTCAATATTGAGCAGCATCTCCATCGCTGTCAGCTTTTGATCCCTGTATGCCGGCTCCTCGCAGATGCTTCGGTAAAGCTCCGGAAGGCTCGTTATCGGAATGGTTTTCAAGGCTATGGTTATCGCCTCATAGTCATACGTGGATATCGCGGATAGAAGCAGATTCGGTTTTGCAAGGCTGTCATCCTTAAGGAGCTCAAGGCTCAGCAGGATCGCCTTATCGATGGGGTCATCCGAATTGCGGTGCGCCTCAAGCCATTTTTCCCCCGCGCTCGGCACATAGGGCTGCTCCATGATCTGCTCAAGCTCCTCCTCGCTCAGCTCCTTCTCCTTGAGAACATAGAGCCCAAGAGAATCGTCCCAAACCGCATCGGGGTTTATATCGGGGCGCAGCGACGGCTCGGTATAGAACACCCTTGCCGCATTTGCCTTGCCGAATATTGAAAAGCCGAGATTGGCAAGCAACGCAAGCGAAAAAGCGCCGAGCAGGATCGTTCCTATTAAATAAATACTCTTCTTCATAAACAAGCCTCCTATAATCAATAATTTGAAACACGCTTATAATAGCGTTTAGCCTGACCGTATGCGCCTGAAGCTTTGAATGGTTCTGCAGACGAGCTATATATAAGCTCCCATCCGCCCCATTTTGACGTAACCGCCGTTGGATACCCCTGATTATCCCAAGCAACTACCTTGACTGCATACAACGACTAATAAACTCAACCATGCTGCATTCTTTTAAATACATTCTTGATTTTCAGTGCATTGCATATAACTCATGTTTACATAGTATACTATACACAAATCCGATGCGCTTGTCAACGATTTTAAGAAAAGTTAATAAAGAGTTCATAAAGGCTCCCCTTCGTGCTTCGGAAAGGGAGCCTCTTTAAGTCTTTTGCAGAGCGTTTAGGCAGGTTTATCTCTCCTTGAGCTCCTCTATAAGCATCGGGATCACCTTATGAAGATCGCCCACGATGCCGTAGGTCGCCGCAGAAAAGATGGGGGCGTCGGCATTTTTATTGATGGCGATTATGCACTCGCTGTTCTGCATACCGGCAAGGTGCTGGATGGCGCCCGAGATGCCGCAGGCAACGTAGATCTTGGGGCGAACGGTCTTGCCCGTTTGACCGACCTGATGATCCGCGCCGATATAGCCGGCTTCGACCGCCGCACGGCTCGCGCCGACCACGCCGCCCATGACCTCGGCAAGCTGCTCGATGAGCTTGAAGCCCTCGGCGCTTCCGACTCCCCTGCCGCCCGCAACGATGACCTCGGCGTCAACGAGGTTCACGGTCTGCTTGAGGGATTTAACGGTTTCGATGACCTTGGTATGGATATCGTTTTCGGAAAGTGCGAAATCAGCCACGTCCACGATCGCCTTATGGGCGGGATCGTACGCCGCCTTCTTCATAACGCCGGGGCGGACGGTGGACATCTGCGGGCGATGGTTCGGGGTGACGATGGTTGCCATTACGTTGCCGCCGAATGCGGGACGGGTCTGGAGCAGGCCCCTCGTTTCGGGGTCTATCGCAAGGCCCGTGCAGTCCGCTGTGAGGCCCGTATACAGCCTTGCGGATAGGCGCGGCGCGAGATCGCGGCCGATATTGGTGGCACCGATCAGCATTATCTCGGGCTTGCGCTCGGTAACGAGATCGCAAACGACCTTGGCATAGGCTTCGGTGTTGTAGTCGGAAAGCAGCGCGCTGTCCGCAAGGATCACGCGATCCGCGCCGTATGCGCCAAGCTCATCGCAGAGGCTTTCCACGCCGCTTCCGAGAAGGAGCGCCGAAAGCTCGACGCCGAGCGTATCGGCAAGCTTTCGGCCCTCGCCGAGCAGCTCGAACACGGTGGGCATGAGCTTGCCCTCGCGCTGCTCCGCAAAGACCCAAACGCCCCTGTACTCGGAGCTAACAACTTCTCCTTCGGCGGTTTCCGCTGCCGCTGCGTCGTCCTGCTCGATAGCTTCGCAGGGACAGTTGCCCACGCACGCGCCGCAGCCGATGCAAACGTCGTAATCGATCTTCGCCGTGCCGCTCGCGGTGGAGATGGCGCCGACGGGGCAGCCCGCTTCGCAGGCGCCGCAGCCGATACATTTTTCGGTAAGAATCTTGACCATTTTATTACCTCCCCATCACAGCAGATGCTTTTCTTCGAGCTTCGAAATGAGCGTTTTCACGGTTTCCCTATCCGCTCCCTCGAGCATCTCGCCCTTGCCCTTGGGCTCGGGGCTGAAGGTTTTATTGACGTTGGTGGGCGAACCCTTGAGTCCGATCTTTGATTCATCCACGGGAACGTCGCTAAAGCCCCACACCTTCACTTCCTTCTCATACGCCTCGAAGATGCCTTTCGGGGTCATGTAGCGCGGCGAATTTAGCTCGCCTATCGCGGTCAGAAGCACGGGCATCTTTGCGCTCATAACGGCGTATCCGTCCTCAAGCTGACGCTCGGCGATGACTTCGCCGCCTTCGATGCGAAGGTTCTGAACGTAGGTTATCTGCGGGATGCCGAGCTGCTCGGCGATCTGGGGGCCGACCTGCGCGGTGTCGCCGTCGATGGCCTGCCTGCCGCAGAGGATCAGGTCGTAATCCCCTATCTTCTTTATCGCGGTGGCGATGATATAGCTGGTGGCCCTGGTGTCGGAGCCGCCGAACTCCCTGCCGCTGACGAGTATCGCCTCGTCCGCGCCCATCGCGAGCGCCTCGCGCATGGCGATATCCGCCTGCATGGGTCCCATCGAAACGACGGTCACGGTCGTATCCGGGTTTTCATCCTTGATGGCAAGCGCCTGCTCGAGCGCGTTCTTGTCGTCCGGATTTATGATGCTCGGAACGCCGTCGCGGATGAGCCTGCCCGTTTTGGGGTCGAGCTTGACCTCGGTGGTGTCGGGAACCTGCTTTATGCAAACGATTATTTTCATAGCGTTTTCTCCCCTGCCTTATTTGAAGAGCTGGCCCGTGATGACCATCTTCTGCACCTGCGAGGTGCCCTCGTATATCTCGGTTATCTTCGCGTCGCGCATCATTCTTTCGAGCGGATACTCGCGGCTGTAGCCGTAGCCTCCGTGGAGCTGAACGCATTTGGTGGTAACGTCCATAGCGGTCTCGGCGCAGCGGAGCTTCGCCATTGCGGCGTCGACCGAGTAGGGCTTGCCGCTGTCCTTGATCCTGGCGGCGCGGTACAGAAGCAGTTTTGCGCTTTCTATCTCGCATTTCATATCCGCCATCATCCACTGAAGGCCCTGGAATGATGAAAGGGGCTTGCCAAACTGCACGCGCTCCTTCATATAGCGAAGGGTCTCTTCAAATGCGCCCTCGGCAATGCCGAGCGCCTGCGCCGCAACGCCGATCCTGCCGCCGTCGAGCGTGGTCATGGCGATCTTAAATCCCTTGTTCTCCTCGCCGAGAAGGTTTTCCTTGGAAATTATGCAGTCCTCGAAGATCAGCTCAGTGGTGGAGCTTGCGCGGATGCCCATCTTATGCTCCTTCTTGCCTATGGAAAAGCCCTTCGCGTCCTTTTCGACGATGAATGCGGAGATGCCCTTATTTCCCTTGGATTTATCTGTCATTGCGAAGATGATATAGATATCCGCCTGACCGCCGTTGGTGATGAAGCATTTGCTGCCGTTTAGCACGTAATGATCGCCCTCGAGCACGGCAACGGTCTGCTGCGCGGCGGAATCGGTGCCCGCGTTGGGCTCGGTGAGGCCGAACGCGCCGAGCTTCTCGCCCTTTGCAAGAGGAACGAGGTATTTCTGCTTCTGCTCCTCGGTACCGTAGGCAAGGATGGGTCCGCAGGCAAGCGATGTGTGCGCGGAAAGGATGATCGCGGTGGTAGCGCATACCTTCGCAAGCTCCTCTATCGCGAGCACGTAGCTTAGAGTATCCGCGCCCGCGCCGCCGTACTGTTTGGGGATATTGATGCCGAGCATCCCGTTCTTCGCCATCTTTTCAACGGTCTCGCGCGGGAAGCGCTCCGTTTCGTCGATCTCAGCCGCAAGGGGCTTGACCTCGCGCACCGCAAAATCGCGCATGAGCTGTATCATCAGCTGTTGTTGCGGAGTGAAGTTAAAATCCATAGTTGCTCCTTTCGTCGTAGAAAGCCGATGGTTATTCTTGATTATCGGAACCTTTGTCCAATAATGAATTATAGCACTTTCCAATCCGTTTTCAAGCGCAAAAGCGACTGTTCAAGCATCAAAATGCAAATATATTTATCAATGTTTTACTGGATTTTTTGTCAATTATCACCTATGATACAACACCCTATCCGAGGTGATATAGCGCAAGACCTCGGATAGGGTGTGTTTTGCGAATTTCATATATTTTTTGCCGTTCGTATTTTCAGCGATCCTCGCCGCTTCCCGTACGCATCGCGCGCATGGCGTTGAGCACCGCGGCTATGCAGACGCCGACGTCCGCAACTATCGCCATCCACATTTCGGCATAGCCTATCGCACCGAGCAGCATCACGATGAGCTTTACGGCAAGCGCGAGCACGATATTTTGCCAAGCTATCCCGACCGTTCGCTTTGCGCTGCGCACCGCGAGCGGCACGCGCTCGATATTATCATCCGTCAAAACGACGTCCGCAGCTTCGATAGCGGCATCCGAGCCGAGCGCGCCCATAGCGAAGCCCACGTCCGCGCGCGCTATGACGGGCGCGTCGTTTATGCCGTCGCCGACGTAGGCAACGGTTCTTCCCTTTTCGCTCGAAGCCATGATGCGCTCGAGCGAGGCGACCTTATCCTCGGGCAGAAGCTCCGAAAAAACGCCATCGAGCGATAGCACCGAAGCTATCCGCTCCGCGATGGCTTTCCTGTCCCCCGAGAGCATTACGGAGCCGATGCCGAGCCCGTTTTTGAGCGCGCTCACCGCGCGGGCCGAGCCCTCCTTTATCTCATCCTCTATCTCTATCCTGCCGAGATAGCGGTCGTTTTCGGCGATATGGATGACGGTGGCGGCGGTTTCCCCGCCTTCGGCAATTATCCCCGCCTCCGCCATCAGCCTTGCGTTGCCCGCGCGAACGGTTTTACCCTCAATTTGCGCGATCACGCCGTAGCCCGCCTGTTCCTCATGGTTTTCAGCGGAAGGAAGCGCGGAGGAATAGCCGCCGAGCTCGTATGCACTCACGACGCACTCGGCGAGCGGATGGGTCGAAAGCCGCTCGACCGCCGCCGCCTTATACATCAATTCAAGCTCGCTCACGCCCGAAGCGGGAACGACCTTCGCGATATGAAAGCTTCCCTTGGTGAGCGTGCCCGTTTTATCGAATACGACCGTGCCGCACTTAGCGAGCGCCTCGAAGCAGTTCGAGCCCTATACGAGGAAGCCGTTTTTGCTCGCCGCGCCGATGCCGCTAAAGAAGGTCAGCGGAACGGAGATACCGAGGGCGCAGGGGCAGGAGATGACGAGGAACTCGAGCGCGCGGTAGATATGCTCCTTCCATGAGCCGCCGAAGAAAAGCGGCGGGATGACGGCGAGAAGCACCGCGAGCGCAACGACCGCGGGCGTGTAAAAGCGCGCGAATTTGGTGATGAACTTTTCGCTCCTTGATTTATTCGCCGCCGCGCCCTCAATCAGCTCGAGCATCCTTGCGACGATCGAATCCTCGTATTCGCAGTCCGCACGAACGCGAAGTACGCCCGAGGTGTTTATCGCGCCCGAAGCGAGCTTATCGCCCGCAGATACATCCACGGGCAGGGATTCGCCGGTCAGCGCGGCGGTGTTCACCGAGGAGCTTCCCTCGATAACGGTGCCGTCTATCGGCACCCTCTCCCCCGCTCGAACCACGAAGATATCGCCTATATGCACCTCATCGGGCTCGACCTCCTCTATCCCGTCCTCGGTTTCAAGATTCACGCTTTCGGGGCAGATATCTATGAGCGCGGAGACCGAATCGCGGCTCCTTCCGACCGCGACGCTCTGCAAAAGCTCGCCCACGCGGTACAGGAGCATTACGAGCACCGCCTCGGGCTGTTCGCCAATCGCGAACGCGCCGAGGGAGGCGATGGACATCAGAAAGTTTTCATCGAGGAATTGACCGCTCCTTATGCCGTGCGCCGCTTCAAGCAAAACCTCCCCGCCCGAAACAATGTACGGCACGAGGAATATCAGCGTTTTTGCATACCAAGGAAGGTTCGGAAAGAGCTTGGACGCGGCGTAAGCCATGCAAAAAAGCACGGCGCCCACGATTATCCATATGAGTTCTTTTTTCGTTCGGCTGTTCATTTTTCCGCCCCCCGTTACTCTAAAAAGGGACCGCGCGGGTCCCGAAGCTTATTTTGCGATTATCTCGGCGTGCCTGTCTATCCTTTTGCAGACGGCGCCCGCCTTTTCGATTATGCCCGCCATATTCTCCGCTTCCGCTTCGATGGTCAGCTTCTGAAGCACGAAATTGACCGTGCAGGCGTTCACTCCGTCGAGCTTTGAGATCTCACTCTCCATCTTCGCCGCGCAGGAAGCGCAGTCAACGCCGCTCATTTTATAGGTCTTTTTCATTTTAGTTTCCCCCTTTTCGTATAGATTCGGATTATATTTGATACGGTCTTTTCGGTACGGCTCTATTCGCAAACGTGCTCCATTCCCTGAGCAAGGATGGAGCGCACGTGCTCGTCCGCAAGCGAATAGTAAACGGTTTTGCCCTCGCGCCTGAAACGAACGAGCTGCGCCTGCTTGAGAACGCGGAGCTGATGCGAGATGCCCGAAACGCTGATGCCGAGAAGCTGGGCTATATCGCAAACGCACATCTCGCTTTCAAAAAGCAGATACAGTATCTTTATGCGTGTGCTGTCGCCGAAAACCTTGAAAAGCTCGGCAAGCTCGTATAGAAGCTCCTCGTCGGGAAGCTCGTCCGTAACCTTTTTGATAATCTCCTCGTGCGCAGAAAACGACGCGCAATGCGGTGCGGTATCCCTCATCATGGACTCCTTTTTTCAAACACTTGAACTATTGTTCAAGTGTTATTATATCGCTTTTTTCTCCGCTGTCAAGACCCTCGACAAGCAAAAGCGAAAAAAAGCGAAAAAAGCGCCGGAAACCCATTGGCTCACGGCGCAATGAACTGTGCGCGCAAGGTTCATTCCCCGCGCGCCTTTTTGAAAAGCTTTCGTTTTATACATGAAAGCGCTGTGCGAACAAGCCTTCCGGGATAGTTTATCCAAACGAGCATCGCAAGAAAAACCGCGATAAAATAATGGATGCGCACCCTGCCGCTGTCCGCGTATAGGAGCACCGCCGAAACGAGCGCGAAAAAGCAGATGCCGAAAAGGATATCCGCCGCGATCACGGCGAGCTTTTTTCCCGAGATGCGAAGAAGGCGCAGCGCATCGTAAACGATGCCGAGCACCGCCCCCGCCCAGAGGCAGCAGAGCAGTATCGGAAACTCCGAAAGATTATCATTCATCAGCGAAACATTCTTGAGAAGAGCGAGCCCTTCTGAACCGGCATATCATCGTATTCAAGCGCTATGAGCTGACCCTCGACTATTATCTGCCCGTCGTCAAGATTCAGCTTGGTTATATGAAGGTCGTTTCCCTCCACAGTCAGCCCGCCGCCGTCGGTCATAAGGATTATCTCGGTTTCATTGAAGCTGCCCACATCCTTAACGCCCGTGATGCTGACGAGCTCGCGGTTTTCAATATGTATGGAGTGGCTGCGAAGCCGCAGAGTGCTTCCTTCAAGGCTCGGTCGATCGTTCATCGGTTTATCCTCCGTTTTTATTATGATAGAGTATATGAACAAGAACTTTTTGTATGACATCGCAGGATAGGCGGTTTTTGAAAGGACGGAGAAAAAAGGGACGAATGCGGTTTGCAATTGCTCCAAAGATATGGTAGAATACAAGATGCCGTTATTAGGTCGAAGGCGAATAAAGAAGCGCTTTCCGCCGTGATTTGGGAGCCGTTATGGAGTTTTCCGAAAAGCTTGTTCGCAAGCAGCTTGAGAGGATGAAGCCCATCCTTGCCTCGCAGTCGATAGAGCACATGCGCATCGGGCAGGATCGCGTGGGCGCCATCCTTGCAAAAACCAAGCGAAAGGACGTTGATATCTCGGATGTGCCGCATCCGAGGCTTCTTCTTGCGCTCGCTTCGCCGCACGATGAGCGGCGCGGCGGCATTATACTCTATCTTCACGGCGGCGGCTACGCCTGCGGCGGGCTCGAATACGCAAAGGGCTTTGCGTCAGTGCTCGCCGCGGAATGCGGAGTCAAGGTGACCTGCCTTGCCTACCGCCTCGCGCCCGAAAACCCCTACCCCGCCGCACTTGAGGACGCGCTTAACGCATACAGGCATCTGCTATCAAAGGGCTATCTTCCCGAGCGCATAACGCTTTGCGGCGAAAGTGCGGGCGGTGGGCTTTGCTATGCGCTCTGCTATAAGCTCAGGGAGCTGCGGCTTCCGCTTCCGAGCGGCATCATCGCCATATCGCCGTGGACGGATCTCACCATGAGCGGCGACAGTATCATCTATAATAAGGAAAACGACCCGAGCCTCTGCCTTGAACAGCTCGAGAGCTATGCAGGCTGCTATACTTCCGATACCGCAGAACCGCTCGACCCCTTCGTTTCCCCGCTTTTCGGGGATATGGCGGGGCTTCCGCCTTCGCTCATCTTCGCAGGCGGCGACGAGATTCTACTCGATGACGCTCTGAGGCTTCACGACAGGCTTATTGAAAGCGGCTGCGCGTCAAGGCTTCGCGTTGCCGATAGAATGTGGCACGGCTATGTTCTCTACTGCTTAAAGGAGCATCACGTGGATTTTGAGGAGATGGAGCGCTTTCTTCAGCATACCGCCACGGTTCCGCGAAAGCTCCGCTGGATGCGGCTCGACAACGCCGCAAAGATCTTCCCCGCCGCGAAGCGCCGATATTGGAACAACTATTTCCGCCTTTCGGCGACGATGTTTGAGGACGTGGATCGCGCTGCGCTCAAATCCGCAATGGACGTTACCATGCGAAGGTTCCCGTCGATAGCGGTTCGGCTCTGCAGGGGCTTTTTCTGGTACTATCTGGAAGAGATCTCATCCGCTCCCGAGATATCCGAGGAGCAGCCCTGGCCGCTTGCGCACACCCCGTTCGACGCGATAAACAAATGCGCTCTTCGGGTCATCGTTTACGGCAGGCGCATCGCCGTTGAATTCTACCATGCGCTGACCGACGGAACGGGCGGCATGATATTCTTAAAGACCCTTCTTGCCGAATATATCGAGCAGAAATACGGGGCAACGCTCCCCTGCGAATGCGGCGTTCTCGACCGCCACGAGGAGCCCCGCGCCTCCGAGATGGAGGACAGCTTTGAAAAATACGCGGGAAAGGTCAGCCTCAAGCGAAACGCGAGCACGGTGTATAAGCTCAAATGCACGCAGGAGCCGATCGGCGTTCGGCATCTCACCACCTTCATCCTCGACGTTGACAGGGTGCTCGTGCTCTCAAAGAGCATGGGGATTAGCCTCACGGTCTGCCTTGCGAGCTGTATGCTGCTTGCGCTTCAAAACCTTCAAAACGAGCAGATACCCGATAAGAAGAAGCAGCGCCCGATAAGGGTCGTGGTGCCCGTCAATCTTCGGCGGCTCTTTCCGAGCGAGACCCTTCGCAATTTTGCGCACGTGGTGATGCCCGAGATCGACCCGCGCATGGGCGATTTCGAATTTGACGAGATAGCGAGCGCAGTCAAGCATCAGCTCGGGCTTCTTGCGACCGAGAAGAATCTTCAGGCCATGTTCACCCCGAACGTGAACGCGGAGAGGAACCCTCTGCTTCGCGTTATGCCGCTCTTTGTTAAGAATATGGCTATGAAGCTAATCTACGACACCGTTGGCGAGCGCACGAACTGCTTGAACGTTTCAAACCTCGGCGCGGTGGAGCTTCCCGAGGAGATGAAGCCCTTTGTGGACAGGTTCGATTTCATACTTGGCGTTCAGGCGACCAAGCCCAACAACTGCGGCGTGCTCTCCTACAAGGGCAAGCTCTATGTGAACTTCATCAGAAACACGGTCGAGCCGAGCCTTGAGAGGCATTTTCACGCCGTTTTGAAGGCTATCGGGCTTCCCGCGCTCGTTGAGAGCAATTTCGCTTCAACGGAAAACGCGCGGCGCAAATGAGCGGATAAGCGTATAAATGAAATATTAATAAAAGCGGAAGGGATGCAGAATATTCCATTCATCGTCCATCCTCCGATCACCGATCACTATTATACTGCGAGGTAAAGCCATGTATTGCGTAAAATGCGGAGTGGAGCTTGCGGACAGCGAAAGCGTCTGCCCGCTCTGCGGAACAAGGGTCTATCATCCCGATATAGTGCGCCAAGAAGCGGAGCCGAGCTTTCCCCTCTCGGGCGAGAGCACGGTCAAGATAAGCGTTCGCGGCGTTATGCTCGCCGTGACCGTTGCCTTCGCTGCCGTCATCGCGCAGCTCATAATCTGCTGGCTCAGCATCCCCGCCTCAAGCGTTTGGGTCGGTTACGCCGTGGGCGGCGTTGCGCTATTATACATAATCGTTTTTCTTCCGCTCTGGTTCAAAAAGCCAAACCCCGTTATCTTCGTTCCCTGCGATTATGCGGCGGTGCTGCTGTATCTTCTTTATATAGATATCACCATTCGCGGCGGCTGGTTTTTGAGCTTCGCACTGCCCGTTGTGGGAACGAACGCGCTTATCGTGACCGCGATCGTGGTGCTCTGCTATTATCTGCGCCGAGGGTATCTATACATCTTCGGCGGCGCAATTATCGCGCACGGCGGCTTTATGGTGCTGCTTGAGTTCCTGATCGGGTTGACTTTTTTGAAGGAAACGACGCTTCGCTGGTCGTATTTTCCGCTCGTGGGCTGCTTCATGCTCGGAATGGCGCTGATCGTTATCGCAATATCCCATCCTCTCAAGGAGCAGCTTAGAAAAAAGCTGTTTTTCTGAGCGTTTGCTGAGAAAAATCGGCGCTGAATCGTTTTCGCTTTGCAAATGCAGCGAGCGATCGTGCGTCTGTTTTCAGCCGTTATACTATCCCAGTCCTTTCACGGATCTGCTCAATTCTCGAAACCGCATTCGGCGCAAAAAATATGCCGCCGAAGTGTTTTCGAGTCGCGAATAAGTAATTGACAACGCGGTGCAAAGTATAGTATACTATTATTGTAGCAAAAAAACCCTGCTTCTTGAAAGGAGTTACGCATGAAAAAAAATGATTGCTATTATTCTTGAAACTGTCTTTTTATTATTGAGCATTCTTCCAAGCATAGCTGTTGCAACAAAGCAGCCAACTGAAATGGAAGCGTTAGATGTTGTAATTGCAGCATATATGTTTGCAGGTAGCATTGACTCTGTTACAAATAATTCTGATGAAGCAGTTTTTGTAACAGATATCGTGCCTCTCTATGACTTTGAAAAAAAAGTTGTTGCATATTATCTCACATTTTCATCAGATTGTTATGCGGTTGTTGTCAACAATAAAAACAACCCGGCAATTATCGAGTTTGGAGAGGGCGTAAATCGGAGAATTGATGAACTGCACAATATGGATGTCGATGCAAAATTGATTTATTGTAGTCCGATTGAAGTTTTTGATGAAAAATACATAGCTACTCTATCTAATAAAGAAATCAAAGGAATCCAATCTATTTTTGAGCGATATCCTGATATTGAACAAGAGAATCAAGAACTCTCGGCTGAAATCAGTGCGAGGAGAAAGGAGATGCTGAAAAACGGAGCATTTCATCATACAAAAGGTTCAGGTGACTTTGGTTTTTTCTATCCTGCTGACTTGCCTACTAATGATTATTATACTGCAAGCACAATACCTAGAGCAATTACAACAGATTGGGTAACAACCGGTGCTGTTTGGGAGTTAGCGGAGAATCATTGTGGAGCTGTAGCTGCAACTAATTTAGTACTGTACTTTGCCACGAGAGGAAAAACAAATCTAAAAATCAACAATAGCAAAATAGATACGTTTATTGCGGTTCATAACATAGTGGGAAATGGTCCTACGTTCGCTATAGCGGCAAAAACCTCCAATTATTTCTCCAACAGGGGCTATAGTTTAAGCTATTGTGGCATTGATGTGTCTGACTTTCAAAACATTAAGACTGCTACAATGCATGAACATCCGTTCGCAATGTTGCTTGCGGAAACACTTTTATCGTGGCACTGGGTAATCGGCGTGGGTTGGAGAGATTACTATAGGATTAGTCAGCGGTTTATTCGTATCAATGATGGCTGGAGCAACAATGTGAATGTTTACTATAAACCCGAGACCGGTTCAACCGTCATATCTTCTACCGAGTTTTGGGTGGATAATTAATCTGCGGAAGGAGTTGTTATTATGCAATTGGTATTAAAACGAATCGCCTATTCCCTTATTTGCGTTCTGCCGTTTGCGATGCTCTATGTTCTTTCGGAGCTGTTTTTTAAGGATGCCTATCTTTTCAAGTGGATGCGCGATCATTACTATCTGTTCTTATTTGCAGCGGCAATGCTGATAGCGTTCGTAAATTTCAAAGCGGGAGCTGCGTTTTCTCTTTCGTATTTCGTTTCAGTAACGGCTGCTCAGTTCATAGGTGCTGCCGTTCAAAATCATAGGTTCGCAACGCTAACGGCGGATATGAGCGAGGGGGAACTTTCACGCATCGTGTCCGTCAATCCAACGTTTGCTATATGGCTCATCACATTTGCCATGCTGCTGTTTGCCTGCGCCTTATTTGTTATTTTCAAGCGCAGCAACGCCTATAAGCGCGCATGATGGCCTAACAAGAGCCGATACCGTCCAAGCCTGCGCCGAGTTTAAACGCAGGCTTTTTCTTTTCTCTGCGAGCGCTCTGTATCCAAGCAGCATGGGACTTTTTATGCCATAATCTTTTAACGAATTTGCTCCCGATTGCGAGCTTTGACACATTGACAAGGGCGGGCTTTGAGAATATAATTATAGCGTTGGTGCGAGAGTCGGTTCAAGCCGGTATGCGCACACGAATTAAAACTGTTTGGAGGAAACCAAATGAAGACCCGTAAGCTCCTCGCCGCAATCATCGCACTCGCGATGGTATTTGCGGCAATACCCGCTCTCTCCCTTGCGGAAGGCACGGCAGTGCTTGCCGGCGAAGCCGCCGCGATGAAGAAGCTCGACAATACCTGGCTCGCGCTTGAAAAAGTCGAGGCCGATGCCATGGCTTCCGGCATGAGCCGCAACCAGGTTATCAACGCCGTTTATCAGGCTGCGCTCAACCTTGCGCACGTCGATCTCGACGGCTTTTCCGATTTCGACGCCGACGGCTTCTTCTTCACCGTTGACGGTATGTACTGCGCATACGACTACCGCCTCCGCAACGAGATAGACAACAGCGCGGAGCCCGTTGAAGAGAAGATCGTTTTCGTCAAGGGCAGCGGCGAAGCTCAGCGCGACGCAGGCAGCCCGAACGTTTTCCTCGTTGCGCCCTACTACGGCCACGACGGCAGCTTCACCGATCAGTATAAGATCGAGGCGCAGTCCATCGCCAACGAGACCGGCGGCGACTATCTGCTCATTCAGAGCACCGCTGCGACCGGCCCCGCCATCGCCGAGAACTACCCCGACAAGGGCGTGGTCATCTACGACAGCCACGGCACGCAGGCGGGCACTTCCACCTACCTCTGCCTGACCACCAACGCGGGCATCACTCAGGAGGACTACAACAACGGTTGGGCGGTTCGTGCGGGCAGCGCCGCCTATATCGACGGCCGCTATATCGAGCATCACGTCAGCACCCGGCTTTCCGATACCTTCGTTTGGATGGCAATTTGCGAGGGCATGAAGCGCCAGGGTCAGGGCACCACCGGCAGCGCGCTGCTTCGCGCGGGCGCGGGCGGCGTTTACGGCTACTCCCAGAGCGTTACCTTCGCGGGCGACTATGAGTACGAAGAGGCATTTTGGACTATGATGAAGGACGGTGCGACCGTTGCCGAGGCCTATGCCAACATGGTCGACGTTCTCGGCATCCCCGACCCCTACGGCGACGCCTATCCCATCGTTATGAGCCCCGTGGACGCCTTCCCCTCCAATCCCGACGGCCCCCAGACCGTTTACTGCGATTGGACCCTCTACGGCGGTCTTCCCCCCGTTGAGCTTACCAACTACAGCCTCAGCGCGACCGACCTGCGTCTTTACGAAACCTATGAATACACCGTGACCTTCGAGCGCGTTCCCGCAAACGCCAACGACTACACGCTCGTTTGGACCAGCTCCGACCCCGCCGTTGCTTCCGTTACGGGCAACGACCGCAGGGCGACCATCTCCGGCATCTCAGCCGGCAGCGCCGTAATCACCTGCGCGGTTATGAGAAACGGCGAGCTCGCGGGCACCTGCACCGTTGACGTTACCGTTGTTCCCGACACCGCGCTCTACGATTCGCTCAACGCGGACGGCGGCAGCCTCCAGTTCGTTTCAAACGGCAGTTACCGCTTCATCGCCGAGGAAGGCGACGGCAGGCTCTACGCCGTTTCCGGCAACCGCAGCGTCAACCTGAGCTCCTCCTTCCTCACCCTCAGCCTTCCCATGGAGGCCGGCGAGACCCTCAGCTTCGACTATTTCTACAGCACCGAGCAGGGCTACGACTTCTACTACTTCAAGGTCAACGGTCAGCAGATTCAGCGCTTCTCCGGCGAGTCCAACGGCTGGAAGAGCTACACCTACACCGCCGCGAGCACCGGAACATTCAACTTTGAGTGGAGCTTTGTTAAGGACGAGTACGTCGGCGACGGCGAGGACTGCGTCAAGATCGACAACGTTCGCTACTCCGGCACGGGCGTTCCCGCTCCCGACGGCGACATCGACGGCAGCGGCACCGTTAGCGTTGTGGACGGCATCATGGCGCTCCGCATCGCGATAGGTCTCGTTTCCCCCACCGAGCAGCAGCTCGCGCACGGCGACCTTGACGGCGACGGCAGTATCAGCATGCCCGACGCCATCACCATTCTGCGCATTGCGATGGGTCTTATCGAGAGCTAATCTGCCGATAATACCTTTACGCACCGATAGCCCAAGGCCCCCGGCTCGATCGGGGGCTTTGCCTTTTCATTGAAATAATAAAGCGCTATATCTTGCCATATCGCCCCCGCCGTGATAGAATCGGAAGGAAGCGTTCCCCCACCCCGGTCTTCCCTGCACTGAGAAAGGAAACCCATGGCCTACAGCGAGCTTATAAAAAATTTCAACCGCACGCGGGAATACATGCGCCAGTTCTACGTTTTCGGCTTTCGCAGCCGCGACGAATACGGCATGAAGAGCCCGCGCTCCTACGACGACGAAAAGCGGCGCGTGGAGAGCTGGCTCATGGAATACATGCGCTTTCGGCACACCCACGACGGGAAGAACGTTTTTCTTTCGATAGACAGCAGGGCAGCGCATTTCAATCCGCTCCACAAGGCATGGCGGGCTAAGAGCTTCACCGACCTTGATATAACGCTTTATTTCCTTATTCTCGATATCCTAAGCGCGCCCGGTATCAAGCTGACGCTCCGCGAGATAACCGATGGGATAGAAAAACGGCTCTCCGCGTTTTCAAAGCCGCGCTTTTTCGATGAATCGACCGTTCGCAAAAAGCTCAAGGAATATGAGCTCGAGGGCGTCATCGTCTCCGAAAAGCGCGGACGCTCGCCCGTTTACAGGCGAGTCGAATCGCTTCCGCCCGTCGATGCGAGCCTGCTTTCGTTCTTTTCGGAGGCATCTCCCTGCGGCGTAATCGGCTCGTTTTTGATAGATAAATGCGGAAAACGGGATGAGAGCTTCCGCTTCAAGCACCATATAATCACCTTTGCTATGGACGAGGAGACGGTCTGCTCGCTCTTTGACGCGATGCGTGAAAAGCGCTTCGTTTCGCTCGAGGCGCTAGACAGGGCGGGTGGATGCGCTATTGAAAGGGTCGTGCCCCTCAAGATAATGCGCGGCGTGCAGTCCGGAAGGCAGTATCTCATGGCGCATACCGAGCGGGGCAGGATGCGTCCCTATCGGCTCGACAACGTGCTGAGCGTAAAGGCGGAGGAAAACTGCCCCGATTTCGACGCGCTGAGGGCTGACCTTGCTTCTATGCGCAGGCATCTTTGGGGCGTCAGCACGCACAACAGCGGCGGCGAACGCCTGCAACGCGTTGAATTCACCATTCGCTACGACCCGAGCGAGAAGCATATCCCCGAGCGGCTCGAGAGGGAGAAGCGTTGCGGCACGGTTGAGCATTTGGACGAAGCGCACAGCCGCTTTTTCGCGGAGGTTTACGACGCTTCGGAGCTCATCCCTTGGATTCGGAGCTTCATCTGCAGAATAGAGTATCTCAGCATCTCGGATAAGCTCCTTGAGGCGCGCTTTCGCGACGATTTAAGCAAAATGTATGCGCTCTACGGCATTGGAGGTGGAAAGGAATGATATTCAGCGAGCTTTACAGCGCGTATTATACCGTTGTTGCGAATCTCATCGAAATCGCGCTCAGCAGGCCCGTCACAAGGGAGGATATCGCGCGCGAAGCCTCCGAGCACGCCTTTGATGAGAGCGCCTTTTATATCGAGCAGGCGCTGAGCGAGGAGCGCTGGCAGGTGCTGACCAAAGATGGTGAAACGCCGCTTGAAGGCGCGCCGAGCGCGCCGCCGACCCTGCTTGAAAAGCGCTGGCTCAAGGCGGTTTTGCTCGATCCGCGGGTGAAGCTCTTCGGCGCGGATATCGAGGCTTTTCCTATGCTTTTGGGCATCGAGCCGTTGTTTACAAAGGACGATTTCGAGGTTTTCGACAGCTACGGCGACGGCGACCCCTACGACGACCCCGACTATATCGATAGATTCCGTCTAATACTTTCCGCCCTGCGCGAAAAAAGGCCGCTCGATCTGCTTGTCAACAACCGCAGCGGAAGGCAAAGCCGCATAACCCTGATGCCCGAAGCGCTCGAATACTCCGAGAAGGACGATAAATTCAGGCTCATCGGGAGCGGCTCGCGATTTGGGGGCGTTGTGAATTTTGCGAGGATAGCGAGCGCCAAGCTCCACGAGGGCGATTTCAGAGCGGCGAAGGGCGCAAAGCGGCGCATAAAGGAGGTCTGCTTCGAGCTGTACGACCGAAGAAACGCGCTTGAACGGGTGCTTCTTCACTTCGCGCATCTTGAAAAGCAGACCGAAAAAACGGGCGATAGGACCTATCTTGTGACTCTCAAATACGACGAGAGCGACGAGACGGAGCTTGTGATAAGGCTTTTATCCTTCGGGCCGATGATAAAAGTTGTCGAGCCGGAGAGCTTCGTTTCATTAATAAAACAAAGACTTTTAAAACAGATGGATTGCGAGCTTTAAAGCTCGCAACTTTTTTTCCGTGTTTTTTCCGTTTTCCTGCCATATAATTGCGGCATAAACGAAGGACGCGGACGGCATGGCCGCAGTTTTAAGGAGTTATCGTAACAAAACCCCGCATCCGCGTTTACATCCCCGTGCGGGGAACCTTGGGCGGAAAAGACACACACAGCAAGCTTCACGATCTCATAGGAATCGCAAATTTCGTGCCTTGTAACAAGCCCGCAGAAGGCGCATACAGCAAACGCATGGTAAGGAAGCCTTTGGCCGAGGCCGAGGCTCGGCGGTTCGATTCCGCACACGGCGCCTTGATAATGCGGACGAAAAAAAGACGCGTACAGCAAAGCCGTCAGGGTCGGCAAACGCCTCGGGAAACCGAACGCGCTTGCCGATAGGAAAAGGCGTCTTGTCCTCTCCGCCCAAGGTTCGCCGCACGGGATGACAGAACGGAGCCGAAGCGAATTCGTCGGAAGGCTTCCGCAATCCGCACAGCTCGCTTGTAAAAGTCCGCTCGCGCCAAACGGCACTCACAGCAATTTCACGGCTGCCGTCGCGAAAAACCTTCGCGGCAAGGAGTTCAACTCCCCTATTCCCCCGCTGCGGCTCGGGAAGCGATAAAAGTGCCGTGTTCGCACGGGCGGCAACACCAAAACCAACGATAAATAATTAAAGAAAGGGGCAGACCAATGCTTGACCATCTGATGAACGAATCCAATATTACCTTGACCGAAAACGGCGCGGTGACCCACTCCACCACGGGCTCGGACTGCCTCGACTTCTTCGCCTCGGCGGGCGCGCTGAGAAGCGCGAGCGAGGGGCAGATACTCAAGCTCTTCATCCGCGCCTACAACGAAGACGCGGACTCCGCGATGAAGCTGATCTTCTTTGCGCGCGATATTCGCGGCGGCCTCGGCGAGAGGCGCGTTTTCCGCACCGCGCTCAAATGGCTTGCCGAGAATAAGCCCGAGTCCGCAAGGAAAAACCTTGAAAGCATCGCCGAGTTCGGCAGATACGACGATCTGCTCGTTCTTATCGGCACGCCGCTCGAGGCGGACGCCGTTCAGCTCATCGACGCGCGGCTCGGCATGGATATCGCCGCGATGCGCCTTAGTAAGCCCGTTTCCCTGCTCGCAAAGTGGCTGCCCTCGGTGAACGCCTCCAATAAGGAGACCGTTCGCACCGCAAAGCGCCTTGCAAAGCTTTTGAAGATGAGCGAGGCGGAGTATAGGAAGCATCTTTCGGAGCTTCGCGCGTATCTTCGCATAATCGAAAACGCTCTGCGTGAGCGCGATTATTCCTTTGATTACGAAAAGCAGCCCTCGCGGGCGCTGTTCAAATACCGCGAGGCATTCCGCCGCAATGACCTCGAGCGCTACTCGGCCTTCCTTACGGCTTCTATAGCGGGCAAGGCCAAGCTGAACGCCTCGAACGTGTACCCCTACGAGCTCGTTCAGACCTATCTCGCCTCATCCGTTTTCGGACGGCATGCCGATATTCCCGAGAAGGAGCGCGCCGCGCTGAACGCGACCTGGGAGGCTCTGCCCGATTACGGCGCGGATGGCGATATGCTCGCCGTTGTGGACACCTCGGGCTCCATGTATAGCGGGAGCGCGGGCGCTCCGCTGCCCGCCGCGGTGGCTTTCTCGCTCGGGCTGTACTTCGCAGAGCGCAACAAGGGCGCGTTTCGCGGGCATTTCATCGAGTTTTCGAGGAAGGCGAAGCTGATTAAGCTCAAGGGCGAGACCTTCTGCGACAGGCTTCAGTACGCCGCGTCCTTCTGCGAGGTCGCAAACACCGACGTGGATGCGGTATTCAACCTGATCCTGCGCACGGCGGTCAAAAACAAACTGCCTCAGCAGGAGTTGCCGCAGAAGCTCGTTTTTATCTCCGACATGGAGTTCGATATGTGCACCAATAACTCCTCTCTCTCGAATTTCGAGAACGCGAAGCGCAGGTTCGCGGAGCACGGCTACGCGCTTCCGAGCGTCATCTTCTGGAACGTGGCTTCGAGGCACGGTCATCAGCCCGTTCGTATGAACGAGCAGGGCGTGACGCTGGTTTCGGGCGCGTCCCCCGTCCTCTTCTCGATGGTCGCGGGCGGCAGCATAACGCCGATGAAATTCATGCTGAACGTGCTTGAGAGCGAGCGCTACGCGGGGATCGCCGCATAAGGAATCGAATACGAAAAGCGGCGGGTAAAGCGGTTGCTCTGCCCGTCGTTTTATATTCGCTATATTCTGTTTGCAGTATTCTATATTCTGCCGTTTAAACCTTCCCTATCGGTATCTGCGCGCGCATAGCGCGCACCTCAGAGGGGTCAATCGAAACTGTCAAAACGCTTTCCTCCGCGCCCGCTCGCGCAAGCACCATTCCCCACGGGCTGACGGCTATCGAGTTGCCGTAGGAAACGTATTTTGCGCTTTCATCCCTCGCGGGGGCGCAGCCGAAGGTGAAAACCTGTTCATCCACGGCGCGGGCGCGGAAGAGAAGCTCCCAATGCATCGGCCCCGTGGTCATGTTGAAGGCGGCGGGAACGGCCAGAAAGTCGATACCATTCATTCTATGTATGTATGCACCAAAGCGGATATCGAAGCAGATACAAACGCCGAATCTTCCGAACGGGGTGTCGAATGTGCTTATCCCCTCGCCCGAGGAAAAGATATCGGACTCGCGGTAACGCTGACCGCCCTTGATGTCCACATCAAAAAGATGTGCCTTTCTGTGCTTCAAAACGAGCTTTCCGTTTGGATCGAAAACAAAGCAGGTGTTGTAGAGCTTTTCGCCGTCCCTCTCGGGTATGCTTCCGCCGATAAGGTAGGCTCCGCAGGTCTTGGCGGTTTCACAAAGCATTTTTGCGGCGGCTCCATTCTCGCTCTCCGCGCTTTGAAGAATCGAGCCTTTTTCATACGGACAGCAGAACATCTCGGGAAGCATTATCACATCCGCGCCCTTTGAAAGAGCGGCAATCTTGGCGGCATGCTTCAGGTTCTCCGCCTTATCTGGAACGACCTTCATCTGTATCAATGCGATATTCATATCCACCTCATATTAGAACGGCTCCATGAAACGTCTTTCACGGAGCCGTAACACCATGCGTCGGTTCCGCAGAGCGGAGAGCTAATCCGCTCCGCACGCATGAGGTTTAACTATTTGCTTTAACGAGATAGGCTTCAAGATCGGAGAACACATGCTTTACGGCATCGATATCGGTGGTGTAATAGGTGCGACCCGAATGCCTTTCCTTGAGAAGCAGTCCGCAGTCGTAAAGCAAGGTGAGATGCCTTGAAGCGTTGCCCGCGTTGAGGTTCATCTGCTGGGAGATGTTCAGGCAGTAATCGGGATTCAAGCTAAGCCTTGCAAGGATATCGAGCTTCACGGGATCCGAGAAGGCTTTCATTATTTCGGCAAGCCTGTCGGCGCGCTGCTCGGAATAGCCGTTGGTGTATTCGGGGTATATCGCGGCTCCGATGAAAACGGTGGTCACCTCGTCGTCCGATCCGGGAACGAGATCGTAGCAGTAGCCGATCTCATTGAAGAAAAAGAGGCTGACGGCGACCGTGTTTTCAATGAACCTCTCGCTGTCGGGGTCGATACGAACGAGCTCGAGGAACTGATCGCGCGACATCTTTTTGAAGCTGTAGTCCCAATACTCGGCGGCGTTTGCATAGATCGGAGCGAGCCTGGACATACCCTCCTTGAGCCTTTCGGAATAGGGTCGAAGAATATCGGCAAGCTTATCGATATAGAAATCGAAATTATCGAGAACGCGGAATGCGTCCATCTTGGCCTCGTGGGGATACTGAAGCGCATAAAGTTGCTCGAAGAGCGTGGGAACCTCCCTGCCCTGCGCGCTTGTCAGCGAGATGCCTGCATTGGTGAACTCGAGTATCTCAACGCCTTCCTTTTTCAATTCGTGCCATCGGCGCTTAATCTCCTCGATCTGCCCGTCGAAGTCCGTGTGGGTCAGACCCATGAGGGATAGCAGAAGCACTCTCGCAACGCAGTTTATTTCGTTCGGTCTTCCGGTCTCGAAGGGCTTGAAGAAGAACTTAACGTCGGGCGATTCAAGATCCAGATCGGCGCAAACCACGTTGGTGAACTGCTCTGCAAGCATCGCGTTGCTGTTCAATTCGCCTATCTGACTTTGCGTTAACAAGCCGCCGAACTTATTGGTCAACAATTCGGCGGTTTTGATGTATGAGGATTTCGTAAAGTACCTGCTTACCATCCCCAAGGTTTCAAGCAAGAGGAAAGGCTCGCTCTTCATTCTGATTTTCATCTGCAACGATTTAGCTATTAAAGCTCTCCTATTTTTTCTCCGAAATTATTATATCATTATTATTCGTTTTTTGCAACACTCTTTTTGAAAAATTGAATACTTTTTCTCAGATTGATATTTCGTCCGTTTTTCGCTTCCTCGGGCGGGCGCGAAAAAAAAACAAAAAAAGTTTATAAAAGCGACTACAATTTTTTCGCAATATGTGTTATGATATAGTGGTATTTATGGGTATTATGGATAAGCATTGTATTTTGCAGGGCATGCAAAGCTGTTTTTATTGAAAATGCAGATTATTTTGCATTTCGCAGTGTATGCTTTTGCAACAAGGAGGACTTGATGCATTTTGATGAGATCGTGAGCGCGATAAGAAACGGTCTCGATCAGCTCCGCTTTCAGGATCTGCTCGACATTCTTATCATTGCTTTTATTATATATAAAATCATCGACGTTTCGGTAAACTCCAGGGCCTTTCAGCTTTTGAAGGGGCTTGCCGTGTTGCTCATCATAATGCTTTTGAGCGCGGTATTCAATCTCTATACCGTCAATTATCTGCTCAATACCCTTCTTGTTTCAGGTATCGTTATAGTTATAGTGCTGTTCCAGCCCGAGATCAGGCGCGGACTTGCGCATCTCGGCAGATTCCGCTTCAATCTTGCGGGAAGAACCGAGGCGGACGGCGCGGATATCGTTCGCGAGATGACCTCCGTGCTGATAAGGCTCTCAAAGCGCAAGGTCGGCGCGCTGATCGTTATCGAGCGCGACACCCCGCTTGATGAATACCTCCCCACCGGAACCAGCGTTGACGCGCATATCACAGGCGCGCTTTTAGAGAATATCTTCGAGCCCAACACTCCGCTGCACGACGGCGCGGTCATCATCCGCGACGGCCGCATACACTATGCCGCCTGCGTGCTGCCGCTCTTCAGCGACCCGAATATCTCCAGGGAGCTCGGAACGAGGCATCGCGCGGCGCTCGGCATCTCCTCCGTTTCGGACTGCATAACCCTGGTCGTTTCCGAGGAAACGGGCGTTATCTCATACGCCGAAAACGGCAAGCTTACCCGCTATGTGGACAAGGCCGCGCTGACCGAGCTGCTCGAGAGCGTGTTCGTGCAGGAGGAAGCCGAAAAACCGATCTCAGCGTTTACAAAGAGGTTGTTTAAAAATGACAGCAAACGATAACAGCACTATCGAACTGAATACTTCCTCCCCCGCTCCGCAGGTTCACGCTGCGGAGGAGAGGAGCTCCACGGCATCCGCGCCCGTGCTCCCCGAGTCAAGCGCCGATGCACGCATCGACGAGGAGCCGAGGCTCCCTTGGTATAAGCGCGCCTTTTTCAGAAAGCTCGGCTATGCGCTTATTGCGCTGCTCATATCGGTTACCGTTTGGGGCTACGTGCTGATGAGCGAGAACCCCGTGCGCATAAAGCGCATTGAAGACGTTCGCCTTTCGATAGACGGCGCCAGCGAAGCGAACCTCCGCATTGTCAAAAACTTGATCGTTAGCGATGATCTTTCACGCCTACTCCCGACCGTTGCTGTCAGCGTTGAAACAAGGCTCAATCAGCTTCCCCGTTTCGACAGCGCCGTGGGCGACGTAGTCACCGCCTCCATCACCCTCAGCGATATCAACGGTCCCGGTGAATACGAAATACCGATCAGAGCCACATCGACCATAGGCACGCCCGTTTCCGTCGATCCCTCGACCGTTACCATCACGGTTGAAAGCTACGTCACCCGCGATATTCCCATCACCTATTCCTTTGAAAACAGTCTGCCCGACGGTTATTGGCATGGCGAGCCCGAGTTTCGCGGCGATGACACAATGACAATTGAGGGTGCAGAGAGCAAGATAAGCAGCATAGTGAAGGCAAACTGCGTTATCGATCTGAGCGGCATTACCGAAAGCATAAACGAATCCTTCGAGCCCGTGCTCTTGGACGAGGATCACAACGAGCTCGACAAGATGGGCATAGTGGGCATCGTGCCCTCGGTGATCGTTCGCATGAAGGTGCTTCCCTATGAGGATATCCCGGTTGAGGACTTCATCAACTACGCCGGAGAAATAAACGAAAACTACGAGATAACCTCCGTTTCGATCAATCCGCAGATACTGACCGTGGCCGCGCCGCGCGAAACGCTCGACGCCATCGGTGACACGATCTATATCGAGCCGATAAACGTTTCAAACCTCTACCCCAGCACGCATCAGCAGCGCGTCAGCTTCATGGGCATCACGAGCGATATGAAGCTTTTGAGCGACAACAGCTTCATAGTTACCGTCGACGTTGCCGATAAGATGGCACAGCGAACGATAGTCGTTCCCTTTGAAGACGTGGTTATCGAAGGCGAGGACACCATGTTATTCAGTTATCTTTACGGAACGCGCAGCTTCAGCGTTCAGCTTTCCGGCCCCGCCCGCATAGTAAACTCCATTAAGCAGAGCGACATCTCGCTCTATCTGAACGTTCGCGGGCTTGCGAGGGGAACGCACGAGATAATACCTTCGTTCTCCGTCGAAGGAGAGCCTCCGTGGCTGTACGACGGAAGCGTTGCCGTTACGGTGCAAAGATCCTTCTGCACGATAACCACCGCGCCGACCAATGCGGGCTCCAATGCAGGCTGATCTAACATCAGCCCCAACGACACCCGAATAATTTAACTGAGAAAGCCATTAAAAACAGATTATGGAACTTATAGCAACAAACCTCGATCTTCCCTTCAATGCCAATGAGAGCGCGCTTGCGCTGCTGCTTTCGGCACATATTCGCCTGAGCGTTTCGGAGATAGAGAATATCCGCATAGTCAGGCATTCGCTCGATGCACGCGATAAGAACGACATCCGAAGCATCTATTCGGTCGCCTTTGAGGTGTCGGACGACAACGCGAAGCACATCGCCGCGCTTGAAAGAAAGAATATCGGCAGAGCGCCCGCGAGGGAGCAAACGGAGCCCGTTTTCGGCGAGAAGCCGCAGGATGCGCCGATTGTGGTGGTCGGACTCGGCCCTGCGGGGCTTTTCGCGGCATACGAGCTCGCGCGCTATGGCTACAGCGTGGTCGTGCTCGAGCGCGGCAAGGCGATAGACGAGCGCAAAAAGGATGTGGACAGGTTCTTCACCAAAGCCGAGCTCGATCCGAGCAGCAATATCATGTTCGGTGAGGGCGGCGCGGGAACCTTCTCTGACGGCAAGCTTACAACGCGCATTAAGGATCCCCGCGCAAAGGACGTTCTGGACGCGCTGATCCGCTTCGGCGCGAGCGAGGATATCGCGATCGAGGCCAAGCCCCATATCGGCACGGACGTGCTTTCAAAGGTCGTTTTGAATATGCGAAAGGAGCTTGAGAGCATGGGCGTTTCGGTGCGCTTCGGCTCGACCTTCACTGGCTTCACCGAAAAGGACGGCAGAATCGTTTCCGTCACCGTGAACGGCTCCGAGAAGCTCCCCTGCTCTGCGATCGTGCTCGCTCTCGGACAGGCGGCAAGGGATACCTACCGCATGCTCCGGGCAAACGGAGTCGAGCTTCAGGCCAAGCCCTTCGCCGTTGGCGCGCGCATAGAGCATCCGCAGAGCTTCATCGACAGGTCGCAGTACGGCAAATTCGCGGGGCATCCGCGCCTCGGAGCGGCCGAATACTTTCTCAAAGGCAGAACGGGCAAGAACGGCGATCGCGGCGTTTACACCTTCTGCATGTGCCCCGGCGGCGTTGTGGTCGGCTCCTCATCGGATAATGAGCAGGTGGTTACGAACGGCATGAGCTACCATGCGCGAAACGGCGAGAACGCGAACGCCGCGATAATAGTTCAGGTCAACCCCTCCGATTTCGGAAACGATCCTCTCGGCGGCCTCGTTTTCCAGGAAAAGCTTGAAAAGAAGGCTTTCCTGCTCGGCGGCGGGGATTTTTCCGCGCCATCCATGCGCGTTGGCGATTTTCTGCTTGAAAAAGCGCCCTCGGGCTTCGGCGGCATCAAGCCGACCTACCGCCCGAACGTTGTGAATAAAAACATCGCGGATTGTATGCCTCCCACCATCGCAAACGGCATCAGGGACGGCATTCAGCACTTTGCGAGGATGATTCGCGGCTTCGATATGTATGACGCGGTTCTGACCGCGGTGGAGAGCCGCTCGAGCGCACCCGTGCGCATCATGCGCGATGAAAACGGCGAGGCTACGCGCCTCAAGGGACTCTATCCCGTTGGCGAGGGCGCGGGCTACGCGGGCGGCATAGTGAGCGCCGCGGTGGACGGTATGCGCGCCGCCGAAAGGATAATGAACGTCTACAAGCCCGCCGAATGACGCCGAATTACGAATGCAGGAAAAACCGATGAAAAAATACATTGTGGTGATAGGTAATTTCGGGTCGGGCAAGACCGAGCTTTCGCTGAACCTCGCCTTCGAGGCTGCAAAAGCGGGGAGCAAGGTCACGCTCGTTGACCTCGACATAATCAATCCTTATTTCCGCTCCACCGAGCGCAAGGCGGAGCTTGAGGAGGCGGGCATAAGGCTCTTCTCCCCCACCTACGCGATGCTCGGCGTGGAGATACCGAGCCTTCCCGCGGAGATATACTCGGTGTTTTCAAACGACAGCGACACGGTCATCTTCGATGTTGGCGGCGATGCGGCCGGCGCGATCGCGCTTGGGCAGTACAAGCGCTTTTTCAAGGATATCGAGAATATCGAGGTGCTGTATGTTATCAACGCGCGCCGTCCGTTCTCCTGCGAGCTCGAGCTGAATCTCGACATGATCGGGAAAGTGACCGAAGCCGGCAGGATCGGCATTTCCGCGCTCGTCAACAATACGAATCTTTCGCAGGAGACCGCGCTTATCGAGCTCATCGACGGCTACGACATGGTGAGGCGCGTCAGCGAAGCGACGAATCTTCCCGTCAAATACACGATCGGCTGCGAGCCCATCATCTCGCAGTTCAAAGAATACGCCGAAAAGGAGGGGCTCGACCCCGCGTTCATCGGCAGGATAAGGCCCATCGAGCGCTATATGCACCGCGATTGGGAGCGCTATACGGAGTTCGGGCTTTAATAAAACCCTTTCGGGCATGAGTGCGCGCTATGCCGCTTTATCGCCCGTGTTTCGGAGAAAATCATGCCTTTATTGGGTGTTCGCGAGCTTAAAAAATCCTACGTCACCAGAGTTCTTTTCGAGGATATCTCCTTCGAGGTGAACGAGGGCGACCATATCGGCTTTGTTGGCGTCAACGGATGCGGCAAATCCACGCTTTTCCGCATCCTTTTGGGGCTTGAGAGCCGCGACGAGGGCGATATCTATCTGCCCTCGACCACGGTCATCGGGAGCATGGAGCAGAAGGTATCGAACGAGACCTGCTCCCTTTACGACTACACGCTCTCGGTGTTTTCGGAGCTTATGGATATCGAAAATGAGCTTGAGCGCATCGCGGATGGAATAGCCGCGAGCGGCGTTGCCGATGAAAAAACGCTTGAGCGCCAGCAGAGGCTCCATGACCGTTACTACGATAAGGACGGCGCGACCTACCGCGCCCGCACCCGCTCGACCCTTTTGGGACTCGGCTTCACCGAATCGGAGCTTGAGAGGAGCATCTCCTCCTTCAGCGGCGGCCAGAAAAACAAGGCTCAGCTTGCGCGGCTCCTGCTTTCGGAAGCGAATCTTCTTCTTCTCGACGAGCCGACCAACCATCTCGACGTTTCATCGATAGAGTGGCTCGAGGGCTTTTTGAGCGCGTATCGCGGCTCGTTCATCGTTATCTCGCACGACCGCTATTTCCTCGACCGCGTCACGAACCGCACGATGGAGCTCAAGGACCGAAGGCTCTATATCTCGCAGGGCAACTATTCCCGCCACACGGAGCTTCGCAGCAGCGCGCGCGAGCTTGAGATGCGGCGGTATCTTCGCACGCAAAAAGAGATAAAGCGCATCGAGGGCATAGTCGAACAGCAGCGCCGCTGGGGTCAGGCGCATAATTTCATCACCGCCGCTTCCAAGCAGAAGCAGGCGGACAGATTAAAAGAAACGCTCGTTGCGCCCGAGAGGGACAGCGCGTCCATCCACTTTCATTTCGAGGCGAAGGAGGTCGGCGGAAACGACGTGCTCGTTGCGCGCTCTCTCGGCAAGGCCTTCGACGGAAAGCGCGTATTTTCGGGCGTGGATATGCTTATTAAAAAGGGTGAAAAGGTCTTTCTGCTCGGCGACAACGGCTGCGGCAAGACCACGCTTTTGAATATCATCGCGGGCAGGCTCCGCGCCAGCGAGGGAAGCTTCTATTTGGGCTCGCACGTCGAAAGCGCGTACTACGAGCAGACCCTCACGGGCTTCGACCCGAACACGACGGTTTTAAGAGAGGTTTGGGACAAATACTATACCACGATATCCCATAAGGATATCTGCAACGCGCTCGCGGCGTTCCTCTTCCGCGGGGACGATATAAACAAGCCCATCGGCACGCTTTCGGGAGGCGAGCTTGCGCGCATCCAGCTTTTGAAGCTGATGCTCACCAAGGCGAATCTTCTGCTTCTCGACGAGCCGACCAACCATCTCGACATCGCCTCGCGCGAGGCGCTTGAAAACGCGCTCGACGAATACAACGGCACCATGCTCATCGTGACGCATGACCGTTATCTTGTGAACCGCCTTGCCGACCGCATTCTGCGCATGACTCCGAGCGGGCTTGAGGAGTATATCGGCGGCTACGACGACTATCTTGAGGCGGTTTCCGCCAAGCAGAAGCAGGAAGCGGCCGTTGAAAAGGGCGTTTCCAAAAACGCGCTCGATTACCGCGAGCGCAAGGAGCGCCAAAGCGCGCTCAACCGAGCAAAGGGCGAGCTTGAGCGCACCGAAAAGGCGATCTCCGATAAGGAGGCCGAGCTTGAAAAGCTTCACGCTGAGCTTGCCTCCCCCGCCGCCTTCTCGGATTATAAAAAAGCGGGCGAGCTTTCGGCAAAGGCAGAGGCGCTTTCCGGTGAGCTCGACGCACTGTATAAAAAATGGGAGGAAGCAAGCGAAAACCTCGCTTCGCTCTCGGAGGAATGAGGCTTTCATTCCTTAAAAAAACAATAGTTTAAAAGCTTCTTTTCCGCGCGGATATCCCGGATGAGATGCGAAAGGAGAATATTTTGGCAGTCAAACAGACCGCGAAGCTGAGGATAATCCCCCTCGGCGGTCTTGGCGAGATAGGCAAAAACATGACCGTTATCGAATACGGCAACGACATTATCGTTATCGATTGCGGGCTTGCTTTTCCCGACGAGGACATGCTGGGCGTGGATATGGTCATACCCGACATGACCTATATCGAGGCCAACAGGGATAAGCTTCGCGCTTTCATAATTACGCACGGGCATGAGGACCATATCGGCTCCCTTCCCTACGCGCTTCAAAAGGTGCGCGCCCCGATATTCGGAACGCGCTTCACACTCGCGCTTATTGAGCATAAGCTCGAGGAATACGGCATCTTGAATTCGGAGATGGTCTGCATGTCGAGCGGCGAAAGCGTTGAGCTCGGATGCTTCAAGATCGAATTCATAAAGGTCAATCACTCGATTGCGGGCGCTGTGGCGCTCGCCATCACCACGCCCCTTGGAGTGGTCATCCACACGGGCGACTTCAAGGTGGACTACACTCCCATCGACGACGAGCCCATCGACATAAACCGCTTTGCTCAATACGGCGCAAACGGCGTGCTCGCCCTTCTTATGGACAGCACGAACGCCGAGGCCGAGGGCTCCACCCCCTCCGAAAAGGAGATCGGCAAGACCTTTGAAAAGGTCTTTTCGGAGGCTCAGGGCAGGATAATCGTGGCCTCCTTCGCATCAAACGTTTACCGCATACAGCAGGTCGTTGACACCGCGATAAGGCATAAGCGCGTTATCTGCTTTCAGGGGCGCTCGATGGTCAATATCGCCCGCATCGCGTCGGAGCTCGGATACCTCAATCTGCCCGAGAACTGCATCGTGGAGCTTGAACAGCTCAAGAATTACGACAACAGCAAGGTCTGCGTGCTAACGACGGGCAGTCAGGGCGAATCGATGAGCGGGCTTTTCCGCATGGCGAACGCGAACCACAAGCTCAGCGTCGGCAAGGGCGACACGGTCATAATCTCGGCCTCCGCCATCCCCGGCAACGAGCGAAGCGTCGGCAGGGTCATAAACAGGCTCTTCCAGCGCGGCGCAAACGTCATCTACGACCGCCTTGCGGACGTGCACGTTTCCGGTCACGCGAGGCGGCAGGAGCTTCGGATGATGTTCAATCTTCTAAGGCCAAAATACTTCATCCCCGTTCACGGCGAAACGCGCCACCTCTACCGCCACGCGGGGCTTGCCGAGCAAATGGGCATAAGCGAAGGCAATATCTTCGTGCTCTACAACGGCAATGTGCTCGAGATATCCCAAAAGGAAGCGAAGATAAGCGGCGGCGTTTCATCGGGTTCGCTGCTTGTGGACGGACTCGGCGTGGGCGACGTGGGCGCTGCGGTGCTGCGCGAGCGCAGGCTGCTTTCGCAGGCGGGCCTGTTCTCCATCATGATACCCGTAAGAAGCTCCACGGGCGAGCTCGTTGGAATGCCCGAGATAGTTACAAAGGGCTTTATCTACCTCAACGACTCCCAGGAGCTTATCGACGAGGTCAAACAGCAGGTCTATGAAATAGCCTCGGAGCGAATAATAAAGCAAAAGGGCGAGGATCACGCGGCGCTCGTTGTGGCAGTCAAATCCGCCGTCAAACAGCTTTTGATGGAGCGCACACGCAGAACGCCGATAATCGTTCCCGTCGTGCTCGAGGTGGACGCATAAACCCGAGGAGCGCTTAAAGCGTTATATAATAAAGAAAGCCGATATGGAGATAAACGGAAGCATAACCGAAAAAACCGAGGAGCTTGCAAAGCTATTGAAGCAGAGCTCCGAATACGCCGAATTTGCCGAGGCGCGTGAGGCGGCCTTTAGAAAGGAGTCCACAAGGCTTTTGTTCGAGGACTACCGCCTGCTTCAAACGAAGGTGCAGGCCGCGTCGCTCTCGGGTCATCCCGATGATGAGGAGCTTTTGAGGCTCCAGAAGCTCGGAGAGCTGCTTCAGCTCGACGATGCGGCAAGCAGGTATCTTTTCGCTCAGTTCAGGCTGAACGCCCTGCTTGCCGATATCTATAAAAAGCTTGCCGAAGCCGTGGACGCGGACCTCGGCATGCTCGACGACTGATACGCGCAGCATAAAAAAGCTTTGCGCGGCGCTTAAAACTGGCGGATCCGAATAGATCTTTCCGCAAGGGGGTACCCATGAAATATAACGAAACACTTGAAAAGGCGAGGCTTGCAGTGCAGAGCCTTCAGCCCAAGAGCTATAAGGATAGGCTTTCCGATAAAGAAGCGGATGGCTCTTTCGGCGCGGCTTCTTCCAATTCCGAGAGCATCGGCGATCGCTTCAACGAATTCTTCGACAGGGCGTTTCGCCGCAAGAGCGGTGAAAAGGGCACGGAGCTCGAGCCTTCACATGCGGGTCATAAGGATATCGCCGCATCCGCGGAGGTATCGGCGAATAAGGCCGCAGAGCACCATGAGGAAAGCGACGCCATCCTTGCCGATATGAACGAATACTTCGACGGCAAGCTTTCCAAGGAAAAGGAGCGCAGTCTCTTTTCCCCGAGAAGCTCGAAGCCCGTTTCCGCGAAGAAGCTCTATTCAAAAAAGCCCACGAATGCCGCCGTCAGGCTTGACCCCGACGACCCCGAGTTCGACGAACTGCACGGTCACGGCTATTTTAAGGCTGAGGCCGAAATGAGGGAAAAGGCGGACGCAAAGGAGAATTTCAACAAGGGCGTTCGCATCTTCTGGTTGGTTTGGTCAATCATCCGCATCCCGCTGATCATCGCCGCATCCGTATTCATAGTTTACACCCTGCTTTCAAAGGTCGGCAGCAAGCTCTACACGAAATACGTTATGCCCGTTGACGAAAACGATGCAACGCCGATAGTCGTTACCATCGAACCCGGCAGCGGCGCTTCGGAGATCGCAAAGGTGCTCTACGAAGCCTGCGGCGAGGGCGAAGAGGGGCTTATAACCAACAAGGCCGTTTTCAAGGTCTACGTCGATTTCATCGGCAAATCCAACCGACTTCAGGCGGGCACATACGTGCTCTCGAAGAATATGAGCATACCCGATATTGTTGACACGATCTGCCGCGGCATGCCCCCTCGCGAGGTCAAGAAGCTTCAGGTGACCGAGGGTATGACCATCGAAGCAATGGCAGCGAAATTCGTTGCGGACGGCATCCTTTCAAGCCCCGACCGCTTCCTTGAACTCTGCGTGACGGGCGAAGCATTCGCTCAGGACCATCCCTTCATCAAGGATATCCCGGACGACGAGACCGGCGAAAGAAAGTACAAGCTTGAGGGCTTCCTCTTCCCCGCCACCTACGAGATCTATGTTGACGCGACCGAGGAAACCATCATCGACAAGATGCTCTCGCGTTTTGGCCAAATCTGGGGACCCATCTACACCGCGCGCGCAAAGGCGATGGGGCTTTCGATGTATGAGGTCGTGACCCTTGCCTCCACGGTTGAAAAAGAGGCGCGCATGAAGCGCGATTTCGCCCGCGTTTCCGCCGTTTTCAACAACCGCATGGCGCAAAACATGATGCTTGAATCCGACGCGACGATCGAATACGTTCTCAAGACGGGTTCGCTGCACCTGACCGAGGCGCAGCTCGCAACGCCCTCGGGCTACAACACGCATATCAACTACGGTCTGCCCATCGGCCCCGTTTCCAACCCCGGCGACGATGCGCTGAGCGCCGTTCTGTATCCCGACGAGGAGTATCTGCAGGATGCGTTCCTGTACTTCTGCCTCAAGGATCCCAACATCGGCGAGCTCGTTTTCGCAAAAACGCTTGAGGAGCATCTTGCAAACGTTGCCATGTACAGCCCGCTCTGGTGATAACGATCTTTAAACGAGTATGAGCTTTACAGGTTTTTACAAAGAGACCTTCGAGTTTCTTTTCGAGATAACCTTCAACAACAACGTTGAATGGTTCAACGAGAATAGAAAGCGCTATGAGCGCTTCGTTCGCGATCCGCTGCGACTTCTCGCTTCGGAGCTTATGGAGGACGCGCTCAAGGTCGATCCCAATTTCAATCCAAACCTCAACACGAGCGTTTCGAGGATAAGGCGCGACACGCGCTTCACCTACGACAAATCCCCGTTTCGCAACCATGCGTGGATAGGCTTTCGCTACCCGAAAACGCGCATCAGCGAGAGCTGCATGATCTATTTCGAGATAACGCCCGAGGGGTATTCCTACGGCTTCGGGCTCTACTCGACTTCGAGCGAATTCATGCAGGCATACAGAAAGCGCGTGCTCTCGGAGCCGCATGGCTTTTTGAAGCTCGCCCGCGCGCTTGATAACAAGGGCTATTTCTTGGACGCGGAAAGGTATAAGCGCGACCGCTTCCCCGACGCTCCCGAGGAGCTGAAGCCCTATCTGAATGTCAAATACTTCGGCTGGGGCAAGCGTTTTTCAGGCGTTGCCGATCTGATCGAGCCCTCGGATATCGAGGAGCGGCTCAAGGCCGAGATGAAGGTCATGAAGCCCATGTACGAATTCATCCGCTCCGTTCAGGCGGCTGTATGCGAAAGTGAAAATGAGCTTTAATAATCGCATCAGGAGGCAAAGATGAGAAGATTTCTTGTGGTGGTCGATATGCAGAAGGATTTTGTGGACGGCGCGCTCGGCACCGCCGAGGCCGTTTCCATCGTTCCGAACGCCGTTAAAAAGATCGAGAGCTTCGTTGGCGATATCTTCGTAACCTTCGACACTCATTTTGATGATTACCTCGAAACCGCCGAGGGCAGGAAACTGCCCGTGCCGCACTGCATAATCGACACCGACGGCTGGCAGCTCAACGACGCGGTTGCCGACGCGCTCGAGGGGCGGGTCTTCGTTCCGATACACAAGCCCACCTTCGGCTCGGTACAGCTTGCCATCGATATCGCCGAGGCCGCGATGGGCGACGAATTCTCCGTGGAGCTCATCGGCCTTTGCACCGATATCTGCGTGGTATCAAACGCGCTTCTTCTCAAGGCGTTCTTCCCCGAGGCCGAGATAAGCGTGGACTCCTCCTGCTGCGCGGGCGTTACCCCCGAGCTTCACGAGGCCGCGCTCAAGACCCTTGCAAGCTGTCAGATAAACGTGCTTTGATTCGGCTTTATTACTAAAAAGAAAAAACAATGGCAAACAACGAATCTATGAATCAAAAAAAGCGTGTTGAGCTGCTCGCCCCCGCGGGCAATATGGAGCGGCTCATCACGGCAATACATTTCGGAGCGGACGCGGTTTACCTCGGTACGACCGCGTTTTCCCTGCGCAATATGGCGGATAATTTCACGCTTGACGAGCTAAACGAGGCCGTGCGCTATGCCCATGAGCGCGGCGTGAAGATCTACGTTACCGTGAACGCCTTCATGCGCGACAGCGAGCTTGAAAAGCTTCCCGAAACGCTTGCTTCGCTCGAAGAAGCGGGCGTGGACGCGCTCATAATAAACGACCCTTCGGTCGTTCGCATCGCAAAGCGCGCTGCACCCAAGCTCGCGCTTCATCTCAGCACGCAGGCAAACACGCTCAACTCCGAGGCCGCGCTTTTTTGGCACGAGCAGGGCATCGAACGCATCGTGCTTGCGCGCGAGCTGAAGCTTTCCGAGATTAGGACGATGCGCGAAAAGCTGCCCGAAACGCTCGAGCTTGAAGCGTTCGTACACGGCGCGATGTGCGTCAGCTATTCCGGCAGGTGCCTTCTCAGCAACTATATCGCGGGGCGCGACAGCAACAGGGGCGAATGCGTTCAGCCCTGCCGCTGGAGCTATGAGGTGCGCGAGCGCGGCTCAAACGGCGAATACTTCACGCTCATCTCCGAGAAGGAGGGGAGCTTCATAATGAATTCGCGCGATATGTGCATGGCGGAGCATCTTGACGAGATTATCGACTCCGGCATAATCAGCCTCAAGATAGAGGGCAGGATGAAATCCATACTCTACGTTGCCACCGTTGTGAACGCCTACCGAATGGCGCTCGACGGCGCGGATATGAGCCTTGTTATGGATGAACTCAACCGCATAAGCCACCGCCCGTACACCACGGGCTTTATGCTCGATGACGGCGCGGAGCTTATGGCGGAGGATTCGGGCGGCTATATCCAGGACTACCGCATCGCCGCCGTGGTGCTCAGCTACGATGCCGAGAAAAGACTCGCCCATATCGAACAGCGCAACCGCTTCTTCGATGGGGACGAGCTTTCGATACTCTCCCCCGGGGACGTTTCAAGAAGCTTCAAGGTGCGCGGAATCACGAACGAGGCGGGCGAAGCCGTGGACGGCGCGCCGCATCCCTGCGAAAGACTGTTCATCGGCTGCGATGAGCCGCTCAAAGCATGGGATATTTTGAGGCAGTCGAACGGTTAGGGGGGGTAGCGGCTGACGAGCACCTTTTCGCTCTCAACACCAACTATTGACATTGATTCAAAATTAATCAAAGTAAAATACATCAGCCCCCGAAATCGCTTCGTGGGGCTGATGTTATTCGGTGACTGATGCTTTAGATTAAAGAAACAAATACGGAATTATCTTCCCGAATCCCTAACAGTCTTCATCATCGCTTCAACAATGGCGGTAATCTCGTCTATATCCTCCTGTTTCTGTTCTTCATTGATGACCGAGCCGATGACGCTGACGGGCGTGTTGTCCTTAACGAAGGAAAAGCCGATGGTGAAAACCTCCCGCGTCAAGCTCTTGTCCCCATAGTAGTCCAGATAACGGGTGGCCGTTCCCACGAATTTATAGACCTCCACGCCGTTCACCGTCTCCGTGGACTCGCTGGTGATATTGAGCTCTTTGATGCGGCAATCGTTCTCAAGCCCCCGTTTATAGTTTTCCCAAACGAGATCAAGGGCCTCTTTGGCGGACGCCGTCGTCTCCTCCGGATCATATGTGACCGCCACATATCGTTTCCCATAGACGCTATACAACTGTGTACACCCACCCTGTTCCGTCTCATGATATTTATGGCTGGGGGCGTCCATAAGGATATTCTTTCTGGGCACCTTATATTTCTTAGTCAGCAGATCGCTCTTCTCATAGCCGGAATCGGTTTCCGCAGGCTTGGGCGTGGCTTTCCCTGTTTGCCCGCTCTGTGTCTGCTTGGGTTCACCCGTGGGGCTGGCTTCGCTCGGTTTATCGCTGCAAGCGGCTGCCGAGAGCGCTGCCGCCGCCATAACAGCGGCCATGCCCGATGCAAGGATACGCATAAAGGTTTTGTTCTTCATCTATCTTCCTTTCCGCGCCAAATAAAAAAACGGCGCATAGACAGTTTGTCACAGCCGTTTGTCACAGCCGTTTGTCACAGCCGTTTGTCACAGCCGTTTGTCACAGCCGTTTGTCACAGCCGTTTGTCACAGCCGTTTGTCACAGCCGTTTG
>JAFZJT010000260.1 GCA_017553815.1 Clostridia bacterium
AAACTCAGCTTCATTTCATCTGGACCCGCTTTTTATAAGGCGGGCCATTTCGTATTCACATTTCGACAAAAATCCGCATAAGGTGTACAAACCCCAAAAGGAGGTCTGATAAAATGAGCAATATTGTTTCTGCCGCCGGTGCGACCTGCTCCTGCGGCATGCGCGGAGAGATGCTCCTCCGCGATCTTAATATGATCCCCGCGGGCAGCGTGAACGGCGGGCTTTCGACCTGCGGCTATCCCTCGGAGCTGAGCCTGCTTCCCGTTACGGCGATTAAAAAGCAGGTCTACACCGAGGGTCTCTGCCCCGATTCCGCGCTCAGCATCGGCACCATGTTCCCCGAGCTTGCGGATATCTATAAGTGAGGTGGACGGCATGAATAAAAAGGAACTGCTTGAAAGGATAAGCGAGATTCAGTTCGTCTGCGTTGAGCTGAATCTTTATATCGACACCCATCCCGACGATCAGGATGCGCTGAACGATTACTATAATTACTCGATGATGCTCAAAAGCCTAATCAAGACCTATGAAGACAGCTACGGACCGCTGATGGGCTTCGGGCATTCCGCAACCGAAACGGGAAGCTGGGTCTGCTCCTGCTGGCCCTTTGAATAAGGAGGTAAAACTCAATGTGGATATATCAGAAAAAGCTTGAATTCCCCGTGAATATCACGAACCCCGACCTTCGCATGGCGAAATACCTCATGGCCCAGTACGGCGGACCCGACAGCGAGCTTGGCGCGGGCTGCCGCTACCTCACACAGCGTTTCTCGATGCCCGACGACCGCGTTCGCGCAACGTTGAACGATATCGGCACGGAGGAAACAACCCCAATATGTTGTACTTGATATTATTCTGCTATAAAATTGCGATAGATATAGCCTTCTGCACCCGGCACGCGGGGGTATAACAGCAATGTGAAATCAGATGGGTTATTATGCCACCGACCGTTTACGGTTTTCAAATAGTCAACTCTTGAAAGCACTTCTTTCAGCATCTCATTCTTTGTTTTTGCATCGTCAATAGAACCATAGACTTCAAGCAGCCGCTCGACCTTCGGGATCAGTTCGTCAAACGACCTCGATTCGGCGGCTTCCTTTGTGATCTCATCCTCCAGGGCTGTGATCGAAGCCGTGCATTCGGCGATCCGAGCCGTAAGGCTTTTATTCCGTTCGAGGAATGTATCGACCGTGTAAACTCCCTGCTCCAACAGATCATGCGCGTTATCGCTCTGTTTTCGCAGTGTAGCAAGCTCGGCGCGTAGCTTGACCAAGATACGCCCCTTTGCCTTTGCGCTGCTCTCAGGGGCAACTGTGGGCTCTGACGCGCTCCATTTGAGCTTATACTCCGCAAGCCACCGCGTAAGCCCTTCGATAACCGCCGCTTCTACCAAATGGAGCGGCGCGGAAACGTTGTCGCAGTAGTTCACGCTGCATAAGAGTGATGGCGGCTGACTTGCATGCTTGCCGCTGTACGGACGGCGAACCATCCTATGACCGCACTTAGCGCACACCATAAGACCTGAGAGTGGGTTCTTGACAGTGGACTTTGCTCCGACCGGTGCGGGTGGTGCTTGAGCCATGAGCGCTTGTGCAGCCTGCCAAATCGCAGGATCAACGATCGCCGGATGCAGACCGTCAACCTCAATGCACTCCTGGCGTGGATTGCGCGGCTTGGAGATCACTATTTCACCATCTTCCATGTGCTTCTTCGTGCGCCGCCAATTCCACCGTATCTTTCCGATATAGACAGGGTTGTTTATCATATCACGGATGGACACCGCCGACCATTTTCCCTTCATAGATGGGATTCCAAGCGCGTTCAGCTTTCGAGCGATAAGCGATACTCCGAGGCGGCGCACTTCGCCGCTTTCCTGCTTTTCTCCGACCGTGTAAAGATCAAAGATCATTCGCACAACGTCTGCCTGATCAGGGACGGGCTCGAGCGAGTAACCGGAGGTGTTCTTGAGCTTTACGCGCGCATACCCATAAGGCGGGGTACTGCCTACGTACTTGCCTTCCTTGACGGCGGCGATCCTGCCGCGCTGAAGGCGGCGGTTGATGGTCTTGTACTCTCGGCGGCTCATGAAAAGCCCAAACTCGAAGTATTCTTCGTCGAACTCATTCCGAGGATCAAAGGTCTTTGAAGGCGTAACGATGAGCGTATCGGTGAATTTGAATGTCTGTGCGATAATGCCCTGGTCAATGGTATCGCCACGGGCAAGTCGCTCAACCTCCATAACGATCACGCCCGTCCATTTACCCTGTTCGACCTCGGAAAGGAGCCGCTGCATGACAGGCCGCGCCGCTATAGTGTCTCCCGAGACGATTTCCCTATAAATCTCCGTCACGGGGAGCTTCTGTCTGCGAGCAAGCTCAACAAGCGTCCGCTCATGGCGAGCGAGCGTTTCGCCTTCGCCGTGGGCTTCCGCTTCAATGTCGGCTCTCGATTTTCGCAGATAGATACAGTAAGGCATAGATATAGTTTGTTCTTATTGAGCAGGCTTGAAAGTGAAGGTTATATCAAAATCGGCAGTTCGACCCTTATATCGTCCTCCGTTTTCCTTCACGGACAATTTCATGTTCAATGTAAAGCCGTTGGCAATTTCGCTTTCTGTAACAACGTGCTGGATTGTATCTTGGTCTACATCAGGGTTACTATCCTCTTCGGTATATTTTGCATATACGGTTATGACATCCCACGCTGAAATTGAGCAGGTTGCACCGTTTTTAATCTCTTTGCCGTTTACCTCATAGTAATAGACCCAGTTACTGCCTACTGTGGTTCCGTTTCCGTCTGTTCGCTTATGAGAAACATTGAATTTCATTGTACGCTGGGGGCCAGGTGTGGGGAGCGGCGTAGGCGTTGGAACAGGGGTAGGGGTGGGCGTAGGTTCCGGCGTGGGTATAGGGGTTGGAGTAGGATCAGGCGTAGGTTTAGGCGTTGCTGTCGGTGTTTCGGTAGGGGCGGGGGTAGGCACTTTTGTTGGGATTTCCGTTGGTTCTGCTGTAGGTATGAGCCTGTCGGGAGCTTGAGTGTGTTCGGAGACACCGCGATTTACATCTACGTTAGTCGGTTCGCTGCCGTCATTTGATAATGCACTAATGGCGATTGGAAGAAAAAGCAGCCATGCTACGCCGATTATGCCGTACTTGAGCGCGGGCTTCATGTTCTTTTTAAGCAAAATAAGCGTTAGGGGCAAGGGGAAGCAGAGTACCCATCCCAGTATCCAAAGCCACGTTTTGCGCTTACGCTGTCCGTTCGTTTGCTGATTATGTTCCATAGTGAAGGTCTCCTTCTTTAGTTAATTATTGAATTTGCCACGTAATTCTACAACTACACCGAATATTTCAACGGGCAACTCATCGATTTCCTTTTTTGTGTAAAACAAAGGCTCATATTCCGGGTTTGATGATATTAAAGAAATACCATGTTCCGTAAATTTTACGCGCTTGCAAGTCGCTTCATTTCCATTAACAAGTACGATTGCAACACTGCCGCTATCACATGTTGATTGGCGACGAACAATAACAACATCACCATCACAAATGCGCGGCTCCATGCTGTGACCTTTTATGCTTAATGCTATGTATTCACCGCTCTGAGCCATCGCATCAGGAATTTCTTCCCAATCGATGATCTCTTCAAGAGTATAGAGGGGAATCCCGGCAGCTACGCGCCCAAGGACAGGGATACGGACTGCGCCAGGGCTGGGCTTGCCGAGAATGGATTCAAGCGAATCATCCTCTCTGCCGAGAAGATAATCGACTGTTACTCCGAAGTAAGACGATAATTTTGAAAGAGAAGCTTGGTTTGGGCTGAAGCCGGAACGCCATTTTGATGTAGAGCCCGTAGAAAGCCCTGCTTCCTTTTCCATTTGCCGTCGTGTGATTCCACGTTTTTTACAAAGCGCATCAAGCCTGTCGATAATGTTCACTGCCCTATTCTCCTCCGAATAATATATTGAACTTATTCAGCGAAAGCCCTTGACATATTGAACTTATTCACTTATAATGAGGGTACGGTGAATAAATTCAGCGAAATGCAAAGGGCGCATCGCAGAATTAAAAGCTATTTGATTTGTGACAGTTTCATTTTAGCATTTTATTCAGCGGTTGTCAATTATTTTCGCTGAACTTATTCCCGACAATAATTGAAAGGGGGTAGAAAGTTTGGCAAATCTTGAGAAAGAGGTAAAGAAAGCCCTGATTGATCACGAAATGACGATGGGTGATCTCGCAAACGAGCTCGGTATCAGCATTTCGTATGTTTCCGATTTGATCAAGGGCAAGCGTACAAACGATGGTCAAATCAAACGAATCGTATGTCGGCTGGGACTTACTTTAAGTGAAATCACCGAAAACTGCGAAACTTGATAACTGGAGGAACTGGTAATGAATGATCTTTCTTTCGGCGCCTTGTTGAAAAAGGAGCGCCAAGAAAAGGGGCTTTCACAGCGGCAGCTTGCCGAAATTGTTGGGGTGAGCTCGGCTGTTATCAGCCAATATGAAAAAGATTTAAGGATGCCCAAGTATGAAACGAGGCTTAAATATGCTCAAGCATTGGGTATCAGTGTCTCCAAGTTCATCAGCAACGCAGATGAAGCGGCTCACGAGGCGGATACAAAAAGCCGCCCGGCTGTGACAGCAGCCGTAACGGGCGGCAGAGACGAATCCCTGATAATTATTATACCACAAAAACTGTACTTGACAATAACTTACAGGAATACCCTTTATCGACCACTTCAAACGGAGGTAAACAATGAACAGAAAACCCGAAAAGGTCGTCCCTCACATCGTAGACGAATTCACCGTAAACAACGGACACACCAAGATCATGATAGCCGATAACTTCGTCGTTAAGACGCAGGAAGAGGTCGATCAGATACTCGCCAACGTCGCCCGTATAGCTATGGATGCGTACAGGCGCGATCCCGTGGCAAGGGATAAGGCGCTGCACCCCGAGAAATACGGCATCTGCCGCCCGTAAGGGCGTGGAGGACAAGCTATGATGAACGAACCGACTATCAAGATTCCCGTCTTTGAACTCTTTGTTGAAACGTTCTCGGAAACATGGGAAGGGTGGCATCTTAATGACTTTGGTTATATTCGTCGCCTGCTTTGTGAAGCTTTCAACGAGCATGCATCGGACAAGCTGCTCAACGAGGCGTTTGACGCGCCACAGAAAGGCGATTATGTCCAAAGGGCCAATTTGTGGCGCGAAATGCTGAAGGATGTACTTCCATCGAAGTGGAAATGCGAGTGCATGATCGCAATCCTGATCTTGTATCGCAAGTCCAAGACGCGGCGAAAACTCACCGAAAAATCAATCAGGTAAAATTCTTGATCGCCGAAAAAAGCTCTAACCACTTGGAGTTTTTGAAGACTTGATAATTTGCCTATGGTGAAGGAGGTAATCCATGAGCCGCAAGAAGACAAACCGACAGCAAATGAAGTACTGGCTCCGTGAGCAAGCGATAATTAAGACAAGCCTCGATGAAGCCTATGATAAAGGCAACCGAACGCTGATAGTCAAACTCGAAGCCGAGCTTGCGAAGCTACGCGAAATAATGCAATCCAAAGGAGGATCAACATGAATATAGATACCTTTATGGGCATCCTTGCATGGGCGATACTTGCCGTACTCGCAGGTATCATCATCTACGCCTGCGTGAAGGAGCCGCCATGGAAAGAGATCAAAAGACTTATAAATGAACTTGATGAAGGAGACGAAAACAATGAGTAAACAACGTTTGACTACCGTTCGCTGTAACAGCATCAAGACCGGCTACTGGAGCTTGGCTCGCAAAGATGAGCTCTGCCAGAAGCTCGGCAAGTACGAAGACCTTGACACCGATCCTGAAGCTTTGCGGGATACGATTCGGAAGTATAATGAGCTGCTTCAGAAGCACGAAAACCTGCTTCAAAAGCTTCACGAACAGTTTGGGGAGGGCTAAGAAATGATTATTCAGATCCCCGTTGAAAAGATTTTCCCGCACCCCAACAATCCGAGAAAAGACCTCGGAGACCTCACAGAGCTTGCCGACAGTATAAGGACGAACGGTATCTTCCAGAACCTTACCGTCGTTCCGCGTGATGAGGACACTTATTATACCATCATTGGACATAGAAGGCATGCCGCCTCAAAGCTTGCTGGGCTTGAAACAGTCCCTTGTGCAGTCGCAGAAATGGATGAAAAGCAGCAAGTTTCCACAATGCTTGCAGAGAACATGCAGCGCGCTGATCTCACCGCGTATGAGCAAGCACAGGGCTTTCAGATGATGCTCGATCTTGGCTGCTCTGAAGAAGACATCGCAGCAAAGACAGGTTTTTCAAAGAGTACCGTAAAGCGGCGTTTGAAGATGGCTGAGCTGGATGCAGAAAAACTTCGTGAAGTATCGAGCAGACAAATCTATCTTTCAGATATAGACGAGCTGGGCAAGATCGAGGACATCGGTCAGCGTAATGAGCTCCTCGAAGTGATTGGCACCAGTGATTTTAGGTGGTCGTTATCAAACGCTCTGCGACTTCAGGAGCGAAAGCATTGCCAGGCAGCCTATGACTCTTTTAAGAGCACCATTACTCTCAAAAAGATGGAATCGAATGAACAATACTCGTCTAACTTTGAGAGACTCGGAAAGACCGAAGTCTTGGCTTTCAAAGACGATTACGCTCCGGCGATCCCAGAAGGCGCTACGCATTACCATGAAGATTGGTCCGGACTTTACTTTTTCAAGAAAAAGCCGGGCACCGGTAAAGAAAAGCGACCGCCGGAGGAACTTGAGCGGGAAGCCGCGATTGCAAAAGCCCACAAGGACATCGCCAAATGCGCGGAAACTATGTATGAGCTCAGGCGGCAGTTCATCAGAAACTTGCGGGTTGGCAAAGGCAACATCTCGAATATCCTACAAGGAGCGATATATGTAGCAACGCTGAGTACGCGCATCTATCTTAGGTCTACTGATGGACACAAGGACTACTATGAAGTGCTTGGAGTAGTTACCGATGACCTGACGTTAAGAGCTTTTAACGAGAACAATCAAATCATCTTCAACCGTGCTTGTGAAAAGGGCATTGAGATAGCGGCGATTGCTATCTACTATATGTTTGGTGACAGTGTGGACGAAAAACCATCAAGCAGCTTTATAGGAGCGTTTCCGGAGCACAAGTATAACTGGAAACTCGATGTTCTTTACCGCTGGCTTGAACTGCTTGGCTACGAAATGAGTACCATCGAGCGCGCGCTTATGGACGGAACGCACGAGGTTTTCCAAAGAGGTAATCAGTACGAGATACAGGAGGAGACAGTATGATTAAGATTTCTCAACTTGAGATCGAGAACGTCAAGCGTGTTAAAGCAGTAACACTTGAACCCGCAGAGAACGGCTTGACCGTGATCGGCGGAAAGAATGGACAGGGTAAAACCTCTGTGCTCGATGCGATCACGTGGGCGCTTGCCGGTGACAGGTACCGCCCCTCGCAGGCGCAGCGCGAAGGAAGCCTGATCCCGCCGAGTATCAGGATCAAGCTTTCAAACGGCATGATCGTGGAACGCAAGGGGAAGAACAGCTCGCTCAAGGTCATCGATCCCACCGGCACACTTGCAGGTCAGAAACTTCTTGACAGCTTTATATCGACCTTCGCGCTCGACATCCCGAAGTTTATGGCCGCAACGCCTAAGGACAAAGCGAACATCCTGCTCGATGCTTGCGGACTCAAAGAAAGGGTACTCGAAATCACGGCCGAGGAGCAGCGTGTTTACAACGAGCGTCACGCCATCGGGATCATCGCCGACCGCAAGAAGAAGTATGCGGAGGAACAACCCTATTATCCTACGGCTCCTGACGCACCCGTGAGCGCATCCGAACTGTTGGCAAGGCATCAGGCCATCCTTGCCAACAACGCCGAGAATCAGCGCAAGCGTGAGCGTCTGAACGCCATCACGATGGGGAAGCACCGCCTGCATGATGAGCTTTCGGCACTCGATGACCGCATCGCAGAGTTGACCAGGCAGAGAGAAGAGAAGCTTTTAGCTTATAACACGGCTGTAGCCGATGAACAGACGGCGATGAAGACCGTGCTCGAGCTCCACGATGAATCTACGGCTGAGATTGAGGAGGATATAGCCAACATCGAGGAGATAAACCGCAAGGTTCGAGCGAATCTCGATAAGCAGAAAGCCGAGGACGATGCCAAGGATCACGCTGATCAGTACAATGCGCTGACGGCAAAACTCGAGTCTATAAGACAGAGCAAGCGCGATCTGCTCGCAAACAGCGGTCTCCCGTTGCCCGGGCTTACCATCGAGGACGGGGAGCTGCGTTACAATGGTATGAGCTGGGATTGTATGTCTGCATCCGAACAGCTCAGAGTTGCAACGGCAATCGTTCGGAAGCTTAACCCCGAGTGCTGCTTCTTGCTTATGGACAAGCTTGAGCAGATGGATATCGATACTCTCAAAGAGTTCGGCGCATGGCTCGAAGGCGAGGGCTTGCAGATGATAGCGACACGTGTATCAACGGGCGATGAATGCGCGGTGATCATCGAAGACGGAACTATAAAAACAAATGATCCACAGCCCGAGGTGCAGCCTCGAGAGTGGAAGAAGGGAGAATTTTGATGCAGATAACTAAAGGACGAATTAAGACGGCGCTGAAGGTGGTTGTTTACGGGCCCGAGGGCATCGGCAAAACCACATTCGCATCACAGTTACCGAGCCCTGTTTTTATCGATACGGAGGGCTCCACAAAACACATGGACGTTACCAGGACTGATCCGTCGCCCGAATCGTGGGAGGGATTAAAAGGACAGGTGAAGCATTTCATTCTGCATCCCGAACATCTTAAAACGCTCGTCATTGACACAATGGATTGGGCAGAAAAACTTTGCATCACGGCTCTATGCGATAAGGCGAAGGTTGACGGCATTGAGGGATACGGCTACGGATAGGGATATACCTATCTC
>JAFZJT010000261.1 GCA_017553815.1 Clostridia bacterium
CCTCGTCGCCCTCGGCGATGCTCACGCGCGAGCCGCTCTGCTCTGCTCCAAAACCGCCCGGTTCGTGGAAGTCGCCCATGCCGCCGTCGTTCGGCGGCTCGGGCGGAGTGCCGCTCTCGCCCGTCGGTGGATGCATCATGCCGCCGTCGTTCGGCGGCTCGGGCGGAGTTCCGTTCCCGCCCATCGGGGGCTGGCCGTTTCCGCCGAGGCCGGGAAAGCCGCCTCTTCCGCCAAAGCCCATGCCGCCCGAGCCGAAGTAAACGTAGTTCTGAGTTGCGCTCGAGGGCAGGCTGCCCATTCCAGGCATTCCGATGCCGAACACGGTGCCGCCCGAGAGGGTGATGCTTCCGTCCGCGTCGAAGGGGGAGTTATCGCTTCTGGTGCTCGAGTGGACCTCGAGTTCGCCGCCGGCGAAGTTGATGCTGCCGTTGGAGTCGATGCCGTCGCCGATGGTGGTGTTGATAACGACCTTGCCGCCGTAGAAATTGCATTCAAAGCTGTAGTCCGCAAGATTGCTGTTTGCGGCGTTGATGCCGTCGTCGGTGGAGTTCACGGTGATATTGCCCGAGTACACGTTCAGCGTTGCCGCCTCGATGCCCTCGTTGCTCGAAACTATGTTGATATTCGGCTCTTCGCCATCCGGGGTTCCGATATTCAAAACGTAATCGGATTTGATAGCGTCATCCGCCGCTTCTATCGTGATATTGCCGCTCTCAACTTTCAAAAGCGTGTCGGATTTGAGCGCGTCGTTGACGTTTGCCTTGATATTGAGCGTAAGCTCCCGCACCGTCAGGCTCGATTCGCCCTCCGCTTCGGTGCTCGCGCCGCCCTTGACGCCGTTCCTGCCGTTTGCGATGATATTCAGCGTGCCTTCGCCCGCAATGACAACCTTCGAGCCGTCATTGCATTTGATGACCGCGTTCTCAGCATCGAGATTATCCGCATGGGTCTCGTCGTTGTTCAGCTCGGTGTCGGAGAGGGTGTTCACGGTGTCCGCCGCCGCGATGATAGTTACCTCGGTGCTCTTGGCGCAGGTTATCGGCGCCGTGGTCTCGCTTGTCAGGTTGAGTCCGCCAAGCACGAGCACCACGCCCGTCGTTTCCCTCTTGACCTTGACCGAAGCGTTCAAGCTTTCGCCTTTGAGCAAGTATGTGCCCGCCTCGTCGATCTTGACCTCGTTTCCTTCAACGGAATAGCCCGCGTATTCGCCGGGGGTAACGGTTATCCCGCTTTCCGCGAAGGTAATCACCGTGGCTCCGTGCATATCGACCGAAGCGACCTTCTCCGCATTCGCGCTGAGATGGGAGAACGGTATCGCCGCGAGCACAAGCGCGAGGACGACTGCAAGAGCTTTTCTGAATAGTTTTGCCGTTTTCATTGCTTTTTCCTCCTTGTGGAATTTTTTTCGCCTTTATTTTATCGGACGGCGGTTTTGCGCTTTCCATAATCCTTGCCCTTATTCTACGGATAAAGCTTAAAAAATTATTAAAGCCGCAATTTGATTTTTAAGAATGTTTTCAACTTTTCGGTTATACTGTGTGGTATAATAAATAGAGAAGGAAATCCGCTTCATTCGGAAAGGAACCAAAAATGCAGATTCTGATCGTTGAGGACGAACTCTCGCTTGCAAGGGCGATAAAGAAAATACTTGAACAGCACGGTTATTTTGTTGACGCCGTGCACGACGGGCTTTCCGCCATCGATTACGCCAAGGGTGTGGACTACAACCTGATCATCCTTGACGTCATGCTTCCAAAGTTAGACGGCTTCGAGGTCGTTCGCATCCTCAGGAAGGACGGTATAAACACCCCCATCCTGATGCTGACCGCGCGCACCACGACCGCCGACAAGGTGACAGGGCTAAACGATGGCGCGGACGACTATATGACCAAGCCCTTCGACACCGAGGAGCTTCTTGCAAGGGTCGGCGCGCTGACGAGAAGGCGCGGCGAGGTCATGGTAAACGACGTTAAATACGCCGATCTCACGCTCGATCTTCAATCGGCGATGCTCCGAAGCGAAAGCAGCTCCGTTCAGCTCAGCCACAAGGAGTTCGAGGTCCTGAGGACCTTCCTTTCAAACCCCACTATGACCGTGCCGACCGAAACGCTTATCAACAACGCCTGGGGCATGGACTCCGAGGCCACGGACAACAACGTGGAGGTCTATATCTCTTTCATAAGAAAGAAGCTCAAATACCTTAAATCGAACGTCACCATCAAGAAAATACAGAAGATAGGCTACCGTTTGGAGGTGGGTGAATGAACGAATACCGTAGGCGCTTTGTAATTTTCACAATGGCGCTCATCGGGATAATCCTGATCATCGTTTTCGTGCTCCTCGGTCTGTTCATGCACAGGATTGCCATAAAGGAGCTTGAAAACACGATGCGCCTTGTTATCGAGCCTTGGGGCGAGCAGAACGCTGGCATGCGTCCGCTCGTTACCCCCTGGCAGGGAGGTTTTCCGAATGACGCTCAGGGCGAAAACGGCATACCGAACGGCCAGGGCGGCCAGTTCGAGCCGCGCGGACGCGGGAACCGCGCGCGCTTTGACGCGGAGGGCGTGGAGATAGTTTTCTACAACGCCGAAACGAACGAGCTCTCGCTTTTAAACAGTGAGCTTGCTTCCGACGCCGACACCCTCTACGCCGCCGTTCGCGAGATAGTCGGGCAGGAGAAAAGCTACGGCACGCTCAACAAATACCATCTCATCTACCGCTACGAACGTCTAAACGGATCGAACTACAAGATCGCTCTTGCGGACACCTCGTTCATCCTCTCGCGCACCGCAAACAACGCGCTTCTTCTTTTCGGCGTGTTTGCTGCCGCGATGGTGCTCTTCTATTTCGTCAGCCGCCGACTCTCGAAGATAGCCGTAAAGCCGATGGAGGAGGCCGTGGAGATGGAGCGGCAGTTCGTTACCGACCTTTCGCACGACCTCAAGACTCCCGTCACGGTCGTGCTTGCAAACAACAGCATACTGCGCTCAAACGCCGATTCGACCGTTGGTGAACAGCTCCAATGGGTGGACAGCACCGATTCCGCCGCAAAGAACATGATGGAGCTTGTGAACAGCATGCTCGAGCTCTCATCTCTTGAGGGCAGCAGAAAAATCGAAAAGCAGCCTGTGGAGCTTTCGCAGGCAGCTGAAAAATGCATACTTCAGCTCGAATCCCTCGCCTACGATAAGGGCATCGAGCTTGAGTCCGATATTCCCGAGGGCGTAACGGTCTTGGGCGAAGCCACGAGCGTGGAGCAGATAATCGGCGGCCTTATCGACAACGCGATGAAATACGAGCCCGAGGGCGGCAAGGTGGATATAACTCTCACTAAATCGCGCAAAAAGGCGCGTTTCACCGTTCATAACCACGGCAGTTTCATATCGGAAAGCGACCTTCCGCATATCTTCGAGCGCTTCTATCGGGGCGACAAGGCGCGCACCGAGATCGGACACGGGCTCGGGCTTCCGATACTCAAAAAGCGCGCGGAGCTCATCTGCGCTGATATCGAGGTCAAGAGTTCACAAAGCACGGGAACGAGCTTCACCGCTGTTTTCGATATTGCGTGAAACATCAAATTATGATACAATGGCTTTATTGAATCAAGGAGGATAGAATAATGAACGATTCAAAAAGCCTGAATACGATCATGACTCTGACCAAGATAGCGAAGGTTCTGAGCATGATAGTGTTCGTTTTCCTCATCATCGGCGTCGTTTTCTCTGCTATTGGGTGCATCATGGTGCCGACGCTGAAGAACGTTATTGCCAACGTCGATTGGGATGAAGTTACCCGGAATCTCGACGTAAGCGATATGGCGGCCTTCAAGGAGGTCTTCGGCTCCTTCGATCCCGTGAACATCTCGTCCTGGCTTACAAAGGCGCTTATCTGCGCAATAGTCGTATGCGCGGCGCAGGCCGTGGTCGCGTTCATGGCGTACAGGTACTTTAAGCGCGTTATTGAAGCGGGCACCCCCTTCACCTTCAAGGGCGCGGATGAGCTCAAGGTGCTCGGCATCGTCAGCCTCTGCGTTGCGCTCGGCACGAGCATAGTCAGCTCTATCATAATGAGCGGCGCCGAAAACCTTAATATCTCCCTCGGCGGCAATCTCGCCCCGGGCATCGCATTCCTCGAGGTAACCGTCATCTTCCGCCACGGCGCGGAGATGAGGGAGCGCGTCGAAGCACCCGCGCTTCCTTTCGGC
>JAFZJT010000262.1 GCA_017553815.1 Clostridia bacterium
TATTACTACTTCCAAAGCAAGGAGCAAATACTTGAACAGGTTGTCGAAATGTTATTGCATAAGGGTTTGGAACGAGCTAACGGAGTGCTTGGCACCGATCTATCCATTCCGGAGAAGATCATCGGCGTTATACTCGCTTTTAGGCCAATAGAGGCTGAAGTAGCCATTCAGAACACTCTTAATCAACCCGAGAATGTTTTTCTCCATGACAGAGTGAACAAAAAGTTGATCGGCGATGCAGTCCCGTTGCTTGCCGAAATAGTGAGAGAAGGTAACAAACAGGGTATATTTGATTGTGAGCAGGTTGAAGAACGCGTAAAGCTGATCCTTATCATGAGCTCCAGCTTGTTTGACGATGGCGCTTTTTCAGAGAGTGAAACAATCGCATTTGTAGACATAGTGGAAAAAACAATCGGTGCGGAGTCGGGAACAATGGGCTTCATTATGAAACTGATATCGGGAGGAGTAAATGATGAAGAAAACAAATGATGAATACAGATACAGACCGATACTCTTTTTCGTATTTGCATATCTGTTTACATGGATATTCTGGGTTCCGGCGATTTTTATGCCGGAGAGCATCAGCTCAATTCTTATGCTGCTTGGCTTGTTAGCGCCGGCAGTCGTGTCCACCGTTTTCGTCATGACGTCCGGATCCGATGCGCTGAAGCAGGATCTGAAGAATAAAATCGTTGGTTTCTACAAGGTAAAATGGCTAAATGTATTATGGGCGGTCATTGTTTTTGCGCTTGTGATTGCCTGCTCCATCCTGTTATCGCTGCTCTTTGGGCAATCCATTGATCAGTTTGCTTTCACGGAAGACTTTTCCTTTACAGGCGTCGGTATAGCAGGCGCGTTTATTACCATTACCCTTGCAGCCGTTATCGAAGAAGTTGGGTGGAAAGGATACTGCGAGGATTCCATAGGGAACTATATGAACTGGTTTTGGGAATCCATGATCTTTGGTGTGCTTTGGTCATTTTGGCACTTTCCTCTCATCTTCATTAAGGGAACCTATCAGGCCGGGCTGATGGTGAATCCGCTGTATGTAATCAACTTTTTTATCAGCGGGATTCCAATGGGCTTCGTTATTACATGGGTGTACCTTGTAAGCGATCGTTCCATATTGGCGTGCATGATCTTTCACTTTTTCGTTAACTTCCTGCAGGAGAAGATCGCCATGACCCCGGAAACAAAATGTGCGGAGACCCTTGTCATTACTTTGGTCACCGTGATTATCGTTTGGGTCAAAAGGGATATGTTCTTTGAAACCCGTCACGTCGGAAGATTGCTTGAATACAGCAATGAGCATCGGTAATACCCCGAGCCGGCTCTTGAAAACCGAACAAGCAGATAGCTAAAACTTCTTGACAAACGGGCGCAACAGTGATAGAATCCAATGCGGTAAATGCGTTGAAGCGGATAATCCGTCCTGCTTCACCCGCTAAAGCGAGCCGCGTTCGGTGCAAGGCGGCAGCGGGGAAGGACGGCACTCGCCGCGGAGCTTTTGCGGTGAACGGAACGATGCTCGCTTCCTCAGCCGTAAGCGTATGCCCGCGTTAAGGGCGTTGAGCGGCTCGAACTGGATTATTTGCTTTTTCGAGCAACCGAAGTGGTACCGCGCAGGTACTTAAACTGTTTTCCTGCGTCTTCGGAAACGGCAAGTACGCCGTTTTCGGAGGCGTTTTATTTTGTTTATAAACCGAAAGGAGCTTCATACATAATGAGCGAACGCTACGAACATCTGCCTATAGAGAGAAAATGGCAGAAGATCTGGGACGATACGCATTGCTTCGAGGCAAAGGATGATTACACCATGCCCAAGTACTATGCGCTTATCGAGTTCCCGTTCCCCAGCGGTGCGGGTCTGCACGTGGGTCATCCGCGCAGCAATACCGCGCTGGACATCATCACGCGCAAAAGAAGGATGGAGGGCTACAACGTCCTCTTCCCGATAGGCTATGACAGCTTCGGCCTTCCCACAGAGAACTACGCCATTAAAACGGGCGAGCACCCCGCGAAGGTCACGGCGCGCAATATCAAGGTTTTCCACGACCAGCTGAAGATGCTCGGCTTCTCGTTCGACTATTCGCGCGAGATATACACATCCGACCCCGAGTATTACCGCTGGACCCAATGGATATTCCTCAAGCTCTTTGAGAAGGGGCTTGCATATAAGGCCGAGCTCCCGATAAATTTCTGCACGAGCTGTAAGGTCGGCCTTGCCAACGAAGAGGTCGTGGACGGCTGTTGTGAGCGTTGCGGAGCGCCCGTAGTGCGCATGGTTCGCTCGCAATGGATGCTCAAGATAACCGCTTATGCGGGTAGGCTCATCGACGACCTTGACACCGTGGACTTCATCGACAGGGTCAAGCTCTCGCAGAAGAACTGGATAGGCAGGAGCACGGGCGCGGAGGTAACCTTTAAGATAGACGGCTACGACGAGGGTCTTCGCATCTACACCACCCGACCCGACACGCTCTTCGGCGCGACCTATATGGTAATCGCGCCCGAGCATCCGCTCGTTGAAGCGATGGCCGATAGGATAATCAATATCGAAAAGGTGCGCGAATACCGCGCCGCCGCCGCAAGGAAGAGCGATTTTGAAAGAAGCGAGCTCGCTAAGGACAAGACCGGCGTTCCACTCGAGGGCGTGACGGCGATCAACCCAGCAACGGGCAAGCTCATACCCGTTTGGATCTCGGACTACGTTCTGATGGGCTACGGCACGGGCGCTATCATGGCGGTTCCGGGCCATGACACGAGGGACTATGAGTTCGCTAAAACGATGGGCCTTCCGATCATCGAGGTCGTCGCGGGCGGCGATATCGAGAAGGAAGCGTTCACCGACTGCGAAACGGGCGTGCTCGTCAATTCGGGCTTCCTCAACGGTATGCAGGTCGAGGACGCGAAGAAGGCGATGATAGATTGGCTCGAAAAGGAGGGCATCGGCACCAAGAAGACCAACTTCAAGCTCCGCGATTGGCTGTTCAGCCGCCAGAGGTACTGGGGCGAGCCGATACCGCTCGTTTACTGCGAGCATTGCGGCTGGGTGCCGCTCCCCGAGAGCGAGCTCCCGCTCCGCTTGCCCGAGATAGAGGACTTCCGCCCCGCGGACGACGGTTCCTCCGCTTTGAAGCGTGCGACCGATTGGATCCACACAACCTGCCCCAAGTGCGGCGCACCCGCGGAGCGAGAGATAGACACCATGCCCAACTGGGCGGGCTCGAGCTGGTACTATATGCGCTATTGCGACCCGCACAACGATAAGGTGCTTGCCGACAGAAAGGCGCTCGACTACTGGCTCCCCGTGGATTGGTACAACGGCGGCATGGAGCACACCACTCTACATCTTCTGTACTCCCGCTTCTGGCATAAATTCCTCTACGATATCGGCGTAGTGGGCTGCTCCGAGCCCTATATGAAGCGCACGAGCCACGGCATGATACTCGCCGAGGACGGCAGCAAGATGAGTAAATCGAGGGGCAACGTCATCAACCCCGACGACCTCGTCAACGAATACGGCGCGGACACCGTGCGCGCATACGAGATGTTTATCGGCGCGTTCGACCAAACGATTCCCTGGAGCACTCAGGGCGTCAAGGGATGCCGCAGGTTCCTTGAAAGGGTATGGCGCCTGCAGGATATGATCACCGAGGGCGAAGGCATCCGCAAGGAGATGGCGGCAAGCGTGCACGGCTGTATCAAGAAGGTCACCGAGGACTTCGAGCGTATGAAGTTCAACACCGCCATAGCCGCGATGATGAGCCTTGTGAACGATTTCTACCAGAAGGGCGACGTAACGCGCGATGAATTGCATACCCTGCTGGTTCTGATGAACCCCGTGTGTCCGCATATCACCGAGGAGATGAACGAGCTCATCGGCTTCACCGCACCCATCTACGAGGGCGAGTGGCCGAAGCACGATGAAGCCGCGCTCGTTAAGGACGAGATGGAGATAGCGGTGCAGGTCAACGGCAAGATCCGCGCAAGGATGAACGTGCCGGTCGGCATGGAGGAGGCCGCGCTGCGCGAGCTCGTGCTCTCAAACGATGAGGTCAAGCCCCACGTCGAGGGCAAGAACATCGTCAAGTTCATCGCGATAAGGAATATCGTGAATATCGTTGTTAAATAATTTAGAAAAGAATAATGCTGACTCGGTGCGGGAAGCTGATTGGGATGCTTCCTGCACCGAGTATTGTGATTATTATGAAGCGTATGAAATGGTTGAAAAAAGTGCTGAAGGTACTTGCGGCTGTGCTTGGTTTTGCGGCGCTTTGCATAGCTGCTTTGGCGGTCTATAATCGGATCGCGCTGAAAAAAGAGGCATCCAGGATCGTTCCAAACGGTGAAATGATCGATTTGGGCGAATATAGTGTTCACGTCTACGCAGAAGGAGCGGAGACTGATTCGCCGGTGCTTGTATTCTTGTCAGGATCGGCTACTGTTGCGCCTGTGTACGACTTCAAGGCTTTATATAATCGACTTACCGATGAGTACAGGATCGCAGTTGTTGAAAAAGCCGGCTATGGATATTCGGACATTGTTCGGGTAGAGCGTGATGTGAAAACTATGGTGGAAGAGGTGCGCGGTGCAGTTTTCGGCGCGGGAATAAGAGGTCCGTTTGTTTTGGTTCCGCATTCAATGTCAGGGCTTGAGGCGATTTATTGGGCGCAGAATTATCCGAGCGAAGTGGCCGGCATAGTGGGGATAGATATGTCCGTTCCGGACAGCTACGATGACTTCGATTTTGGACGGATCAACACAATGCGGACAATAGGAAAACTCTCAGTCTTGCTCGGATTGATGAGGATCCCCGGTCTTTACCCGCTAAATGATGAACCGTTAAGCGAATACGAAAAAGAGCAACAGAAGCTGCTTATGTATCGAAATGCGGTAAACATTGATTATATTGAAGAAGGAAAGCGGGTTTATGAAAATGCTCAAACCGTAAAATCAGCTGGTAACATAACCTGTCCTGTTCTAATGTTTTGCTCGAATGGCAAGGAGATAGGGGATTTTTGGCTGCCTGCACAGAATGGATTCGCGCAGGAAAACAATGCGGAGATCGTGACTTTTGACTGCGGTCATTATATCCATTATTATAAAAGCTATGAAATGGCGGAACATATCAAGCGTTTTATGGAGAGGTTTAAGTGATGTGCTTTTAGGCGAGGTAAAAACCACCTCGCGGGCAAGACCGTCGTCAAGTTCACAGCAATCGCAAAACTCAAGCGTAGGTTGAATTCGCTAAAAATATGCGTTATTTACTTTTGCTCTGTGATGCGTTATCATCAAGTTGTCTCGAGATGAACAAAATAAGTATTATCGAAAGGAATTGATACTATGGACAACGCAAAGATCGGTGGCTATATCCAGATGCTTCGCCATAGGGCGGGTCTGACGCAGAAGGAGCTCGCCGATAGGTTGAATATCTCGTTTCAGGCCGTTTCAAAATGGGAAACGGGGGAGAGCCTGCCCGATACGGGGCTTTTGCTCGACGTTGCGGATATACTCGGCGTATCCGTCGATAAGCTCTTGACGGGCGGCGCGTTCATCACCAACGAACGCAAGCTCATGCGCCTTGAGGACGTAAAGATCGGCTTTGAACTTCTTGAGGATATCGGCCGCTGCTTCGGCGAAAAATGCACCTTCTACACCGCGATGATAGACGGCATCAACGAAAAAATGAATATGGATATCCTTGAGTATCTGAAGAACCCGAAAACTCGCGACGTGATGTATGCCGAGGTGCTTATCCAAGGCATAATGGACGGCAAGACCGTCGATATGGAGGAGATCGAGGCGGGGCTTGAGAATAAGAAGATGGTAGAGGTCATAAGGGACTATCTCAACAAGACCGAAGCCTAAGCTAAGTGAATAGTGAATAGTTGAGGTTGAAATTCCTGCGGAATTTCAGAAGATTTAAACACTTTCATTAAAAACATGTGGTTTCAACGAAGAAATAACGGACGCGGTTTACCGCGTCCATTTTGGGATCGAGAATAGGTATTGATCGTGAATTAAGAAGCCTAAAAAGCCCGTTCAAAGTTCAACGAATAAAAGCCCTTCCTCGCCGTAATCAAGTCTTTGTTCTATCCTGCCGCGCTCAAAACAAAACGCGCCGCCGATTGAATCGGGGTCATGCGAAATGGGGTTCACAAGCAAGGCTCTACCCGCGGCGAGCAGGGCCTGCTCGGCATACTCGTGCTCCATCTTGCGCCATTCATCCAAAGGAAAATTGATGTAAACGGGCCAAACGAGCACTCCGTTCGTTTTGAACCTTTCGGGCATATCCCACATATCGCCGCAGAGCGCAAGCATCAGCTTTTGACCGCGATAATCAAATTCGCAGGTTTCATTGCCCTCTTTATAATGCCAATCAGTATTCGGTTCGCGCCAACCCACCGATATCCGGCGATAGTTTTGCGTAAGCCTGCCGCCCTCGATCACGGCGCAGGAGGAATAGATGCTCTCGCCGTCGAGCTCGAAATAGCCGAACACGATATCCGTGCCGTATTCGCGGCTCATTCTCTCGATTCGCCGCATGGTCTCGCTCTGCTGCTCTATCGCGATAGCCTTATCCGTATCAAAATCCCAGCAAAGCGCGTCAAAGCCCTGCAAAAAGCTCTCGCCGAAAACGACGATATCGGCCTTTCCGCTCGCTTTCTCGATTGCGCGCTCCATATTCTTAAGGTTGAAGTCGATATCGCCATTGCGAAACTCGTATTGAGCAATTGCTGTCTTCATCGGTTCGTTTTCTCCGTTTCGTGCGTTATCATTCGGTATAACTATAGCCCGTCCAAAGCTTGAACGCAAGCACGCCCTGATGATAGAGCATCCGCTCTCCCGAAACGGTTTTGAGGGAGCGCTGCTTTGCGCTTTTGATAAGACTCGTTTCGCGGTCGCGGCGGTAGACCATGTCAACCACCGTGCATGAGGGCTTCAGAAGCGAAACGAACGAAAGATCGCCGAAAACCGCGCCATCCTTCATCCCAAGCGGCGTGGCGTTGATAAAGATATCCGCGCCTGAAATGAGCGAAGACGCAACCTCAAAGCTGAAGATCGCGTCCTCGATAGGGTAGGCTCGGCCGGTTTTCGCATGCTGCCTTGAAACGGTATAAGCGACGCAGCCGTCATCCTCAAGCGCGGCCTTTGCGGCGCATGCTGCGCCTCCGCTTCCGAGAATGATCGCGGTTCTTCCAGTGGACTCCACGCCCGCTTCGCGAAGCGCGCTCATAATCCCGGAGCCGTCGGTGTTGTGCCCGATCAGCATACCGTTTTCAACGCAAACGATATTGACCGTGCCGGTCCTCTTCGCAAAGAACGATGCGTCGTCGAGATAGGGCAGAACGGCCTTTTTATGAGGCATTGTGACCGCAAAGCCGTTCAGTTCATGTGCTTTTACGATCTCGCGAAGGTTTTCAAGCTCGTCCGAAGTTATTCTAAGGCGCTCGAAGGTTGCGTCTACGCCTGCTTTTTCAAACATTGGCGCGTAGAGCTCGGGCGAGCGGCTGTGTTCGACGGGGGCGCCGATAACAGCATAATGTTTCATGTTGTTAGCCATAATTCATCCTCCAAGTCTGCTTAAAAGGATCTCTGCTCCAACAAAGTAGCTTCTTTCGCCGAGCGCGGAGACCTGAGCGATGCACACGGGCTCGATAACGCTGATTGCGCGAAAGCTTTCTCTATTGTGAATGTCGCTTAGATGCACTTCGACGCAGGGGATATCGACCGATTCTATCGCGTCGCGAAGCGCATAGGAGTAGTGCGAATACGCACCGGGGTTAAATATGATGCCGTCCGCCGTTCCGATCGCGGCATGGATGCGGTCGATCAGCTCACCCTCGTTGTTGGATTGAAAAAACTCGGCCTCGGCTCCCTTTTCATTGAGATATGCTTCAAGCTCTCCCATGATTTCATTAAGCGTTCTTTTGCCGTAGATCTCGGGCTTTCTTTTGCCGAGCAGATTCAGATTGGGGCCGTTCAAAACGAGGAGCTTCATATCAATTCCAATCCTTTGGCACGAAGAGCCTTTCATAGTCGCGCACGGCGTAGCGGTCGGTCATGCAGGCGATATAGTCTGCGGTGACGCGCTCCGCGCCGTCCTCCTCGATGTATTTTTTGAAATCATCGGGAAGGGTATCGATGTTTTTGCGGTAATGCCTGTACAGCGTTTCAACAACGCCGACAGCCTTGCTTTCCTCCGCCTTGGCGCGGGGGTCGTGGTATAGATTTTCAAAAAGATAGTCTCTGAGCTTGTCGAACTCACTCGCCATCTCCTCACTCATGCGAACGAAGGGTTTTGAAAAGCTCACGGAGAGTATATCCATAATCAGCGCATTTATGCGCTCGCCGTGCGTTTTGCCGATCTTTTCGATGCAGCTTTTGGGGAGCATCTCGTTTGAGAGCAGCCCCGCGCGTATCGCGTCGTCGATATCGTGGTTGACGTAGGCTATGCGATCGGCAAGGCTTACGACGTATCCCTCAAGCGTACACGGCTTACCGTTCTTTTTATGGTTCAGTATGCCGTCGCGCACCTCGCAGGTGAGGTTGAGTCCAACGCCGTTTTCAAGCTTTTCGACCATGCGAAGGCTCTGCACGTTGTGTTCAAAGCCGCCCGGAACGAGCTCGTCCAAAACCTTCTCGCCCGAATGCCCGAAGGGGGTATGCCCAAGGTCGTGTCCCATTGCGATGGCTTCGGTCAGATCCTCGTTCAGAAGAAGCGCACGGGAGATGGTGCGCGCTATCTGCGAAACCTCGAGCGTATGTGTCAGCCTTGTGCGGTAGTGATCGCCGACGGGGGAGAGAAAGACCTGCGTTTTATGCTTGAGCCGCCTAAAGCTCTTGCAGTGGATTATCCTGTCGCGGTCGCGCACGAACTCGGTGCGCACGGGGCAGGGCGCGATGGGCTGCTCGCGTCCGCGCGTTTCGCTCGAAAGCGCCGCATACGGAGAAAGCATCTGTTTTTCCCTCAGCTCCGCCGTTTCACGAAAGTCCATAAACGCACCTCCTTATTAAAATACTACTGATTTCTTATACCCTTCTTAACGCGGCTTATTTCATCTTGACCCTAAAAAGCTTTGCGAAAAGATTCGCCTTGGGCAGGAATTCAAGGTCGTTTGCGTTGAACGGGCGAAGGAGCATCATCGCTCCAAGATAGACAACAACGCCCGCGCCGATAGCAAGGACGGTTCCCACGGAGGGATACCCCATGCCCGAGATAAGCTTATACACGAAGTAAACGATAACGCCCATCAAAACGCTTGAGAAGAGTGGCTTTATAAAGGTGTCCGCACAGCTTATCCTCATCTGAGTGTAGTGCAGAACGAAGAAGATATCTCCGATCGCCGCGATCGCGTAGCAGAGCACCGTGGAGAGCGCCGCGCCGAGTATGCCCATATCCGTGAACTTCATAAGAACTATCATGCTTATGACCTTCACCGCTCCGCCGATCGCGAGGAAGAATACGGGGATGCGCGGCTTGCCCATGCCCTGAATGATGCCGGTCAGCGTTTGCACGATGGAGAGGAACAGCACGCCCACAGAAGCAAAGCGCATGATGTTTCGAGCCACAGTCTGAATCTTTACGCCGTTTATAAGCTCCTGACTTGCTCCCAAACTGCCTCTATACAGCAGGGTCTCCATGATAGGGCCGCCGAGCACAAACAGACCGACTGCGCAGGGCGCGCCGATGAACAGTGCGAGCTTCAAACCGGTAGCGCTTGCGTTGTGTACGGTGCGCCTATCGCGCTTTGCAACGGCCTGCGAAATCGCGGGAACGAGGCTCATCGAGAGTGCGAGCGTCAGCACAGCGGGCATATTGATAAGCGGGTTAATGTTGGCGGTCAACAGACCGAAAGCCAAATCGGCAGACTTCTCGGCGGCTTCCAATGTCATGCCTGCAACAGATATAAACTTATCGGTCAGTATCCCGAGTATCAGAGCGGAGTCTGCAAGCGCGGTGAGCGGCATTACGGATGCGCCTATGGTTATAGGTATGGCAATGACGAGCAGTTTCTTCAATATGGAGGAGGTCTGCTCGCTGCCGCGCATCAGCTCGGTGCCGCGCAAAGAAATGGGGAGATTGCCGCGCTTCAGATTGAAAGTAAAGTAAAACTTAATAAAAATCAGCGCAGCAAGCTCAGAGATACTCACGCCGGCAAGCGCACCGATCGCGGGCACCTCAATGCGGTCGGGATACTTATTAAAGAGTATGGCAGCGAGCGCGTAACCGAGAATAAACTTGACGAGCTGCTCTATGATCTGGCTTATGGCCGTGCCTGTCATGCGCTGCATACCCTGAAGATAGCCCCTGTATGCGCACATCACGGAAACGAAGAACAGCGCGGGGGAGAGAGCCACAAAGGAGTATTTTGCTATTGGCCTATCGACAGCATTGCCGATGACGCCGGAGAATGCAAACAGCAGGATCGTGGTAACGATACCTATGCCGACAAGCAGCTTCAAAGCCGCCGAAAAGACCCTTTTTGCTCCCTGTGGATCGCCAAGCGCCAGGCGCTCGGAAACGAGCTTGGAGATGGCGGTCGGAAGACCTGCGGAGGATATGACTAAAAGACCGGCATATATCGGATAGGCTACCTGATAGTAGGCCATTCGCTCGGTGCCTATCAAATTTAAGAGCGGTATGCGGAAGATCGCGCCTAATAGCTTAACGATGAGTCCGGCTATGCCGAGTATGGCAGCTCCTTGAACGAAGGAGGTTTTTTTGCTTTGTTCCATTAACCATTTATCACACAAGCTGATACTTAAAGCCTGCGTGATTCTCCTTTCAACAGCTTTTCCTTATGTGCGGAAACAAATCACAATCATATTATACCATATCAAAACGCAATATGCTATATCTTTTGCACTAAAATATATATTAAAATTAACATATTTACGATATGAAGTTTCAAAAAAAGAAAAAACGCTTCGTTTTTGAAGCGATTTTCCGATGGATTCTATATCAAAGCTTCGCGCTTTGATCGGCAAACAGAGGTCTTTTCAGCGCTTTTTGCCCGTTTTGCGGCCTGAATCGGCTCCTGCGCCGCCGCTTTTTGTTCGCGGAGCAGCCGAACTATTTCGCCTGTCCGAACGGCGATCATCACCGCGCTTTTCGCCGCCTTTGCCGCTATAAGGCTTTGAAGGAGCGCGTCCCGTCTTTGTTTCCGCGCCCTCGGGCGGAACGAGGCAGTTTTTGCTGTAGCCGATAAGGTCGTCGCGCTCGGCCTTTCTCAAAGCCTCTCGAACGAGCGGGCGGTTCTTCGGGATGAAGTATTGCATCAGCGCGCGCTGCATCGCCTTTTCGCGCGGGTCGCGCGGGATATAGACGCTCTTCATCGTGCGCGGGTCGAGCCCCGTGTAGAACATGCAGGTCGAAAGCGTGCCGGGCGTGGGGTAGAAATCCTGCACCTGCTCGGGGCGCTGACCGCTCGATTTGAGGTATTGAGCCAGAGCGATCGCGGAATGCAGCGTGCTCCCGGGATGGCTGGACATGAAGTATGGCACTATGTACTGCTCCATACCGAGGCTCTTGTTGAGCGCCATATACTTTGCGGCGAAGCGCTCATACAGCCCTCCGCCGGGCTTATTCATGCACTCGAGCACGCGGTCGTCGATATGCTCGGGAGCGACCTTGAGCTGACCGCTGACGTGGTGCTTGATCAGCTCGCGGATGAAGGTGTCGTCCTTATCATACATAAGATAATCGTAGCGGATGCCGCTTCTGACGAAAACCTTCTTAACGCCGTCGAGCTTGCGAAGCTTGCGAAGAAGCTCCACGTAGTCGCGGTGATCGACGGTCATACTCTTGCAGGGGTTATAGCCAAGACAGCTTCTGTCCTTGCAAACACCCTTTGTGAGCTGCTTCTTGCAGGCGGGGAAACGGAAATTCGCGGTCGGACCTCCAACGTCGTGGATATAGCCCTTGAAATCCGGCTGCGCGATAAGCTTTTTCGCTTCCTCAATGAGCGAAGCATGGCTGCGAGCCTGTATCACTCGCCCCTGATGGAAGGTCAGCGCGCAGAACGAGCATTGACCGTAGCAGCCTCGGCAGCTTACGAGCGAAAACTTCACCTCGTCGAGCGCGGGTATATGCTCCTTATAGCTCGGATGCGGAAGGCGCGTATAGGGGAGCGAATACACCTCGTCCAGCTCCTCGGTCGAAAGCGGGGGAGATGGCGGGTTGACGACGAGATGCTTTTCGCCGTGCTTTTGAACGAGCCTTGCGCCGCTTATCGCGTCCTGCTCGCGGTACTGCGTAATAAACGCCTCGCAGTATGCCTTTTTATCCTTTGAAACGCTTTCAAACGAGGGGATCTCATCGTATTCGTAAACAAGCTCGAGGTTCGGCGCAAGATACGCCGTACCGGGTATATAGGTGATATCGTGAATATTAAGCCCGCCGTCGAGCGCCTCGGAAAGGTCGATAGTCTGCTTCTCGCCCATGCCGTAAACGAGCAGGTCGGCGCCCGATGAAACGAGGATCGAGGGCAGTACCTTATCCGCCCAATAATCGTAATGCGCGAACCTTCTAAGGCTCGCCTCTATACCGCCTATTATTATAGGAACGTCGCTTCCGTAAGCTTTTCGTATCAGCGAGCAGTATGCGTTCACCGCCCTATCGGGACGCTTTCCCACCTTACCGCCGGGGGTGTAGGCGTCCGTGCCGCGAGGCTTCTTCGCAACGGTGTATTTATTCACCATAGAGTCCATGTTTCCCGAGTTGACGAGGAATCCGAGGCGCGGCCTGCCGAACGTACTCACCGATTCTTCGCTTCTCCAATCGGGCTGCGCGATTATGCCCACGGTATAGCCGCGCGAAAGCAGCATCCTGCCGATTATAGCCGTGCCGAAGGATGGATGGTCGATATACGCATCGCCCGTAACTATAACGAAATCGGGCGAGCGTTTTCCGCATTGGGAAAAAAGCTCGTCCGAAGAGAGCGGAAGAGGTCTAAGCCCGTTCTGTTCTATTTTCTCTTTATTCTCGCCTGCCATAACGAAGCCTTTTTAATCAACTGCTCCAATTATAAAGCAGATGGCACGAAAAGGCAAGCGCTGGGATCGAAGGGATCGTGTCAATATCTTCTGGGAGAAATCAAGCGACGGAATAAACCGGTCGCATTTTAGCGATGGCTTTAAGAATGAATGCTGTGCCGGTGAGCTTACCGCTCATACTGCTGCTTTGGCACACATTCTCAAAGATGCTCCAATCGTGACATTCGCCGAGAGCTTCGTTCGCCTGTTTTTCGGCGTATTTGCCGTATATCTCAAGCCCGTTCTTAAGGGCATTGTGATCCTTTGTGCGTTCCTTTTTGCTCCTTGAAACGCGGATATGATCTGCGGTAACTTTGCCTCGTTCTCGGTGAAGATGCGCAGCATAGCCATCTTGCCGAGCCCCTCTTTGCTCCAAGCAAGAGAGTTGAGGGAAAGGCTCTACGAAAGCAGATGGCTTACGAGCGGCTCGGTGCAGCTTCCGACTCGCAAAGGGTTTTCCTGCCTTTATCGTCCTGCTTTTCGTTTATTGCATCGCAGTATTTAACGAAAGCTTCAAGGTCGTTGCTCCGGATCGCTTTCTTCACGACCCCGGCGTAATGCCCGGCTCCTTCGAGGGCGAACAGCTTCTTGAAGTATTTTTTGAGATGAAAGCCGTCCATCACGAATACGGCATTGGGCATAAGCGCTTTGAGCTTGCCGATCCATCTTCCTCAGTCCGCATGGATACATATTCTTTTTACTCAGTTTTTGGGCTATCAAATAATATCACGAAAGGCGTATTCCATATCCAGCATTATTTTGTGCGGCACAACACCTCAGATGCCTAAACCAACTGCTTTTTCTCGCAGGTCTTTTACACTAAGCGCATTCCCGCTATGGCAAATGTGTATCATGGCTATCTCGATATCAAATCATTTTCAAAGCTCTGTTTAGCGGCATCGTTGCAATATATTTTAAAAGCGAACGCTAAAACTCCAAAAAAGTGTGGAATACAGGGTGAAGGGCAATGCGGATGAGTTCGTATAGCCGATCAGCTTGAGAAAACTGCGAATGCTCTCTATGCTAAGAGTGTGCTTGAATAAATCGGTGTTCCGTGTATCGGTCATATATTTCTTAAAAATATACTGATTATGGTTTCAATAATCGTCGTTTCCTCCCCTATACATATGGGGATAGTTGTTCAAGAGCATAGGTAGTGACAGATCTCGTGAGAACGGTTAATCATCGGAAAACAATTATGCCGATCCGCATGTCTGTTAGGAGAAAACTGATTATGTTTTCCGCCTATGGATGTGCAAAACTCAATTCTCATTCCTATACATACGGGGAGAGTTTATTCACACCGTGAATTAAGCTCAATGAGTGTTCTATCTGCCGTAAACCCAAAGATTGGAGATGATGAACCGCGAGCTGCTGATGGGGGCTGAAAAAATGCTTCCGCTCGATCCGCTTGAAGTTGAACAAACGCCGCTTTTCATTCCAATGCATATAGGGGGATTATTTCGCAGCATGAGTGACACGCGAGGAATCATATGTCAGCCCGGCGTTCGGAAGGTCGGGAAAGATGTTTCCGAGAGATGAATCGGCTTCCAAAAGTTTCTTGCCACAGACCCCTCGAAATGCCAAATCCATTCCTATACAAATAGGAGGAATGATTGGCATCAATGAAAAGCGCTGAGGTTTTAATGCGGCGGCATCATTCTGAATATCGAAGTTAGTGCTTTTGCTCGGCAAGCCGATTTTGAAATATACTTCCGAATCAGCCTCCCCAAATTGTAAATTTCATCCCCTATACATATGAAAGATGTGCTTTCATATGCGATAGACACAACCGGAGATCCGGGCGATACGAAATATGCTTATAAATATATTTCTGAATTGAGGTTTTCAAATCAGAAAAAAGTGTGGAATACAGGATAGAGGGCAAAAAGGCGAGATGGTCTTACAGGCTGACCGAAAGAACTATGAAAGGGGTTTTGAATGACAACAAAAAACAGAGTACACGGAATCCGAATGTTTGATATGGAGTTGCGGCGGATGAAGTGGCTGTGGTATCCGTAAATGCCGTTGGAGAATCAAGAATGCAACATTGCAAGCTTTTCCCATTGCATGCTTGAAGATGACAGCGAAAGGAAGCTTGCAGTCACCACTCTCTGCATTGTTGCATTCATCTTTTCTGCCGCGTGTGAGCGCCCAGAAAGCGACGTGTGCGCTCTTTGGAGCGATGAGAATACGTTGCAAGCTGAAGTGTTTAGTGCAGATTTGAGGCAAGGAAACCTCAGAGTTGAGAAACCTGTTTTTAACACTTGCGCGGTGTTTGCGGAGCACTCCGACATCCCGTTTCTGTACTCTCCTTCGGGAGAGTGCAAGCATCGCATTTGACCGGTCATCGGCAAAGCCGCCGCCGTGCCAAATGCAGTTTTGCGGGCGGAAGCCCGAACCCACTTTTACGAAAGGAAAGCAGAAAATGAAAAACAAAAAGCTGTGCATACGCGTAAGCGAGGATGATCTTTCCGCCGTGCACCGAAAGGCCGAGCAGGCAAAGCTGTCGTTCACCGAGTATGTTACGAGAGCCTGTCTCGGCAAGCAGATAGTTGTTATCGACGGGTTGAATGAAGTCATACGACAGCAGAAAGCGATAGGAAAGAATCTTAATCAACTGACCATGCTCTGCAACATCGGTCGTATCTCTGCCGTCGATCTCTCCGCATTGGTTGCGGAGTACGCAGCGGTCAATGAAAAGCTGTCCGAGATACTTGAGAGAAGGCGGTGACCAGATGGCAACGGTCAATATCATGAAGAACACCCGTTCACAGACAAGAGCGGGGCTTGCGTTCATACTCTCCTACTGCAAGCGGGAAGCTAAGACACAGCATGAGGACAGAAAGCTTGTAACAGGTATCAACTGCGTAGCGGAGTTCGCCTACCGCGAGATGATGAACACAAAGCTCCAATACGGAAAAACGGACGGAAGAATGTTCTATCATCTAGTTCAGTCCTTCTCGCCGGACGAGCGGATCACGCCGCAGAGGGCGCATGAGCTTGCTTTGAAGTTAGCCGAGCGTGAGTTCCACGGCTTCGAGGTTCTGGTCGCCACTCATGTGGACAAGCATCATAGGGAGTATCTGCAGGTCGGTCAGTACACCGAGCTTATCTTCCCAAGCTACGGCATTCGCTTCATCGCGGTCAACGACGGCGTGGACAGTCTGTATGAGAACACGAATGACTTCACCCCGTTCAGGAACATCATCAACGAGTTCTACGCCAAGGACTGCAGCAAGAAAGGTCGCACCTCGGCGCGGATCAAGGCTGAAACAGGAGCAAGGATCGCCACCAGACCGCTGTACGGCTACAAAAAGGATCCCGACGATCCAATGCGGCACATCGTGCCCGATGAGGAAACCTCTTGGGCGGTGAAACACATATTTGCTCTGTGCGCTCAAGGCAGCGGACCGGCTCAGATAGCCAAGCAGTTGGAGCGCGAACAGATCGTGAACCCGTCAAATCATTATTACCGTAAGTACGGGAAAGCTATGACCGGGCTCGATACAAGCAGACCGTACCGCTGGACTTCGGCAACCGTCGCTTCGATCCTTGAAAATGAAACCTACCTCGGACACACGATCAATCTGCGGTACACAACGATCTCATACAAGAACAAGCAGAGGATCATGCGCCCCGAATCGGAACAGCTTCGTTTCGAGAACACGCACGAACCGCTGGTGGACAGGCAGACTTGGGAGATCGTTCAGGATATCCGAAAGCATAAGCGTCGCCGCGCAAAGTTCGCAGAGCAGAATATGCTATCAGGGCTTGTGTACTGCGCAGATTGCGGAAGCACTATGCGGCTTCATAGAGCGCATACCTTCTCCGCAGTAAAGAACAACTTTATGTGCTCGACCTATAAGAACAAGGGCAAGGAAGTGTGTTCAGCGCACTATATCCGCGAGGTCGATCTCGCCGCCGTTCTGCTGGACGACATCCGAAGAATCACCCACTTCGCACGGCAGAACGAGCAACGCTTTGCAAGGTACATCGGAATGAAGCAAGGCAAGGAAGCTCAGCGAGAGATCAAGGCTTTACAGAAGAAAGCGGCAGACATGGGAAAGCGACAGTCGGAACTAACAGCGCTGTTCAAAAGGCTCTATGAGGATAATGCTCTTGGTAGGATTACCGACGAGCAGTTTCGTATGCTGTCAAAGGATTACACCAAGGAGCAGGCAGAAATCGAAGAAGCACTTCCCAAAGTAAAGGAACAACTTCAAAAGCTGAAAGACTCCGCCGCAAACATCGGTCGTTTCCTTGAAAACGCAAGAAAGTACACAGAGATCAACGAACTCACTTGCGAGATACTCCATATCTTCATCCAAAGGATCGAGATCGGAGAACGATCCAAACGCTACTCGCGCAGCGCAGCTCAGGAGATCAGGATCTACTACCGCGATATAGGGCTGATCGATGAAATGCCGGAAACGATGATAACGGCGGAGAGCCGTTCGGAAACGATAGAGCTCAAAGCGGCAGAAAACGAAATGGCGGAAGATGAAAAAGATACGCCTACAACACAATCAACAAAACACGCAAGGATAGTTGTGGCATAACAAAACCGATTATGCTATAATACATTCGTTGGGCTGTGCAAATAAACACAGCCCAACGGAAAAACTGAAAGGCAAAAATGCTATTAACGACTGTTCACAAAATGTCCCTATGAAAAGTAATAGAGTCAATCGCAGCATTTTCCGCAGGAGCCCCCATGGCGAATGGAGATTGACACACCGCCGAATTATCTATATAATTACTAATGAAGAATTATGCGGGCTGCGCTGAGTTTTTATCAAGAATCGACCGAAGCGGGCCGTGATCCGTTATCTAAACAGAAATAAAAATCGGAGGAAAAAAGATGCTCCATAGAAGGATATTCGCGCTTCTGCTCGCCGTGCTTGCCGCTCTCGGCTTTATCGGCTGCGGCGGAAAGGGTAAAACAAACGAGCTTGTGCTCCACACCGACGCGCCGACCGCGGAAACGACGGTCTTCCTGCCGACAGCCGCGCCGAACGATGAAAAACCGACCGAGGCGCCGACTGCCGCGCTGACGACCGCGCCGACGCAGACGCCCATGATAGCCGGCGTCATGACTTTCTGCGGATCCTTCGTTTCTTCCGCCATCGTCGTAACCGCGTCGAATCCGACGAAGGATACGCACAGGATGGCAGATGCATTCAGCAGCGTCTTCAGGTCGAATGTATCCGGATTAACCAGCGCCTTTGAACTGATCAGTGTCAGGCCGTCTGTACCGCATACA
>JAFZJT010000263.1 GCA_017553815.1 Clostridia bacterium
GGGCGTGGATTGAAATTGTTAACATCAATACCAACGCTAACGGCTGTTATCGTCGCCCCCCTCGCGGGGGCGTGGATTGAAATAATATATTTGCATAAATAGTGATGACAATTCTTGTCGCCCCCCTCGCGGGGGCGTGGATTGAAATCACATCAAAAATTACGAAGTGTTTTACCCTGTCACGTCGCCCCCCTCGCGGGGGCGTGGATTGAAATGCCGATCTATGGAGCATCTATCCTCGGAAAGAGGGTCGCCCCCCTCGCGGGGGCGTGGATTGAAATGTTTTTGAAAAGAGCAAGACGAACAAGGGCGACTCGTCGCCCCCCTCGCGGGGGCGTGGATTGAAATCCTGCAACGGATAGGTCTTGACACGGCGAGCCGAGTCGCCCCCCTCGCGGGGGCGTGGATTGAAATCCGCCTTTGCGGTGCATCCGTGCGCGGCACAACATGTCGCCCCCCTCGCGGGGGCGTGGATTGAAATTCCCCACGTAAGCGGGCGTATCCCGCTTATAATGGTCGCCCCCCTCGCGGGGGCGTGGATTGAAATACCTCTGCTCATTTCATCCGCGCAATCGACAGCACGTCGCCCCCCTCGCGGGGGCGTGGATTGAAATCGCGATATTTTTAGAGGTAAACACCTATGAGTATGTCGCCCCCCTCGCGGGGGCGTGGATTGAAATCGCAAATGAAGCACCTCGGCGATGTATCCGCGATTGTCGCCCCCCTCGCGGGGGCGTGGATTGAAATCGTCGACAAGCAGCCAAGCGTCCGCCTTGTCGAGTCGCCCCCCTCGCGGGGGCGTGGATTGAAATAACGCCTTGTTCTTGTCGCCGATAGCGACACCATAGTCGCCCCCCTCGCGGGGGCGTGGATTGAAATTGTTTTCGAGCGCAAAAAGTCGGGAACAACGCCCGGTCGCCCCCCTCGCGGGGGCGTGGATTGAAATATCATCATCATCATTAGGCCAAGGCTGCCCGTCGCCCCCCTCGCGGGGGCGTGGATTGAAATCCTCCAAAACGCCATATCGTCCTCGGTCGGGTTGTCGCCCCCCTCGCGGGGGCGTGGATTGAAATATTTCCGACGACAAGGCCAAAGCCGAAGCCCGCATGTCGCCCCCCTCGCGGGGGCGTGGATTGAAATAAGCCTACGACGCACGTGGCAACGGCGACGGAGCAAGTCGCCCCCCTCGCGGGGGCGTGGATTGAAATTCGCCCAGATTGAAAGCGGCTCGGTCGAGGGCAAGTCGCCCCCCTCGCGGGGGCGTGGATTGAAATTATGCCGCAAAGCTGCGCGGCTAACGGGAAGCCGCGTCGCCCCCCTCGCGGGGGCGTGGATTGAAATTGTCGCGGAATACATAAGGGAGCGTTGCGTTGCCGTCGCCCCCCTCGCGGGGGCGTGGATTGAAATGTCGCACCAGTTTTTATAGTTTCCATTAGCGTTGTCGCCCCCCTCGCGGGGGCGTGGATTGAAATAGACTACTTATGCAAGTAGAGCAAGACGCATATAGTCGCCCCCCTCGCGGGGGCGTGGATTGAAATGATAAAGTGTCGTTTGCAGTTTGTAAAATCGTTATGTCGCCCCCCTCGCGGGGGCGTGGATTGAAATTGAGTAATATATAAGTGCATATTTTTCAGACTTCGTCGCCCCCCTCGCGGGGGCGTGGATTGAAATACCCGATACGGCTCAAACGCCGCTATTGCCGCGTGTCGCCCCCCTCGCGGGGGCGTGGATTGAAATGTGTATTTTGTTCATTCGCATTGTGCGTTCGCGGTCGCCCCCCTCGCGGGGGCGTGGATTGAAATATAAACATAGTAAATCGTATAGCCCTTGTGGTCGTCGCCCCCCTCGCGGGGGCGTGGATTGAAATGGACACCCCTCAAACCCAAATACAAAACGTCGAAGGTCGCCCCCCTCGCGGGGGCGTGGATTGAAATAGTATATATGAAGAAACACTGTTGCCATCTATCCGTCGCCCCCCTCGCGGGGGCGTGGATTGAAATAACAAATATAACGGAAATATACCGTTTATATTCGGTCGCCCCCCTCGCGGGGGCGTGGATTGAAATACTCATCGGTAATTGCCGAAACGAGGGAGGATAGGTCGCCCCCCTCGCGGGGGCGTGGATTGAAATAGCGCTGATCTCGGGATTGGCTGCGCTTGTGGCGGGTCGCCCCCCTCGCGGGGGCGTGGATTGAAATTAATCCGTTATAACGTATATAAATACGATCATCGTCGCCCCCCTCGCGGGGGCGTGGATTGAAATGTTTCCTTCGTTTCGGCTCGTCCCTGTCGCGCTTGGTCGCCCCCCTCGCGGGGGCGTGGATTGAAATGGCTTTTACGGACGAGTAAAAAGCCGGGGCGTTTGTCGCCCCCCTCGCGGGGGCGTGGATTGAAATTGAATGATTTGATATATCATTTTGAAGATCAATAGTCGCCCCCCTCGCGGGGGCGTGGATTGAAATCTCCACGTGTGGAAAACGTTCTCGATTTCGCCGTATCGCCCCCCTCGCGGGGGCGTGGATTGAAATATTCTGATCCGTGTTTACCTTGCCTTTTGAATCGGGTCGCCCCCCTCGCGGGGGCGTGGATTGAAATTTTCTTTGTGCGAGATCATCGCGGGTGGCCGAGATGTCGCCCCCTCGCGGGGGCGTGGATTGAAATGATGTGGCTGGCGAAGTTGAATCACCCTTTGAGATCTGCCCCCCCTGGGGTTGGACAACAAATGGTGATTCTTTGTTTTTTACTTGTTCTATATAAGTTTTCTGGCTGTCGTTTTTTGTTTTTAAATTGGACACGAAAATCAAAAAAGTTCAAAACAGATACTGAAAACGAAAAACTTTTACGATCCGAACCCTATTGTCTAATTTGAATTGAGCGAAAAACCTACTTGTTTGTTGGAAAAACAAAAGTCTGTTTCCGTTCTTGTCTTGTTTCAGTGTTGAAATCAGAGTACAAAATGAACAGAATAATAGAATGCAGAAAACAAGCGGTTTCGCAAGACGTCATTCGGTTACGGGGGTTCAACTCCATTCCTAAAAATCCAAAAAATCTTTTTCGGTAGGACAACACAGATTCCGGGTTTTCACAACCCGGTTTCATTTTTGCCGAAAGTGGCTAAAACCCAATCATTATAAGGATTTTTTGAAACTTGCAGCTTTAAACTTAATCAGCTTAAGATCGTTAAAGTATCGCTTCAATGCACACGCATTGCACACGAATGTGCAAATAAGGGCATCTGATCCGGGTTTTCGTCCATTCATATTGCCGCAGAATAGCACTTTTGACATATGAAGCCTTTTGCTGCAGTGGCGATACCGTCACGATACCCGATCTTGTAATCGCTGCGTTGCCGAAAGGCTTGGCGAAGGCATAAAGATACTGCCGAATAGCGAGACGATCGGTGATATTCAACGCATCGTTTTTACGCTATCCGTGCTTTTTTTCTCAACAGCTCTATAGAATTCATACTATTTGCTATTTTATAATACAATACTCGAATTTTTTACGCTCTATTTTGTTTAAATATCCGATATGGAAATTAATACAAGACGACACTTTGATGTGCATCTCGCAATACTCGCAGCTGCAGTCATTAAATCAAGGAAACAAGTATTAAAAAAAGCATAGCAGATCAAAATTCTGTCAATACTTTTATAGTATCGCCAATGCATAACTAATCAGATTTAAAAAATATACTGGTTTAGTATTGGAATCGAAGAATTAAATTATCAAAAGCAAACCGTTCTGTGGTAATATTCTTAAAATATTTAAGGGGGTGATCTGTAATGGAGTTTTTTTCGACCAGACTTAAACAATTAAGAAAAGACAGAAATATGAAACAGGAGCAAGTTGCAAGACTGGTTGGAGTAAATAAAAGTGCGATTTCTGCTTATGAAAACGATCTGAGAAAGCCCAGTTATAGAGTTCTTGTTAGGCTATCAAATCTTTATGGCGTCAGTACTGATTATCTATTAGGAAAGATTAATTCAAGAAGCGTTGATGTATCCGGTTTGTCCGAAAGGGACATTGAGATAGTTTGCCGTTTGATTGCAGAAATGGCAAACATCCTTTGATATTAAGAATAAATGAATAATACTACCATTTAATTATTTGCACAAGTTGTAAATGGTTCTTTTAGTTGTATCTTGCAATTTGCTTTATGGATTGTTGCAATGATGTTCAATGCTGTGTTTTGCGTTGAGGCAAGGATGCAAGATGATAAAATATATAACACACAGGTCGCAGATAGGGTACAAAAACTACTTATAGAAAAGCGATTTTTGTTATTATTATGTTGAAGATGTAAATGTTTGTATTTAATTGAAATATTTACTCTTTGGCAACACTAATAGTTGTATTTTTTAAAAACCGCTGCCGACAATTGTTATCGTTGCTTTATTCACTGATTGCTGTCGGAAATCCATTCCCACTAATGCTGAGTCCTGATGGCGAAACTTGATTTTTTATTATTTGTTCTGAGAAACAGTTTGTTTCTGCGGAAATACAAAAGAATGAAGGAGTCTGTAATAAATGCTTCTTAACCTGATTAAACCGAATAGGATATTTAGCCTTACGCTTCCTAGTAAGATAAAAGGCCTGTATTGGCTTGCGGATTATGATGATAAAGGAGCGGTTAGAGAACTCCTTAGCGTGGAAGCAATCGGCAGTGATTGGGTTGCTAAGAGCAATAAGTATATCACCATTCTCGACTCACAAAACAATGCGGTAAGTACGGCTGTTATTCGTCCGAATGTATTTTATAATGTAAGGGTTGCAGGCGCCAACAATCGCACTTTGTTGTTTGCCGAGAGTATGGATTCCAGCAGGAATACATTTACAAAGTTTTTTGTTAGAGGCGCAAGTGCGCTGACTATCGGAAGAACAAACGATAATATTATTTGCTATGAGAATATGTATGTGTCTAGCAAACATGCATTATTGAAGTATGATTCGCAAGGTTGGTCAATTGTAGACACCGAAAGCACTAATGGCACATATGTGAACGGCTCTCGAGTTGAGTCAACTGAACTTGCTCCTGGCGATGTTGTTTATATTATGGGACTTAGAATAATAATAGGCAAGAATTATTTTGCCGTAAATAATCCCGATAATACAATACGGATCGGTTCCCGTGGTCTCGTTCCGTATATGCCTCAAAGCGCTATTGAGGATACACCGCCGTTTGAATTGCCGGAAAAGGAATTCTTTTTCAGATCGCCGCGTTTCCATCGTGAAATAGAGCGTGCCAGATTTAAAATCGATCCGCCGCCGCAACATCAAAAAACCGATTCTGTTCCAACTGCACTTATGCTCGGCCCTTCATTGACTATGGGCGTAACATCGTTGAGCACAGGTATTCTTGGTGTGCATAATGTTATAAATAACGGAGGCAACGTCACTCAGGCGCTGCCGACACTGATGATGTCGGGCAGTATGCTCCTAGGTACTGTTCTTTGGCCGATCCTTTCCAAAAAATACGAGAAAAAGCAGCGGATTATCGGAGAAGGCAAGCGCCAGAAAAAGTACCTGGCATATCTTGATAAGGTGCGCGATGAAATCAGAAGAGAAAGCAAAACGCAGTCGGATATTCTCAATGAGAATCTTATCTCACTCGGAGATTGTGCGGATAGGATCGTAAATAAGAAAACAAGCCTTTGGGAGCGCAGTATCGGGCAAAGCGATTTCTTGAGGATTAGATTAGGCACGGGTGATTTGCCTTTGGATGCTGAGTGTACTTTCAGCGAAAAAACTTTTACTATGGACGACGATACGCTCCAAGATGCTATGCTGTCTTTGGGCAAAGAACCCAAAATGTTGAGAGACGTGCCTGTGAGTCTCTCTCTGGTGGATATAGTATCGTTAGGTATATACGGGGAAGAGGATAAAAGGAATACACTATTAAAGTCACTGATCCTGCAAACAGTAGCACTTCACAGTTATGATGATGTGAAAATACTGATGTTGGTAAATGAAGAAAACGCGGAAGAATGGACCTTTATTAGACCGCTCCAATACATTTGGAACGACGACAAGTCTGCAAGGTTTTTTGCTACAACTGAAGCCGAAGTCAAGGATCTGTCGGCGTTTATAGAGAGAGAGATTCTTGCGCGTACCGATAATGAAAACTTCGATTATTCGGAAAATGCGCCGTATTATATTCTCATATCAACAAGCAAAGAACTCACAGACAAATGCCATGTGTTGGCGCAAATGCTAAAACTGAAGTTTAATGTGGGCTTTAGCATAATAATGTCTGTTGATGAATTGCGTGATTTGCCAAAAGACACAAAGTACGTTGTTTCACTTGAAGGCGATTCTGCAAGGTTCTTCTCTAAAGATGATACAAGTGGCAATAGTATTGTGTTCTCTCTGGATAGATTGAATGAATCGGCAATGGAGGGACTGTCCCAAGCACTCTCGAATATAGAACTTGACAAAGGTGCGCAAAGGTTTTTGCTGCCAAATATGCTGACGTTTCTCGAAATGTTCAACGTCAGTAAAATCGAGCACCTGAATTCATTAACAAGGTGGAAGGAAAACAATCCGACCATATCGCTTCAAACGCCGGTCGGAGTCGATACATTTGGCGGTCTTTTCAACTTGGATCTGCATGAAAAATACCATGGCCCGCACGGATTGGTTGCGGGTATGACAGGTTCGGGTAAATCCGAGTTTATAATCACATACATTTTATCGTTGGCGGTGAACTACCATCCCGATGAAGTCGCATTTATTCTTATTGACTACAAGGGCGGCGGATTGACGGGTGCATTCGAGGATGAGGAACGTGGTGTTAAACTTCCGCATCTCGCAGGAACGATAACCAATCTTGACGGCGCCGCTATAAACCGTTCGCTGATATCAATTCAAAGTGAACTCAGAAGGCGTCAGCAGGTATTCAATAATGCAAGAAAGATATCCAACGAGGGCACAATGGATATCTATAAGTATCAAAAACTATATCGCGACAAAGTTGTATCGGAACCTGTGCCGCATCTGTTCATTATTTCCGATGAGTTTGCAGAACTGAAGTCGCAGCAGCCGGAGTTTATGCAGCAGCTTATCAGTGCGGCAAGGATAGGGCGAAGCCTCGGCGTGCATTTGATCCTTGCAACACAGAAGCCAAGCGGTGTTGTTGACGATCAGATCTGGTCTAACAGCAAGTTCAGGGTTTGTCTTAAGGTTCAGGAAAAGGCTGACAGTATGGATATGATCAAGTGCGCAGATGCAGCGGAGATATCCCAAACGGGAAGATTCTACCTGCAGGTTGGCTTCAACGAATTGTTTGCGCTCGGTCAGTCTGCTTGGTGCGGTGCCGAATACATTCCGACTGAATCCGTTGAAACTCATCTGGATGACAGCATACAGGTCGTTGATAATCTCGGAAGAGTTTTGGCGAATTATAAGCCGAGCAAGAAACGCGGCTCAGGCAGTACGAAACTTAAACAGATCGTTGCGATAGTAAAGTATTTGTCGGATTTGGCGGTGGAAGAGCGCGTTAGTGTTCGTCCGCTGTGGCTTGATCCGATTCCAGCAGTCATTTTTGTTGATGATATTGAGAAAAAGTATAATCACCTCTCCAAAAGTTTTGTTCTCGATCCGGTTATCGGCGAATATGACGATCCGTTCAATCAGCGCCAGGCGGTTTTGACAGTTCCGCTTTCAAGGGACGGCAACTGTTTGGTCTATGGTTCGACCGGCAACGGAAAAACCACATTCCTCACCTCTCTGTGTTATTCGCTCATCAAGAATCACAGCCCGGAAGAAGTGAATGTGTACATTATGGACTTTGGCTCAGAAACACTCAAGGTTTTTGAGCAGGCGCCGCAGGTTGGCGGAGTCGTTCTGTCAGCGGATATCGAAAAAACGATCAACTTCCTTAAAATGCTTAAAAAGGAAGTCGAACAGAGGCGTGCGAGCTTCTCGGAATTTGGCGGTGATTATGCGTCATATATCAAAAACAGCGGAAAAACACTACCAAATATTGTAGTTTTGCTGAATAACTACTCTGTGTTCAGTGAACTGTATGAGGATTATTTGGACGACTTTACGGTACTGACGAGGGATGGCAGTAAGTACGGCATCTACTTTGTTTTAACCGCGGGAAGCACAAATGCGGTCAGATACAGAGTGCAGCAGAACTTTAAAACTATGATTTCGCTGCAACTCAATGATGCTACAGAATATGTATCCGTTGTTGGCAGGACAGAAGGCGTCATTCCATCCAAGTATAAGGGCCGCGGATTGGTTTCGATGGGCAAGGTGTATGAGTTCCAAACCGCCTATTGTGCGCCCGAGGACGGACAGCAAGATTTCCTGCGCGGTTTCTGCGGCGAATTGAATAATAAGTTTGATCAGTATGCAGCAAATATACCCATCCTTCCCGAATATGTCAACCTGAACAGTGTGCGTCAGTTTGCCGGCAATCTCAATAATGTGCCTGTCGGCATCGGAAAGAAGAATTTGACTGTTGCGACAGTAAACATTGCAGGCAAAGTGGCGTTCCCGGTTGCGATACAGGAGTTGGGAGAAGCGGTGTCATTTGTTGAAGAGTTGTATCGAGTTCTTAATTCTTCATGTAAAACCGTTATTGTTGACGCAGAGCAGCAACTGACGGAGTTTGAAAACCGGGATAAGGTCTCGGGCAATTTCGAGAACTTCGTTCAGGAACTGTTCGATGAGATGGTAAAGCGCAACAATGATTACAAAGACGAGAATATGGATCTTTCCGTGCTCGATGACAGAGAGGAGATTACATATATCGTGATCGGCATAAGCCGGTTGTTTGAACAACTATCCGAGGATAGGAAAGACAAGCTGGCCACTCTTATTGAAAAGGCGGAGCCGTACTATAAGATCCACTTTGTGATCGTAGACTACGCGTCCAAGTATTCGGAGTTTGCATATTCCGCTTGGTACAAGCGTCATATAAGCGGCATAGACGGACTCTGGCTCGGCGACGGCGTGGCGGATCAGTTCGTGATCAAACTAAGCAAAACGCCGCGCGAACTCTATCAAGACGTTGGCTCGGAGTACGGCTACATCATCGTTCGCGGTAAACACACACTTATAAAACTGTTGTCGTCAAACGAAGAGGAGGTCGAATGATATGAACAAGGTGCTTGTTGAGGTGTTCGTTCCGGCATTGGGCAGATCCTTCGATATCTTTGTTCCGCTTCAATCACCTATGTTTGAGGTGCTTGAACTTATAAAAAAGGCTGTTTCCGATCTTTCGGACGGATTGTTTGTTCCTAATCAAAACACCGCCATATGCAACAGATATGACGGCACTATCCTCAATATTAACTTATCGGTCTATGAGTTGGATATCCGCAACGGCTCTAAACTGATGTTAATATAAACAAAATATTTTTAAGGAGGTCATTTTAAATGGCAACATCAAAAGGCAACATCACTGTATCCCCGGAAAAACTTCGTGCTGCGGCTAATAGAATAAAAACTCTTGCCGAACAGTATGAGGGGGAATACAAAAAGTTCTACAACACCACCGAAAATATGAGTGCAGGTTGGGAGGGAGATGACAACAGAGCATTCATCCAAAGGATCGATGGCTTCAAAGATGATTTTCAAAAGATGAAAACTTTGATGGATCGTTATGCGGACTTTTTAAATACGTCCGCAGCAACCTACGATAAAACGCAAGATGACATCAAGCGTGCGGCAAACAGTTTGACCAACTAAGGAGGTAAAATACAATGGCCGATATCAGAATATCAACAGCAACACTCGAACAAACAGCTAAAGACGTTAGAAATCATGCAAACAATTTGAATAATATACTTGAAGATTGCCTCAAAGAAATGCTTAGCCTTGAGTCTACGTGGAAGAGTGACTCGGCAACCGAGATCAGGACCAATATGCAGGCGCTGCAAAACAAGTTCTTTGCTCCGTACAAGAGCGTTGTGGACTCATACGCAAAGTTCCTTGACGATACGGCAGCAACATACGAGAGCATGGAGACCGGCATCGAGAAGAACGCGCAGTCGTTCAAATGAGTGATTTTCGAAACTCAGGCGAGCGCGTATGCGCCCGCTTGAGTTTCGCTGCCGCATACACGGCGGTAAATGTATCGAACAACGAATAAAGCGAGGTTACCAGTATGAAAAGGACAGTATCTTTTATCCTTGCGCTTGTACTGTTTTGCGGGGTGTGTGTCTCGTTGACGGGCTGCGGCAAGAAGTCTGCCGAATCCAAACTGCATATTCTTTCAAGGGGTGAATGGATAGGACGCATTGCGGAGGTGTTCAATCTTTCAGAACCCGTTGACAGTACGCCGAAATACAAGGATGTTAGCAGCGGCCATAAGTATTTTAACGAGATCCAGGCGTGCAATGAGTGGGAGATCATCGAAAATGAAGATAACTTCCGCCCGGATGACAGGGCCGATGTTGAGTTTGGCATTGTGACTGCCGTAAAGGCAGTGGGGCTTGATAGAATAGCCAAGGAAGAGAATGGCGTAAGGCTTAACACAGGTGATGAAATAATCGAATATTTCAATTCTAAGGGCAATATTAAGTACATTAAGGGGTCAAACTTGTACCAGAATACTGCGGAGCAGATTTTGGATCAGCTGAAGGAAATGTATCTGGGAACCGGCGTGAAACAGGTCCAGGATATTTCAATGAAGGCAGGCGTATATACCATTGACGACACCGATGTGCTGTTTTCGGGAGACGGTAAAACCGCAAAAGTGATCAACGGTTCATATAGCGTTGGAGATATAATCTGCATTGAACCGTCCGTTCTTTGCCCAACCGGTGTTTTTGCAAAAATAACAAATGTTGACGGAGACACGATCAACTATGTTAATGCCGAACTGGATGAAGTGTATGAACATATTGTTTTTTCGGGCGAATACGAACCGGAATTGCTGGGCGTCGTTCCGCTTATGGATGGTGTTGTTATTGAAATGAACGATGAAGGCGGGGCGTCGACAATTGTTGCAGACGGCAAGACCGGCGCATATTATGCGCGTACCGGCGTCGCAGCACCGATGCGGGAGACAAAACTGAATGATATTTCTTTTACATTCGGCAATAACGGCATGACCGGAAGATTCGCCATAGAGAATATCAAGGTAATCACAGACTTTGAACTTGCATTTTTAACCATCAAACGTGCCGAAATGAGGATAACAAACACCGTTGTGGCATCTTTAAACTTTGCAGGAGCAAAGGAGGATACATATCCGATCGCTAAACTGAACCTTGGTATTTGGGGCCCTATTGGAGCTGAAGTTGTAGTGAATCTAAAAGTCGGAATCGAGGGCGAATTATCTATCGTTTATTCTGTTGATACAATTGAGGGCGTTGAGTATGTTAAAAAAGCAGCTCCGAAGTTTATCGCAGAAGCGCATAATTCTCGACTTGATGTAGACGCCAATGCAAAACTAACGGTTATGCCCGCATTGAAAGCATACGCCACGGTTGGACCGTGGAAAGTTGCGGGCATTGGTGGCGCCGCCGGCATCGTTGGAACTGCCAAACTTCACAACAGCACAGAAACAGGTGTCGAGTGCGTTGATTTGGAAGCGTATCTCAAGGTGACCGCTTTTGTTGGAGGAGAGGGCGACGAAACTATGCTAAGCAAATTGAACGTAAAAAAATCATGGACGATTTTCGATAAAGGCAACACGCCGTTGCAGGCACACATACATATCGAAAACGGTCAAGTCGTTCCGGAGTGTACTGTAAAGGATAAACAGGATGATCACGATCCGAGCGAAGGCGGAGATGATGGCAGCGCAGAAGACGGGATCGACTATGATCTGATCGCTTCGGTAAATGAAGCAATTGATAATATCTCGCTTGCCGTGTTCTATGTTTCGGTGAAAGAAGGCCAGTCCGATACTCTTGGTGTTAAATACATTCCGGCCGGATACACAATGGGAGATTTGGTGTTTGAATCTGATGATCCATCGGTTGCGGCAGTAGGGCAGAATGGCAGCATTAATGGCGTTAAGGAAGGATTATGCTACATTAAGGTTTCAACTTCTGATGGAAAGTTCGCTCAATACTGTACCGTGCGAGTATTCGTATCGTATGAAGTTGATTTTACTCCTTTGGTTGCAATGAAAGCGGATTCGACCGTTTTCGCAGCATAAAGAGTCCGAAAATTAGCATTGTTTTTTAGCAGATATGATGCACAAATGCAATTTGTGCATCATATCGGATTGATTTTTATAGGTTCGCACCTATGATAGTATGCTGTTGCAATATAATCCCATTGTAGCGAGGTAGTATCGTGAACAAGTGCAAAATAATCAGAAAACGCGGAGTTGCGCAAATAATTGTCAAGAGCCAAAAGGGTCAGCAATTGAATGAGCGCGAGGTCTATGCGATCAATAATGACGAGGCCAAAGGCCTGCTGCATACATCCGTCTTTTGGAATGGCAAATCTTTCAAACTTGTTTATGGCTTTGACGGGTTTATTCCGCTTGACCAATACATAATAGACCCTATAAACAAATCCATTTTCACAAAGCTGATCCAAGGCATTGTTGATGTGTTGCATTCTTTGAATGAAGCATATCTCAACCCCAAATATCTGCTCCTCGGGTTGAATCAAGTAATGGTGAGACCGGATACGACCGAGCCGTATTTCGTGTATGTTCCGATACAGGGATTTGAATGCGATATTACTGTTAAGGACTTTTTGTTGAGTATAATCCAGTATGCACAGTTCTCGGAAAATGAAGACAGCAGTTATGTGCGTGAGTATATCTCGATACTTAACAACGGGATTAACTTTTCGGTTTTTGAACTTGAAGAATATGTGAAAAGACTAAACGGGGTTAACGATTCACCATCGCAAAAGTATAAGTTTTGTCCATACTGCCGTACGAAAATACCGGAATCGACAACAAAGTGTTCAAATTGCGATGCAATATTGATCGGCTACAAGGTTGACAAGCAGGATATAACAATGAGCGCTTTCGATTGGAAAAGCGTGGACAAGCCGAGTACGCCGAGCGTGCCTAGAAAACAAGTTTATGATCCGATGGCGGTTATGACGGGCAATATTGGAGACGATGGCAATAAAACCATAAGCATTCATTCGGGAAACCGCGCAAACTTAACTTTGGCACGCTTGACAAGAGAGCGCACCGGAGAGTGTATTCCTATTAGCAGCGCGGTTTTCAGAATAGGCAAGGCGGCTAACTCCTGCAACTATGCGATAACCGATAATAATACAATAAGCCGCATACATGCAGACATTATAATTGCCGATGGGCGAGCGTATATTGCGGATCTCAAGTCAACAAACAGCACCTATGTTAATGGCGCACAATTGAAGCCAGGAGAAAGGTGCGAGATCGGTGCGGGAACAAGGATCATGCTCGCGGACGAGGCATTCGTTTTTGACTTCGGCAATTAGATCCTTGGGGATAAGATCAAAATTGTAGTTAAACGAACGGAGGATAAGTATGTATACTGAATTTGTTTTGATATATGTAGGCCTGGGCGTGCTTTTTTTGCTGATGTGCGCTGTGATAGTTTTGTTGGTGCTTATGATGCGGCGAATCAGTAACGGCGGATACGGAACTCCGGTAAGCGGTTATCGTGCACAACCAAGAAATTCGGGTTATCAAACGCCGCAAATGCGAAATAACAGAAATATGCAGGGAGAAAGGGGCGGCGTGGTTTATTGTAAACACTGTGCTGCGCAGTTTGACGCCTCGCAAAAGGTTTGTCCCAACTGTGGAACATTGAGATAGTTTGCGGGTTCAGCAATGATCAAGTTCCGAGCAATGCTGATTTTTATGTGCGTCTTGATGCTCACGATTTCTTGCCTGATCGTATCTTGCAAGAAAAAGGTCCGTATAGATATCGATTCGTTTATTCTGAAAATTAATCAGTATTATAACGACTCGTTTTCGTATGAAGCGTCGGGAGAACAGCCTTGGTATGCTGAATATGCAGAGATAATACTTCGATCTGAAAAACTAAATGGAACGGAAGTTGTTTTCAGAGTATCAAATGAGGATAGTTTTTCGGACAATTACATCCCGGTGAAATATCGGACAATGGTCGAGCAAAAAATAAAGGGTATCGCAGAGACCGTGTTCGGATCGGATGTTTTGATCATTAATTCCGTTGGCAAGGTCATACCGAATCAATTTGCCTCGGATACAACTTTTGAGGACTACTGCAAAGCGACCGGTAACGGAATTATGTGTGCGCTGATTGCAAGTGCCGATTGTGCAAGCGTGGATCTGGAAAAGGTTGCTCAAGCATTGAGAGATGGGCTCGAAAATAACGAAATAAAGGCTGAACTGCGGATTTATCTGTATGATATGATAGATGTGTCCTCAGTTGAAATAATTGACAGCCGGATGTTTGATTTTGAACCTAATGCAACTATTACAGGAACACTCAGAATAGACGATGATTATTCGTTGAAACTCATTGATTGGAGATAATGCTATGAAAGAAGCAAATATTCAAGCAATACTTAATATATATATGTATGTTGCGGACTATTCCAAAGCGGTTAAAGGTGATTCGCTGGAATCGATAGTCGGCAATTTGGTCGCGTACAAAAACGCGATAAAAGAGGGGACTGCATCATACCCGGTTGGGTGGGGAAATGATGCGGAAAGACAGATCGATGTCTTGGCAGCCGCATTGAAAAACGATCCAAGTCTCGGAAGTATAATATTGCAGGAAAAACAGAGCGAAGGATGGGGAGCAGCTGCATTCGCGCTGCCGAACGGCGATGTTGCCGTTGCATTTATGGGAACGGCAAACGGTGAATGGCTTGATAACGCGACAGCGCTGTCCGGTATTCCGCAACAGAATACATATACTGTCTACGAAAACGGCAAAGTAGTGGATACTTTTTTGGTGAGCAATGATTATGCCGGCCCTCAACAAGTTGAAGCGTTGAACTGGTTCAATATGGTTTGCAGCAAAAACGGTTGGGACAGCAATACTAACATTATTGTGTCAGGCCACTCAAAGGGCGGAAACAAAGCTCAGTTCATAACGATAAACTCAGGTTTGATAGATCGTTGCTATAGTTTTGACGGACAAGGGTTTTCTAAAGAAAGCATAGCGATGTTCAACGAAAAGTTTGGACAATCATACAACGAGCGAGTTCGAAAAATCCAATCGTATTCAACATACGATGATTATGTTAATATTCTTGGTGTGTCGGTGGTTCCGGCAAATAACAACCATTACCTTGAAGCGACATACGGAGAGGACAACTTAATGGAGTTTCATTGCATGGAATCTTTGGTGGACAACCAAGGACGACTCAATGCATATTATGGCAACGGCAGATTGGGCAGTCAGGGAGAGTTAAGCGAAATAGTTCAGAAGACAAATTTAGAAATAATGGATCTTGACCCCAATTTAAGGGAACCGATGGTGTTTGGAATAATGAATATGTTGCAGAAGTCAAGCGGTCCGGCGCTCAATGGCGAAACGGTTTCAGGCGGTACTACAGCAATAGGCGTATCAACTGTTGCTGCTATGCTCGTTAATAATTTGACTAAGACGAAAGACGGGAAAGAGGCGATTGCTGAATTGGCGTTATTGTATGGAGATGACATTATGGAATGGATGACTCAGCATTACAATAATATTGCTGAGCAATATGGGTCAATTGCGGCTGTTACGACAGTTATTGCCGCAATAGGCATAGCGTGTTTTTTTGCCCCGTTTGTTATCAAGGTTACTGGGTTTATAATAGTAACTGCTGCCTTTGTTAAAACAGTTGTTACTATATGCAACTTTTTGATCAAAACGGGTACAGAAATCTATAATAGCATTAAAAACTTTTGCGACAAGATCAGTAATAGATACAATAAATGGATAGATAAACTGTTTAACGGAGGGTGGAATTATGCTGCGCTCCAGCAAATAATCATTGTAGACACTAATATGCTGAATACACTTGCAGCCAGAATAGAAATGGTTAATAAGAAAGTGTTGAATATCGATAAAAGACTTGAAAAAATCTGCTTTAAGACTAATTTGAAGGAACAGCAGAGATTAACTGCGGCCGATTCTTTAAAGAGTTACAGTTGGAGATTGGCGAGCTGTAAAAGGTATCTAACCGATACCGCCGAAGAGTTCGATAGAATTGAACATACTATTATTCTGAATATTGACGGGTGATTAATATGAATTATGACGCAAAAAACGAATTGCTGCAAGTGCAATCCAATTTAAGGAAAATCATTAGCGAGTTGCGGAATATATCCGATTCTTTAAGAACACAGTTTTCCGGCATCGGAAGTGAACATTGCGCAAAAAGCATTCAGTTTGTTGTGGAAAACTATGAACGAATACTGCGAAAACTCGAAAAAGTGAATTTAGACACATTGCTGGATGAAAATGCTGACAACAATTAAAAATGAATTGTTTGCAAGTAATGGAAGGAGGAGAATATGGCTCTCAAGATCAACACCCAAAAGGTTAGCGCCACAGCAACAATCATAAGCCGAGAGAATAAGGATATTCTTGATGCTTTTGATGCGGTAAAGCGTTCGATCGATAATATGACAAGGAATTGGCAAGGATCTGCTGCCGCTAAAAGCCGAGAAGCATTTGATAAAATTAAGGAAGATTTTGTTCGCCCGAGATACGAGTCTATAAATACTTTCGTTAGGTTTCTCAACGAATGTGTCGGTCAAGGGTATGAAGAAACCGAGGATACGCTGACTAAATCAGCGCAAGCGTTTAAATGAGGGGCGGTACTATGGCGAAAATTAAAGTGGATTACAGAACTTTAGAACAAGCGTCAATCGCAATTGAGCAATACCTGTCAACGCATAACAACAAGATGAACAAAGCCAATGCAGCTATGGTCGAACTTGGCAATTATTGGAGTGGAGAAGATTATACTGCTACATATGCGCTATGGGAAAATGTCGATAGAGGGGCTTCGGCTTCAAATAGTATGATGAAATCACTGCGTAATTATGCGGAGTTCCTAAAGATGGCAAGCAGAAAATATAAGAATGCACAAGAAAATGCGGTACAACGAGCGAATAGGTTGCCAAAATGATCGGATTCGGACGGATGAAAAAACGGAATGCTGCATTTGCTGTTTATTCGGATGTAGGTAATCGTTCAATAAATGAAGATGCGTTTGGATACTGCAGGCTTGAAGAACGTGGTTGTTTTATTCTGTGCGACGGTCTCGGAGGTCACGGGATGGGGGATGTGGCATCCCGCTTTGCAGTTGAAGTGATGCGTGCTCGATTCCTTGATTCAGCAAATAATGAGGAGTGCATTCAAACTGCGTTTTTGGCTGCAGAGGACATAATTCTGGCCGAGCAAAAACAACGCAATGCATTTAGAAAAATGAAAACGACCGCTGTGCTGGCAACTTTTGATAATAAGTATGTCAGGATATCCCATATCGGAGACTCAAGAGCGTATATTTTTAACAAGAATAAGGTGGTCGTGAGAACTCGCGATCACAGTATCCCTCAAATGCTGTTCGAAGCGGGCAGCATAAAGGAAAGCGAAATAAGAAATCATCCGGACAGAAGCGTTATCCTGCGGGTTTTGGGTGTTGAGTGGGAGAAACCGGAAAACGAAGTGCTAAAACCGATCCCGATAGGTAAATGCCAAGCGATTCTTCTTTGTTCCGATGGCTTTTGGGAATTGATCGACGAAGCCGAGATGTGCGATTCTTTGGAAAAAGCGATCACGGTCAATGACTGGCTGGAAAGTATGAGGAATACGGTCAAGAAGAACGGAAAAGGGCGAGTTATGGATAACAATACGGCAATTGCTGTATGGTTTGAGTAAGAAAGTGGTGGAATATGATTAACACTAAAGATGAACAATTTTTGACGGAGCAGACCAGTTTTGGTGATTTCGCAATACTGTCTGCAATTGGAGATAGAACAGAACAGCAGGATTCCTTCGGTTATCTGATCGATTACGATTTAGGTTTGTTTATCGTGTGCGACGGTATGGGCGGGCATGAGTGCGGAAAGTTGGCAAGCGAGTATGCCGTTCAGGAATTCGTTGCTTGCTTCAGGGAAAGAATGCCAAACGAGAATATGCGCGAAAGACTTCATAAATGCGCTATTGCAGCAGATAGGCGTGTTGCACTTCTTGCCGCAGATAAAGGGGGCGGCGTCGTTTCGGGATGCACTTTGCTTGCCGTTGTTATTGATGCCGACAAACTGCATTGGTGTTCGGTGGGCGATAGCAGAGCATACCTAATGCGCGGTGGTGAGTTTGTGCAGTTTACAAAGGATCAGAATTATTTGACGGTATTGGACGAACAGCTTAATGCAGGAGTTATAACAAGACAGGAATACAATGAACGACGGTTCAAGGGAGACGCACTGATCAACTATGTGGGCATTGGTGATCTTTCGTTTTTGGATTATAGTGAATCCCCTTTAAAACTGAAAAAGAACGATGTGATCATTGTTATGACGGACGGATTGTATAGACTGGTTAATGAAGAAGATATGAAGCAACTGACGGAAAACTTCGGAAATGTTTCAGATGCAATCAGGGCACTCTACACAAAAGCAAACAGGATCGCTAATCGACAAAAAATCAAACGAGATAATATAACTGCGATCTTAATTAAATATAAATAATTATTCTACTGGTATGAGAGGAGATACTCAAAATGAAAATCGTCAAATGCATCAACGGCCATTTCTATGATAGCACTGCCTATGAGGTGTGCCCGCATTGTGGGGGCTCGGTTTCTCAACAGAGCGAATCGAGCAGCCGTGTTGAAACGCGCAAACCCAAAAAAGGTTTATTCGGGAAAAAGTCGAGCACGATAGGTAACAGCATCGTGAATGAAAGCACTCCGATTAACAAAGAAAAGATAGGCGTACAGGCTCCTATCCAGTATTCCGATCAGTTTGTTCAGCGCGAGAATATTAGGAAAAACAACGATACCGCGCTGCCTCACAATGTCATTGGGAACAATACGAATAAAGCGCAGGTTAACATGCCTCAAACATATATTGATGAAGATGCTACCGTATCGATTATGGATGCAAATGCTAAGCGAATAGACAATTCAACGCATATGGGAGCCATAAATGCCCCCAATTTGCATTATGATGTCGTAAATAATGGGCACAACCCAATCGGGAACGATGGCATTAACATAATTGATGACGGACAAACCATAAACTTCTGGAGCGACAATGTCAATATTGCGGCAAAAGATCCGAGCCCCGCTGCAAACGAACACAATAATGCCGTCAATATAGCTATGCCGGCCGCGCCTGTAGCAGACAAAAGAGAATATGTAAATAATTACGACTCTGTTTCGCCCGATCCGAACCTAAAGGATATCGTGCAGCAGGCCTCTGCAAATGAGGAAGGCAAAACAATGAGTTTCTTTACCGCAAAGACTGCGTCAACGGAGCAACCGAAGACCGAAAAACCGGATAATAAGCCGCAAACCGAATTGATAGTCGGCTGGCTTGTGTGCGTGAAAGGCGACCATTTCGGGATGAGTTTTACGCTTTCCGCAGGAATGAACTCTATCGGCAGAAACTCAAACAACAAGATAGCGCTTTATAAGTCCAATACCGTTTCTCGTGACAAGCACGCGTTATTGACTTACGAACCAAGACAAAGAGCGTTCTATGTCAAACCCGGCGACAGTTCGGGCTTGACCTACATCAACGGAGAATACGTCACCGAGATGCGCACGATGAAAGCGCGAGATATCATAGAACTGGGAAACAACAGTTTGATGTTGATTCCCCTTTGTGATGAAACCTTCACTTGGGAAGATTATATTTAAGGGGAACAAATAATGAAAACTTGCTATAACTGCTTTCATACATACGAAGATCAATATTCGGTATGTCCTGTTTGTGGGCAAGAAGAAATAACACGCCCGAAACAGCCTACATATCTGTTCCCCGGAACGGTTATTGCCAATCGATATGTTATCGGACAAGCAATAGGCGCGGGTGGCTTTGGTATTGTGTATAAAGCCTGGGATAAAAAACTGGAATCGGTCGTTGCGGTGAAGGAGTTTTTTTTGAGCCGCCTGATGACGCGAGCCGAAGGCGTTAATTCGGTTATCGTAAACAAAAAATCTCAAACCGAGTATACGTACCGCAAAGAACGCTTCATTGCTGAAGCACGCAATATGGCAAGGTTCAGCGAAAACCGAAGCATCCCAAGCGTATTTGAGTTCTTTGAAGAAAACAATACAGCGTATTTGGTAATGGAATTGCTGGAAGGTATGTCGCTCAGCGATTACCTTTCCAAAAACGGCACACCTATCGACAGCGATCTGGCGGTCTATATTGCCAACGAAGTAGGGTATGCGCTCAACTTAATGCACGAAAAAAACATTATCCACAGGGACGTTGCGCCGGATAACATCTTCATTTGCAACGGCAAAGATCTGAGGATCAAACTTATGGACCTCGGCGCCGCTAAACTGGCCGATGAAACGGACAAAGTTATAGACATTATTTTGAAGCCCGGTTACTCTCCGATCGAGCAATATGATAACACAAAGAGCATCGGCCCGTGGACGGATGTCTACGCGCTTGGCGCAACTATGTATATGATGCTGACGGGGCAAAAGCCGGAAGAAGCAACAAACCGCCGCATCAACGATACGGTATTGCCGGTAAATGCAATCAACCCTAATGTATCCGAAGACTTAAGCAACACTATTATGAAAGCGATTGCGGTTGAGAAGCATATGCGCTTTAAAAACGTTTCAGAGTTTTTGATGGCGCTAAACGGCGAAAAGAAAGTATTGTCGTTGGATAAAGAGAAAAAGCGCCGCAAAACTCGCAGGGTGTCGGGACTGTTGATCGCTGGCATTGTGCTCGCTGTTACGGCGTTGATAGTCGCGCACTCATATAGGATAAAAAAGGCAGAAGAAACGCTCAAACCCGCAACCATCAGCCTTTGGTTTATGTCAAAAGGCGACGGAGCGAGAGAAGCTGCAATGAAAGAGGTCGTGGAAGACTTTGAGTCCAGATTTGACGGCGTAAAGGTGGAGTATAAGGCAATCCCCGAATCGGAGTATTTGAAAACTCTAGAGAAAGCGGAAAGGGACGGCGATCTTCCGACCCTGTTTGAAAGCACCGGGTTGTCGGAAACCGCGATCGTCAAAAACGCTGCGGATCTCGATGCTGTAATTGCATCCAAACAGTTTAAGGAATGCCTGTTTTTAAACGAATATAATAAGTATTACGACAACAAAAAGCAGATACCGATAGGTATCGAAGTGCCCGTTGCGTATGTTATCACATCGGGCGCGGTCGCTATTGACTATGAGTCGGATTACTTCAAATCACTATCGGATTTCGGTGCAAAAACGATCGCTGCGGACAGCAGACATATCTCGCTGATCACGGCTAATGTCGGCGATGGCTCGTTTGTTGATAAAAAAGAGTTCCTTGACGGCGAAGCCAACACCTGCCCGGTATTGCTGTCTTCGTCAATGATAATCAACGAAGTGCGAGAATTGAAGTATATGAAGAAATACGTCTATCCCGATGCCGACAAAATAGTATGCAGGTTCACTTATGAGTGGAGCCTTGGCTCGGGCAATGCAGACCGGAAAAAAGCGGCGGAAATGCTCCTTTCTTGGATGCTTGGCAATGTATATCAACGAATGTTGCTTGTCAATTCAGGCGCAGGCAGCCAAATCCCGGAGATCCCGGTCAACAGGGAGTGTTTTGAGGCAAAACTCTCGCTGCTTACAAACCTAAAACCCATCAAAACGATCTATAAAAAGTTTTCATTTGCCAAGGAGACACCCAAGCCGACGGCAACGCCTACCCCCAAGCCCACTGCAACGCCTACACCAACGCCTACGCCCAAGCCCACGGCAACGCCTACGCCCAAACCCACGGCAACGCCGACGCCAAAACCTACGGCAACGCCTACGCCCAAGCCGAAATCCACGGCAACACCAACACCAACACCGACGCCCAAACCAACGCCGACGCCTGCTCCCACGCCGGTCACCTTTATCGATCCTACATTTGAAAAAGCGTTTAGGAAAAAATACGCCTTTGTCGGCAAACCGGTATATATGTCTGATATTCTTGGGATGACTAAACTAGAACTAACGGGAAGCGGTATTAAAAATATCTCTGACGTTGCCAAGTTTAAGAACCTGACGTGTTTGTTCTTGGAGGCCAACAACATCAGCGATATCAGCGCGCTAAAGGGGCTGACGAACCTGACGACGTTGAGCTTGAGCAACAACAACATCAGCGATATCAGCGCGCTAAAGGGGCTGACGAAACTGACGGAGTTGGGGTTGGTGAGCAACAACAACATCAGCGATATCAGCGCGCTAAAGGGGCTGACGAAACTGACAATTTTGGCGTTGGGCGGCAACAAGATCAGCGATATCAGCGCGCTAAAGGGGCTGACGAACCTGACGCGGTTGAACTTGTGGGGCAACAACATCAGCGATATCAGCGTGCTAAAGGGGCTGATGAAACTGACGCGGTTGGACTTGTGGCGCAACAACATCAGCGATATCGGCGCGCTAAAGGGGCTGACGAAACTGACGGAGTTGTACTTGGATAACAACAACATCAGCGACGTGACGGCGCTTTACGGATTAAAAAACGCGCAGATGATCTACTTGGGAAAAAACCCTCTTACCCAGGCGCAGATAGACGCGCTGAAAAAGCAGCTTCCGAACTGTTCGATATCTTTTTAACACGAAGGCAGATACACCCCCCGAATATGCCCAACGCAAACAGCGCGGGCATCCGAAAACAGAATGGAGAAAAAACTATGAAAAAAGTTTCAGCGGCTGTTGTCACCAAAACAGGCAGACGCAGCAACAATCAGGACAACGCAATGCTCGCGGGCAGATATGCATCGCTTGATCACGATACATTCTCATACGGGTTTGAGGGCAAGTCTAACGAGCCGATCTTTGCCGCGGTATGTGACGGAATGGGCGGCGAGGCGTCCGGCGAGCGCGCTTCATTTGAGGCCTGCGTTGAACTTGCGATGGCAAACGCGCAGCTTGGCAATGATTTTGAGACAAACAAAGGCGCGGTGAACCGCGCTATAATCGGCGCCAACGACAGGCTCTGCGGCGTTATGCAGCGGGAGCATACCGGCCGTATGGGCAGTACTGTGATCTCGGTGCTTTTGCAGGGGGACAAGCTTTTTTATACCAACCTCGGCGACAGCAGGATCTATGTATTTCGGGAAGGAAGGCTTGTTCAACTGACAAAGGATCATACCGAGGGTCAAAGTATGCTGGATGCCGGCATTTTGACGGCGGAGCAGTTAAAAACGCATCCGGCGCGAAACAGAGTCAACAGGCATTTGGGCATCTTTCCGGAAGAAATGCGTCTGGAATGCCCCGTTTATAACGATTTGACACTGCAAAACGGCGATAGAATACTGCTGTGCAGCGACGGCGTATACGGCGTTCTGTCCGATACGCAGATAGCGTCCATCCTTTCCGGCGGCGAGTCCGCAATGAACAAGGCGATGAAACTGGTCGATGCCGCCTATGCAAACGGCAGTAAGGAAAATATGACGGCGCTTGTTTTGGAGGCGGAGAAGTCGGGGGCGATCATTCCGCCGGCAGCCTATTATGCGCTTGCCGGGGTTGCCGCCGCCGCTGCGCTGTTCTTTATTATAAAAGGCGCGTTAAAGGCGGGCAAAAACAACCACGTTGCGCCGCTGCCGACCGAAGCGCCCACCGCATCGGTGACGGAGATAGCGACGGAGATAGCGACGGATATCCCAAGCGAAACACCTACGGAAGTGATAACGGATACGCCAACGCCGACCGCGACGGATACGCCAACGCCGACCGCGACGGATACGCCCACGCCGACCGCGACGGAAACCGCCAAGCCCACGGCAACGCCTACGCCAAAACCCACGGCGACGCCCAAACCCACGCCGACGCCGAAACCCACGCCGACGCCGAAACCCACGCCGGTCACCTTTATCGATCCTACATTTGAAAAGGCGTTTAGGGAAAAATACGGCTTTGTCGGCAAACCGGTATATATGTCGGATATTCTTGGGATGACTGAACTAGACCTATATAGGAGAGGTATTGAAAACATCTCAGACGTTGCCAAGTTTAAGAACCTGACGAAGTTGTACTTGTGCTCCAACGTCATCAGCGATTTAAGCGCGATAAAGGGGCTGACGAAACTGACGGAGTTGGACTTGGCAGGCAACATCGAAATCAGCGATATCAGCGCGCTAAAGGGGCTGGCAAACCTGAAGTATTTGAACTTGGGCGACAACAGCATCGGCGATATCAGCGCGCTAAAGGGGCTGACAAAACTGACGGAGTTGTGGTTGTACGGCAACAACATCGGCGATATCAGCGCGCTAAAGGGGCTGACGAACCTGACGGAGTTGGGGTTGAGCAACAATGGAATCAGCGATATCAGCGCGCTAAAGGGGCTGATGAACCTTACGCGTTTGATTTTGTCCGATAACAACATCAGCGATATCAGCGCGCTAAAGGGAATGACGAACCTGAAGTATTTGTTCTTGGAGGACAACAACATCAGCGACGTGACTGCGCTTTACGGATTAAAAAACGCGAAGTGGATCCACTTGAGAAATAACCCTCTTACCCAGGCGCAGATAGACGCGCTGAAAAAGCAGCTGCCGAACTGCGATATATATTTCTGATTCGAATTCATAAGCGAGAAACCGCATTGAGGGCAAAACCGCCCGATTGTGATATTAAATTTTAACACCCGAATAAAAACAGGAGGAAATAATATGATAATCCGTTGTTTAAGTTGTATGGAAATGTTCGACGACAGATATACGGTCTGCCCGCACTGCGGGTATGCCTGCTCTGAAGACGACAGGGAAGCAGTCCATCTGCCTTTGGGCGTGGTCCTCAACAACCGCTACATAGTGGGCAGAGTGTTGGGCTACGGCGGGTTTGGCGCAACATATATCGCGTGGGACGGAAAGTTGGAACAAAAGGTGGCTATAAAGGAGTACCTTCCGTCCGAGTTCTCAACAAGGATGCCGGGACAGTCCAGGATCACCGTATTCGAAGGGGACAAGCACGAGCAGTATAACGACGGACTTGAAAAGTTTGTGGACGAAGCAAAAAGGCTTGCCAAATTTCAAAACGAAAACGGAATAGTCAAGATCTACGATACCTTCAAAGAGAACGATACCGCCTATATAGTAATGGAGTATCTGGACGGCGAAACGCTGGCGGAGTACCTGAAGGAGAATGGAGTAATAGAGGAGGACAGAGCGGTCGAGATGCTGATGCCGGTAATGCGCTCGCTGGAGACCGTGCACGAAGCGGGGCTGATCCACAGGGATATAGCGCCCGATAATATCTTTATAACCAAAACTGGAGAGATCAAACTGATCGACTTCGGCGCGGCAAGATACGCGACCACATCGCACAGCCGCAGCCTTACGGTAATAATCAAGCCGGGATATTCGCCGGAAGAACAGTACAGAAGTATGGGCGACCAGGGACCGCATACCGACGTATACGCGCTTGCGGCAACGCTGTATAAGATGATCACGGGACAGACGCCGCCCGACGCGATGGAGCGCAGAGCACAGTATGAGAGCAAGAGCAGGGATATCCTCCCCGAGCCGCATAAACTGAATAAGAACATCTCCGTAAACAGGGAAAACGCGCTGCTGAACGCGATGAACGTCAGGATAGAGGACAGAACGCCGACCGTAACGGCGTTCATACGGGAACTGGAGAGCGAGACGCCCGCAAAGAGGGTATACGGAAAGATAAAGAAGATCGATCTGTATAATTGGCCGCTGTGGGCCAAGATAGGCATACCGGCGCTGCTCGCGTGCTTGGCGGCGTTCGGCGTTCTTCTGCTTACGGGCGTGATAAACTTTTCCAAATACACCACCAAGATGGAGATACCGGAGAATATCGCAATCGCCCCCGACGTGGAGGGAATGAACAAGGACGAAGCGATAAGGATAATCGAGGACAACACCCTGCTTGCGTCTACAAGCGGAACGGTGCAGTCGGAATACATCCCGGCAGGCACGATAATCATCCAGCAGCCTGTGGGCGGCACGTTCATACAGAAGAACGGAACGGTAAGCCTAACGGTAAGTTCGGGCTCGGGAGTAATAGAAGTAGTTGACGGCATAGCCACCGTACCCTACGTTATTTGGGATACGGAAGAGGATGCGATAGCCAAACTTCTTGAAGCGGGTCTCGCCTCACCGGAGATAGAATATGTATATGACGATAACGTATCCGCGGGACAGGTCATCTCCACCGACCCGGCGGCGGGCACGGAACTTCCCGAAGGCAGCGCGATAAAGATGGTGGTATCCCTCGGCGCGGAAGCATTCGAGATGCCGGATGTTATAGGAAAACAGGAACAGGCCGCAAGGGATGAGCTTGAGAGCAAAGGCCTTGTTATAAGCGTATCATACGAGAAGGACAGCAGCGTACCCGAAGGTCAGGTCATAAGCCAAAGCATAGACGCAGGCTCAAACGTACAGCGCGGCGATGAAGTACTCCTTACCGTCTCGAGCGGCAAACCGACTATCGTTGTTGCCGATGTTGTCGGCAAGCAAAAAGCGGACGCCGAAAAGACCCTCAAGGAACAGGGCTTCAAGGTCAATGTGCTTGAGAACTACAGCGACACCGTACCCGCGGGGCAGGTTATAAGCCAGGATCCCAAGGCGGGAACATCGCTTGTAGAGGGTGGTACCGTTACCGTATGGATCAGCAAAGGCAAACAGGCGGTAAGCGTTGCAAGCATAAGTTTGAACAAAAAGACTATGGCATTGATCACAGGCAAGAGCGAGAGCCTCACGGCAACCGTTCTTCCGGCTAATGCCACAAATAAAGCCGTGGCTTGGGCATCGAGCAATACAAAGGTTGCGAAGGTCGATTCAAAAGGCAAGGTGACGGCGGTTTCCGCAGGCGAAGCGGTTATCACGGCAACAACAGCCGACGGCGGCAAGAAAGCAAGCTGCACCGTGACGGTGACAAATGCGACCATCAGCGTGACAGGCGTTGAATTGAATGTTAACAATTTGAATATGAATGTTGGCAATACTACAACGCTGAAAGCAACGGTCAAGCCGAGCAACGCAACGAATAAGAACGTCACGTGGAAGTCGGGCAACACCTCTGTTGCGACTGTTGACGCAAGCGGCAAAGTGACGGCGAAGGCGGCGGGCGAAACAACGATCACCGTGACGACTGTCGACGGAGGCAAGACCGCGACCTGTAAAGTTAAGGTATCGGTACCCGTGATAAATGTTACCGGCGTAACTCTTGACAGAACGAGCGCGACCTTGACGGTGGGCAGTACGCTTGCGCTGAAAGCGACGGTCAAACCGAGCAACGCAACGAATAATAAAGTCACGTGGAAATCAAGCAATATAGGCGTCGCTACTGTCGATTCAAGCGGCAAAGTGACGGCGAAGGCGGCGGGCGAAACAACGATCACCGTGACGACTGTCGACGGAGGCTATAAGGCTACCTGTACGGTGACTGTAAACGTACCGGTAACGGGAGTGACGCTGAATATCGGCAGTTTGAACTTGACGGTCGGAAGCACATCGACTCTGACGGCGACGGTTAAGCCGAGCAACGCAACGAATAAGAGCGTCACTTGGAAGTCGAGCAATATAGGCGTCGCTACTGTCGACTCAAAAGGCAAAGTGACGGCGAAGGCTGCGGGAAGTACAACGATCACCGTGACGACTGTCGACGGAGGCTATACTGCCACATGCAGTGTTACGGTAAAACCGCAGCAGTTCACGGTCACATTCAACGCAAACGGCGGCAGCGTTTCGCCATCTTCGATGACTGCGACAGTAGGGCAGGCGCTCGGAGCATTGCCGACACCAACAAGAACGGGGCATAGCTTTACCGGCTGGTTTACATCTGCCAGCGGCGGAACGCAGATAACGAGCAATACTGTTTATAATACTGCGAACAACATTACTATTTATGCACACTGGAATGTAAGCACCGTAACCGTACCGAATTTTTCGGGTCAGTCTCTCAACGCGGCGATAACATGGTGCAACAATAATGGCGTCGGCTATTCGACCAACTACGGATATATGTGGAATTACGACAACAATGTTGTTGTAAGCAATTCCAATGCAAATGGACAGGTTACAGTCGGATCCAGCATTACCCTGAACGTGAGCAGAGGGCCTAAACCAATAGCTGTTGGTGATTATGTGTATGTATCGGGATATTGTTATAGCAATTCCGGCGGCGGAACACAGGGGAAGTACCTCAATGGATATTATTACATCGTCAGGATTTATAAATATGGCGAGGTCTGGTATCCATTCTGTGTAAGTACAAATATGGATATCGCGAACGCGCCAGGTTGGGTATCGGAATCTTCTGTGCATCAACGTTCAGGAAATGCTTGGGGGGGAAAAAACTTTGATGAAAAATCTAATATTTCAATGCGTTTAAGGCAAATGCGAAACACATCGCGTTAATGACCTAAGCTCGAATATGAGCCCATCGTTATGCCTTTGAGTGAACGCAAAATTATTGACGTGGATAATAATATGACTAGTACCGGAGGGACTTAACCAATGCTCACACGCTGCTTAGGCTGTATGGAACAATATGATAGTGAATACAAGGTATGCCCGCGCTGCGGGTATACCGTTTCAAAGGAGGCTCGCGAAGCGATCCACCTTCCCGTTGGCGTTGTTTTGTACAACCGCTACATAGTGGGCAGAGTGTTGGGCTACGGCGGGTTTGGCGCAACATATATCGCGTGGGGCTGAAAAGCATTCCTGCTGTGGAACTCGACATCAGCCGAGATGAAACTGCCGTTGCGCTTGTGGACAGCAATCTGCACCGCGAGCACATACTGCCGAGTGAAAGGGCGTTTGCATATAAACTCAAGCTTGATGCGCTTTCAAGGCAGGACGAGCATTGATAACGGATTTGGTATCGATGCTCGTTTTTGTTTTATTGTGTTTTTGGGGCACAATGCCAATCGTTGGGGTTGAACCATAATCAAAAACCCCAGCAGGCTTCCTGAGGCGATTATCCCGCCATCCGCAGAATAGAATGTGATGTTGACGGCGCAAAGGAGCATTTCGGGATAGGTGTTTTCCGCATAGAAGTCAACAAAAGTACCGCCGTCCTCTTCGTAAACAATGATATTCTTAAAGGTGATGTAGCGCTTGTAGTGATCGTTTCCGTAGATAATATTTCCGCATGCGTCCCGCGCTTCGGTCGCATCGGGTTCCGGCGCAAGCGGCTTCGTTATCGTTCGCTGCTTCGAGCCTCCGCCCGAGGTGTGTCCGCGAGGACGGCTTGCCTACTGCGGAGAAAGGACGAGCTGCAAGGTCTTGCGCTGTCCATTTCTTGCAAAGCTCATCATCACCGGCAAAGCGAGTCGAGCAGATGTCTTGCGCGAGACCATGAGCAGGATACGCAACGCCGCCTTCATTCGGCGGCTCAACAGTTTGTTAAGAGAAAGTGAGGATGATCCAATGAAATTCAGAAACGAAAAGCACCGCCTTGCGTTTGAGGCGGCCATATCGAAGCTCGACCGAAAGAACAATGCACTTATGTCCGCTGTGTATTTGCTGACAGCCGACAGAGCCTTGTGGAATCAAACGGGAAAGTGCGTGTTTAAGAGCGGCATCGCGTTTGAGAGTTTCAAGGGAAGCTCATGCACCCCGAACGGATATACCCTGTTCTGCTGTGCGAAGGATCTGTATTCGGGAACCAAGCACCTGACCATCGCCGACCTTGCGGATACGGAGCTTGTGCCGCCCGGCATCTTCGAGCTTGTTTGCAGTGCAATGGCTATAAGAAGGTTCGGACTTGGAGCTATAGGATATTCTATCGCAAAACAATTCTCTGCACACATCAAACAATCTTACTTTAACGAATGATGTTACGCCACTAGCATGATATGCCTCTATCAAGATAGGGCTTTGACAGGAACGTAACAATTCTGCGGTAACTTTGAATTCGTTTTCTCTGTTTGCGTACTCCATATTTTCACCAAAATCAATCGATAATTAGGAATTATCCTGCAATTATTATATCATTATTCCGAACAAATGTCCACATGGTTTTAAGACTCCTATGTTGTCTGTTTAGTCCGTCGTCACCTTGCCCGTGTTCAGATAAGTTTTGTCTGTGTTTTTGCTAAACCATCCAATTAGCAAAAAGATTGCGGTGGATAGGTATCCCATAAAGGCAGGCATAGCCATCGTTGATTTCAAAAGCATCAGTGCAATAATTGCCGCGAATTCTACTGCGGCATATACGCGAGCAATAGTTCGCGTTTTATAAAAACGCTTTTGCGATATTGGGTGGTTTTTATGAATGACAGGTGCCGCGAAGAACAAAACACAATAACCTATCAACAACAGGAAAATCAACAATAGGAGCTGAGCTTTGAGTATGTATTCTGAAAGCAGAATAGAGAGTACTCCCAGTCCGACAGAAACGAGCGTACATGCGAAGTGTGTAGTCGCATGCGCACCTCCAACAATCATTCTAAGCGGAAGCCATGCAAGTATGAATACCAGCATATAAACCGGTTTATTGATAGCAAGACCTACAATCATAAGCAAAGAAAGTATTAGTGCGGTTGAAAGCGTACACTCGATGCCGTATGCATATACGTCTTCCATTTCTTGCTCTGCGCCATATCGCACTAAAGCTTTGGCTATTCTTATTGAGAATGACCGTATCATTGCTTTTACCTCATATCAAGAAACGCTTCAAACAATGCGCTGGAATACTTTTTGGCAATAGTCAATCTCGCGCCATTCTTCATCTCAACGGCATCTTTGGTCAACTGTATGGTTTGCAGCACATTTATTATTTGCGATCTGCCTATCTGAACAAATTGTTTCGGCAGGTCATGCTTTAACTCGGATATGGTTTTCCGCTCCTTAAATACACCCGAAGCGGTATGCACAACGATATAATGATCCAGCACCTCAAAGAAAAGTATTTCGCGCATTGGAATACTGATGATTTTATGGCTTGAGCGAATATGATAACTGGCGTTCAGACTGTTTTTAACTTCATACGCCGTCTTATCCATACACTCAAAGAGCCTGCGTTCAAAATCGGATGCATTTTTATCGATAAACCGCAGCGCATTCACTTCGTAGCCGTCTATACTGTATTCCGTATGGCTTGAAACAAAAACTATGGGGATTCCGCTGCCGCCAGCGCGCAGTTCACGGGCAAACTCAACGCCATCCATTCCGGGCATTTCAACATCAAGCAGCAGACAATCAAACAGCGAAAGCTCCTTTGCTTCAAAAGCGGAACAGAAGTGCGTGACGATTGCTTTATTACCGCTGCTTTCCGCCCATTTGGAAACGGCATCCGCAAGTCTTTTGGCATGTTCGGCATTGTCCTCAAACAGGGCTATTCTCATCTTTTATCCTCCAACGGCAATAGAATATTGACTTCAAAACTATGCTGCATAGGCTCGATCTTCAAAAAGCCTCCATGCTTTGATACAATCTGGCTGACCCTGTCCAATCCGATGCCGTGAATGCTCTTGTCCTTCTTTGTTGTGGCAAGCTTTTCTTCATTATAGAGATAATTGCCGTTACACGGATTCTTGATGGAGATCGCAAGCATACCGCCTTTGTCTATCATTGAAAAACTGAATCTTCGCTCCTCGCGAGGAAGCAGGCTTACGGCTTCTATTGCGTTGTCCATCAGGTTCATAATGATCGAGCAGGCAGCCATTTGCTCTATTCCAATGCTTTCAGGAATTGCAATCGTATGCTCAACGGCAATTCCTTCATTATCGGCAAGAATGAGCTTTCCGGAGAAGGTTGCATCGATCGCAGGATTGCCGGTGCTTATGATGAGCTCCGTTTCATTGGCAGCGCCGGTTATTTCATTAAGATATGATCTCAAGCTGTCCGTTTCTTCGTTATCGATCAGCTTCGATACAGTTTCAAGCATCCCCTTGATATCATGCCTGAATCCACGAACATAATCGTACATTGCGCTGACCTGCGAAATATGTTCGGATTCCAGCTTTGTTATTTGCAGTTCCTTTTCGGTTTGAATATGCTTACGGTACAGTCCGGAGAGGTATCCGGAAAGAGCCAGCAGGGATATGCTCAAAAACAGTATTGCAAAGCATTGTATCCATGATAAGACCGAATTATCATATGATTCGGGTGAAACCAATTCGGAGAAACAATACATCGCGACCGCGATGCCGATTAGCGATATTACTACTGTTATCGCGCGAAGCAAAACAGGCAATTCCCCGTCGGAATTCCTTATCCTTATAAGCGGCACGAGCATAATAAAATTAAGCAATACATACATAATCTGGGCAATAATGCGCGAAACTTGCCCAGGAATAAGCGCTGCATATCCCCATTTATTGTAGAATACCAAAAGCAAAACAGAGTTTGAAATACTGAAGATTATCGCCGGGACTATGCTCCAAATGCATTTCATTGAAGCCGAACCCTTGAAAAAGATAATAGCGTAGACAAGATCCAGCGGCATCACAATCAGCGGCAATGCAAACCATGGCAGAGAGAGGAGGTTTGAAATGAAAGTAATGGTTGCAAGCACCGGAAGCATTGCGAGCGCAACGTACTTCTTATGAGGCTCGCACGCAAACTTGCTTTTATATAGAAGATAGGTAACGACTGCTTCGCTCAAGCAGACGAGCCATTCAAATGATTGAATCAAGAAGTCCTTCATCATTATCCTCCAAATCGCTTTTATTTGATTATAGCGTTAAAAAAGGTGAAGGTCAATTCAAATAAACAGGTGAAACAAACTTTTTACGACAGAAAACGGTGTTTTTACGACAGTTGTGCGCACTGGCGTTATTTATATGTTATACTGTAAAAAAACAAGAAGGAGGTGAAATCAATGAAGAAGGCTCGTATACTTACAGCAGTTGCATCTGTTTTCGCAGTTGTTTTTGCATTTGCGGCGAATGCATTTGCTGCAGCACCATGTTTCGGTCCGTTTTATGAGCCCGAGATCCCGCAGAAACTCAAGAAGTGACGAAAGCGTCGACCGAAACAAACTGTCTTTACCCATCGACCAAAAATCAAACGAAAGGAAGTACCAACAATGAAAAAACTTTTCCCCAAAATCATCGCTATCGCCATGGTGCTTATTATGGCGGTGCAGGTTTCCGGAGCTGCATTAGCCGCAACAGTATCATGGCCCTCCGGTAACTATACCTATGTTGCAGAGGTTATCAAGAAAGGCGTTCCCGGATCACTTCCGGTAAATGTGACTTCCAGCGAAACTTATCATACTATGGGCACGGCGAACTACATCTACGCCGGCATACGGTCAGTAACGTCGCCCGGTGACGTTGAGTTCCCTTCTGCCTATGCAAGTCGGCTGAGACAAGCCGCAACTGCCGAAGGCGTTAATTACACGCTAACATCAAATGTGAACTTTACGCAGAACAAAAGAATCCCTCCAAACTACGCCACAGGAACATACTGCCTCGTTTCTACGGTATTGGGAGTAAGCGGCGAATACCATGTTTATAAGATCGGAGGCGGCGCATCAAGCACCATTAAATCAGGAACATTCGCCTGCGCTCCTGTCGGGTATTCCGGAGTAATAACAGGACTCTATCTTATGTCGCTCGGTGAACAGCCCATCAACTGAAAACACATTTTGCATACAGGGTCGTTTCAACTTACAGACCACCCGGTATGCATTTATACTAAATTGAGTGGAGGAGCTACCTATGCTTTTTAAGAAAAATCTGTCTCGTTTGATTATGCTGTTTACTGTTGCTTTTATTGTATCTTTGGTCGGGTGCAATCAAAACAAGAATGTTCCCAATGAAAATCCAACAGTCAGTCCTTCCGCAAGCGTGTCGCCGTCATTCAGCGATAAGCCTTACCAAAGTGCGCCGCCGCAACATTCAGGCGAGTCTCCTATCGCACCGGATCCGACGCGCCGGGTATATATCGGTCTTTCAAACCAGGATTGCGACATCTACAACGATAATTATTTTGGAAGCATGCATTTTGACATCATTACCTTGCAGGAATACTCCACAGCCGAAATAAAGGTTGAACTGCCTATGCAGACGACGCACAGCATCAGGATCGACAACGGTACGGACGTATACAGAAGCTGGTCGAAAGACAATTTTTTGCAGGGCTTGTCGTACTATGATTATATGTGCATGAGGGACGCCGATTGGCGCGCGCTGTATGAGCTCCAACTCGAAGCGGACGCGAAGCTTGCAGAGATAGAATCCGAAAACATTACGGATTTTTCTGAAAAACAAAGCAAAGAAGAAGCCGCGCGAAAGCCATATAAAGATGCCCACGACCAATACCTCGGTGATTATGAGCTGCTTACGGAAAATGATCTGCCGGAGTTCTATGTTTACAATGTAAATATAAACATAGACGGCTATGAGCCACGAGCCGAGCTCTATGAGGAAACGGTTTCAAGCGCAAAGATCAGCATCGGCGGCGAGGAATACGAGGTCAATTTCGGAGAATGGAGAATCCATAAGAGCTTGCCCAAGGAGCTCAAGGCAAAACCATATGGCATTCAGCAAAATATGGCTGCTGTAATGGCTATTTTGGATTCCCCTTATAACGGCGGTTACGTCCGGCTTGCGGATGCGCTTTTCTTTACGGCAAACCAGGATCTGACGATCAACGAGGTGCATATTTACGGAAGTGATGCGGAACTGCTGGGTGCGCACGTAACGCTCGACGGACTCGAAGGGGCGGCGCAGGATTTTTACTGGGACGCAAAGATGCCCTTGGATGTATCGGCGGGACAGACCTTGAGGGCGGATATTTTCCTGCATAGCGAGCGATTTAAGGAATACGAGTTAAACGCAACGGCATTTGTGGTTGTGGATTACGAAGCGGACGGCGCGGAGTGTTCGATAGTCGTTCCCTGCTGGCTCGATAGAGTAAAAAATTGCTCCGAAACATATCTGCTTGCGTTTGAAGATACGAATATGGATGAGTATAAGCGTTATTTCTTTGTGCCCAATTTTGAACGCCATTTAGCTGAACTGCCGGAGAGCTGGAGGCGGTAAAGGAAAGGACTGCGTAAATGAAACCGTTTAAGGTGACAGCACATTCAATAAAGATGGTCGGCCGCAACAAAAGGAGCTATGCGCTTCTTTCGGTCACGATAGTGCTTTCCTTCACTCTGCTGCTCGGCTACCTTTGCTTTGTTGATTCTCAACATTACAATCAATACAAGCAGACCTTCTCCTTCGACCGAGGACGGGTTTCCTTTGAGAGCATAAGCGAGCCCGCTCTTGACGGGCTCATTTCACGAAAACTGAACGAAATAGAGGGAACCTCATATCAGCTCATGTATTATATGAGCAGTATTTCGCTGTTGGGTATGGATTATACGCTTGAAACGGGAGAGCGGGTCGTTATGCCTCATGAAACGATGGTTTGGTCCATCCCTTCGTATGCCGCAGAGTTTTACTCGTTCGATTCGGAAGCGACGGCATGGATGCCGACGGAGATTAACTGGCTTGACGGGAAGGAGCATACGGGCATCCGCCTTGACCCGGACGAGATCATAGTGGATGAAACCCTGTACAGGGCGTTTGAACTCGATAAAAAGGAGCGCTTCAAATTAACCCTTTTGCCACATTACGGCAGGAGCATTTATTTGCCGAACGGCGGAAGCTTCCGCGTGGTTGGCACGATACCGTCTTCCGGCGAGATCGAGCTCGATCTTGAATCTACCGAAGGTCGTGCTTTAGTCGTCGGGGATTATGTTCCGGAGCTGCTTCTTTCGGGCGAAGTCCTGAATCCCGCCTCCGCGCCGGATGTAGTTTGGTTCTCGAATTATATGGTCCATTCGGATCATCCCGAAACAGTCAGTAATACGATAAACGCTCTGTTTCCGAGCATCGATCCCGCGATAAGCGTTTACGAAATGCAGGATATGGCGAATCTGGTTATGAAAACCGAGAACCGCACCAAAGCGCTCATATGCGGAGCGATGCTGATAATACTCGGCATAAATCTTTATTCCTGCTTTGCAAACGCGCTGAATGAGCGCCGCTTTGAGATAGGCGTAAAAAGAGCGCTTGGCGCGTCGGCATGGAGCATCGTTCGGCAGTTCCTATATGAAAGCCTTTGCGTGATGGCATTGAACATACTCATTTCCGTCGCGCTCGTTGCGGACATATTCATAGTCTATAAGTTCATCTATGAGCGAACCCCGAATCAGTTCGGGCAGTATTTCATATGGACTATCTATATCTCTCCGTACTCTGTCGCGATGTTCGCGGTTTGTACACTCACACTTACGGTCGTTTTCAGTCTGATCTTTGCGTACAGCTCCACGCAGGTACGCATAGCCGATCAGCTTAAAGCGGAATAAATAAATACAGGAGGCTGTTATGAAAATTTTGAAAGCTTTACTCAAGGGCGGATTTTGGATCCTTATTATCGCGCTGCTGCTTGCGCCCGTATACCTCATATACGGAATATCGAACGAGGAGATGAAGCAGTACGAGCCGAAGCCCGTGCCGGTGTTCCGCGAAACGGCGTACGGCACGGTTTCGATGGCAATGAGAATGGACGTCAGGGAGATCATCACGGTTTCGGGCGTCTGCGTTTCAAACAGTTTTTCATATATGGAGCTCGATAAGAAAAACGCTTCCAAGACCCGCTGGGAGGTGAGCTCCGGCGACGAAATGCGCGAAGGACAGGTCATCGGCACATATAACGGCAAGGAGATAAAGAGCAGCCTTACCGGCATTATTGCCGAGATGGACACCTATTCCGAAAGCCCGTTCATCAAGGTCAAACTGCTTGAGCCTGTTGAGATCGAGTGCTTTGTGAACGATAAGACGCTCTCCGCCATCAAGCGCGCGGGCGATGAGCTGACCACCGAGGACGAAGAAAAGGTAGAGCTTACCTATACCGCGCTCACGAAGGATCCCGAAGGCAGAACGAAGGTGCGTCTTGCCGTTGATTCCGATTATTACGCCTACGGCATGGAAATCAAGGAATTGAAGCTGCTTACGGGCAGAGCGTATCTTTCAACGCTCGTTCTTGATCCGAGATGCCTCTACCAAAAGGAAGCGGGCTCCAAGGACTGGTATGCGCGAAAGGTCACGGAGGACGGCTTCTTTATAGAGGAGGTCAAGGTCGAAGTCGGTTATGATAACGGCAATGTGGTATGCGTGACGGGCGTGAACGAGGGCGAATACTTCGATACGGGCTACCGCGCGGTTTCGGGAGCGAACGATTGATATGAACGAACTCAAAATAGAGATAAACCATCTCAAAAAAGCCTATCTGCGCCCCGTGCTGACGGATATAAACCTTGCCGTGGATAATTCAAGCTATATAACGATTATCGGCAAATCCGGCTCCGGCAAATCGACGCTTTTGAACATTCTCGGACTGCTCGAAAGCTACGATTCGGGCGAATACCGTTTCAACGGCACGCTTATCCGCAACTATACGGATTACGCAAAGCTCCGTCTTAATAACATCGGCTTTATATTCCAAAGCTATAACCTCATACCGACGCTGACCTGCTATGAGAATATCCTTATGCCAACGCTCTACAGCGGGCGCGGCAATAAGGGCGATCTCGATTCGCTCGTTGAACTGCTGGACATCGCTCCGCTGCTTTCTCAGCGCGTAACAACGCTTTCCGGCGGCGAAAAGCAGCGCGTGGCTATCGCACGCTCGCTGATACTCGATCCGTGCCTCATCCTCGCGGACGAGCCGACAGGCAACCTCGATACGAAGAACAGAGAAATAATCTTCAACCTTCTCGATCACGAGCATAAGAAGGGTCGCGCCGTGATACTCATCACCCACGATGCGGATATAGCCGCGCGCGCGGAAACGGTAATGGAGCTTAAAGACGGAATGTTGGAAAAGAAAAACAAGTAATAAAAGAGAAATTTGCAGGAAAGTGTGTTGTTGCACCGGCAAGTTATAAATATGAATATGATCTTAACAACAATCCGACCAAGCTGGTATGCAAGATCGGGGATTCCATATGGACAACAATCTATACCTACGATAACGATAACCGTTTGAGTAGAGTAAAGCATCCGAGCGCGGCTCAAACAATTGAATCAACGGCAGCAAGACGGAAAGGCTGAGATGAAATAGACTGCATAAGTCCTTCTCCCAATCGGTTGACCGTGTGGCGGCATAGACTGCCCGAACACACCCGGCAGTTAGTCCAGATATACGTGAGAGGCCGCCGGCAAGGAAGAACAGTACAGTAAACGCTGTATATGTTCCCTTGTCGGCGGCCTTTTTCATTAAAACACACAACAAAATATTCATTGCCTGAAGTACAAGGGCGAAGGATACAAATACGCTGAAGAAAAACCATTGATCGTTTTGAAAAGCAGTATGGGTACCCTTTGTAAACTGCACCCCTTCATTCAGGCAGCATCGGGAGTCCTAACGTCAGCGCTTTGTGTCCTTCGGACCAAACAGGCGGAAAGGACTCCTATGCTTTTATGTTGGCTTTGCTACATAGCGGCTTATCCGTGATCTTCGAATTTGATCCCACAATCAAATTCAGACCAAAGGAGATCACGAAAATGGCTATTTACTACATAGAAAATGATAACGGAAGCTTTGCATCCGCAGACGGAACAAGGCGTTTTATTAAACTGTCCGGAAAGGAAGCGCTCGATTACTTGAGGACGGAAGAAGGCAGTAAAAAACGCTTTATGAGGACAAGCCGCCATGAGGACGGAGGCGAAGACGAATTCGTTGAAGTCACGCCGGAGTATCTGAAACAGCATCGCCGCGAGGAACGGCGCAAGCAGTATGTTTCCGATTGTATCGAAAACTCGGAGATCATCACCATATCCCTTTATGCGATGCAGGCCGATGAGAACGACGATA